>NZ_JAPTGA010000004.1:0-464984 GCF_026891895.1 Peribacillus sp. AS_2
GTTCCCTCCAGAAGGCGGCCGTCCATATGCTCCTACTGCACAAAATGCTTGGCAAATGGGTGAGCTCGTTGGATACAACCTATATGCAGCATTTGAAGGCAAGAAACTTGAAGAATTCTCACCTGTAAACTCAGGTACACTTGCGAGCCTTGGCCGTAAGGATGCGGTGGCAACCGTTGGGGCCAATAACACGTCCCTTAAAGGCCTTCCGGCTACATTGATGAAAGAAGCAAGTAATGTTCGTTACCTATCACACATCAAAGCCCTATTCAGCCTGGCTTATTAATTTTAACAATAAAAGAGGACCATTCATCTTTTGATGAATGGTCCTCTTTTGAAATCAAATCTTTACTTGGTTGATGCTGAATCTAAGGGAAAATCCCTCAGGTAATTTAGCCTTTGTCAATATTCTGGTTTCTTTCAAGCGTATATCATTATAAGAGGAGACCTCCATCAATTCTTCATCCATATATGCAGGATGGGTCATTATTTCCACACTCTCCCCATCCATTACTCTCCCTTTCAAGTTTTGAAAGTAATCTTCAACCACCATTTCTCCATAAAAATCATCCAGGAAAACATCTGTAACGGTTTGAATCCCTGCAAGGTGGCTTCCGGCATTACGGACTGGCAATCCATATTTAACTGACAGCTTTTTAATAACCGGTAGAAATGCTTTGATCCCGTGTACATGATGGTGGCTATCGAAATGAGTCGGGAATAGGCCAAATTCCAAAAATCTTTCGATTTGCGCTGACCACTCCCTCTCCAATTCGCCCAAGGAAATGCCGGCAGGATCCCCATATACCGTACCTTGCTTCTTAAAGAAACCAGATTCGTCAACCAAACTCGGAACATCACTCAACAAAGGTTTACCCCATGTCAGGACTAAGTGAATACCTACCTTCAACGAGGGTGTTTTCTTGGAGATTTCAATCGCATGCTCCGTTGCTTTCGCATTCATCATGATTGTTGCCGAATTGACAATTCCATATTTGTGGCTATCCAAAATCCCATAATTCACCGCTTTAGTTAACCCAAAATCATCTGCATTTACAAGGACTTCAATCATGATAAATTATCCTGCAACTCCTTTTTTTCAAAAAACTGCGGCAAATAATCTTTATGTGCCTCCAGCATTTCGTCCAAGATAAGTTTTGCAACCCGGTCGCTTGGAACGAGTGGATTGATCGTCATGGCAAGCAACGCAGTATCATAGTCCCCCGAAATTGCAGCTTCGATGGCTACCCTTTCAAAGGATTTGATTTGCTGAATTAATCCGCGGACAGCGACAGGAAGCTCTCCTACATTGATTGGTTTAGGTCCATCCTTAGTTATCACGCAACTGGTTTCAATCGCCGATCCGTACGGGATGCCTTCAATTGCACCATGGTTGACCGTATTCACCGCTTGAATATCTCGCTTATCCGTATGCATCGAGCAAATCAACCGCACAGCCGCATCACTGTAGTACGCACCTCCGCGCTCTTCAAGCTGCGGCGGCTTGATAGCCAGATCCTGGTCTTTGTATAGCTCGAATAAACCTGCTTCAAGTCTTTGAACGACCTCTGCGCGTGTTTCCCCTTTTTCCGCATCCTTCAATTCTTGGGCCAGCACATCACCCGTTTTATAATAGTAATTATGGTATGGACACGGAAACAGGTTCAACGCTCTAAGGAATTCCGGCTCCCAGCCCATTGCATGGATATTCTTCATCGTGACAGCTTTAGCTGGATCAGTAATCAACTGGATGATTTGATCTTTGACACTCTCGCCATCAACGAATACATCCAAGCCGTAAACCATATGGTTTAACCCAGCAAAGTCGATACGGACCCTTGATGGTTCTACCCCCATCAAATCCGCAACACCTCGTTCCATCCCAATCGGCACATTGCAGAGTCCGATGATTTTGGAAATATTACTGTGACGCAGAACTGCTTCCGTTACCATTCCTGCAGGATTCGTGAAGTTAATCAGCCATGCTTCCGGACATAATTCCTCCATCTCATGAGCAATATCCAGAATGACGGGAATCGTTCTAAAGGCCTTGAAAAGCCCGCCTGGTCCATTCGTCTCCTGTCCGATCACTCCGTGTTTCAATGGAATCTTTTCATCAAGAGCCCTGGCTGCGAGCTGGCCAACCCGCAGCTGGGTTGTTACATAATCAGCACCTTTAAGCGCTTTCTTCCTATCCAGCGTGAGATGGACTTCAATATTCACACCAGCCTTTTCAATCATCCTTCTTGCCAAATTCCCGACAATTTCAAGCTTTTCCTTTCCGGCTTCGATGTCCACGAGCCAAATTTCACTCACAGGAAGTTCTTCATGATATTTGATGAAACCTTCGATCAGTTCAGGCGTATAGCTCGAACCTCCGCCAATCGTGACGATCTTCAACCCCTTGCTCATTCAGCAGTCCTCTCCTTCACAGCATCTGCATGTAAGAATTCTTCGCGTAGATCGATCATTTCAATTGCAAGATCCTTCATAGTCATCGCTGTCATTAAATGATCTTGTGCATGCACCAGGATAATCGGAAGATCAAAAGAGTCCCCGCCTGCCTCAGCATGGATTAATTGGGTTTGGTATTTATGGGCTTGCAGTAATTCCGTTTCCGCCTCGGCGATTTTCAAACGGGCAGAATCAAAATCCTTCTTCTTTGCCTCCTGCAACGCTTCCATTGCAAAGCTTCTCGCATTCCCGCTATATAAAATCAATTGAAAGGATAGCTGGTATAATTCTTCTTTTTCCACTTTTCATCACTACTTTCTTAAAGGCTTAGCGTTTCTGAATCTTTTGTAAGCTTTGTTTCATTTTTTGTGTCTATCTTCACTTGAGCATAAACGAATGGTAAATAAATCGCTGTTGAAATGACTAAGTTGATTGCAGCCAAGACCGCTCCAGACACATGCCCGCCTGTGGCCAGGAATCCACCCACAATTGGAGGGGTTACCCATGGAATCTTGGCAACGATCGGGAAAACCATTCCGCTGCTTACTGCGATATAAGATATCACCGTTGTAATTACCGGGCCTAGAACAAATGGGATGAACCACATTGGATTCAGAACGATAGGCAATCCGAAAAGAATGGGTTCGTTTATCTGGAACACTCCTGGCGCCCCTCCGAGTGCAATCATCTGTTTATACCGTTTCCGACCGGCGATGATCATTGCAATGATAAGGCCCAATGTTGCACCAGATCCGCCTAAATATACAAATGCATCCAGGAAAGAACCCGCCAATACGCCGTATTGGTCCATGTCTTTGACGCCTTTTGCATATAAATCGATATTTTTCACTCCCGAACTTTCAAAGAGCGGTGTCGTTATCCCGCCAAGGATATTAGGTCCATGCAAACCGATCATCCATAATAAATGAACAAGAAAAACTAGTAAAATAGCGAATGGCAATGAATCTACTGCACTTTGTAACGGAGATACAATCACTTTACTCAGCCAGTCATTCAGTACCTGCCCATCCGTAGCTTTACGGAATAGCAGTCCGAATACGCCAGCGATAAAGATTGTTGCCATACCCGGCACTAACTTTGCAAATGAACGGGCTACCGCTGGAGGTACTCCATCTGGAAGCTTGATGACTAAATATTTTACCCGGGAAAGTCTCACGAAGATTTCAGTCGCTATTAAGGCAACGACAATTCCTGTAAATAGGGCTGTAGCATTAAAATAGTTTACGCTTACAAAACCCCATGCCCCGCCAGTAACATCCTTATCATCGATGGTTAAAGTTACATTTCCGATTTGAGGCAATAGTAAGAAGAAACAGGCTGCGGATACCAGCATCGCTTCAAAACCATCGTCACCGTATGATCGTGCCAATTTATAAGAAATGCCGAATACAGCAAATACCGTCATGAATGCAAAGGTTCCAAACCAAATATCACCGCCGAGCGTATTCCATGCTGGACCGAAGATGGCCTCCATCATTCTTCCGTATGGCTTGATGACTTGCCCTAGATTATTAAACAGGACGGCGAATGACCCGATCATTGTAATCGCTATCATTCCAATCAATGCGTCACGAATTGCAAGCAAATGCCGGTTATTTCCTACCTTTACCGCCCCAGGCATAATATACTTATCAATAAAAGTCATCATATCCTTATTCTCCTTTTATTAAAGTAGTGGCTTGCTTTAGCACTTCTTCACCATTACATAGTCCATAGAACATCGGATTGATGGTTGCGACTGGAATTCCCTTTTCTTTCCCCGCTTCCTGTAGCTTGGAAAGAAGATATCTAACCTGCGGCCCTAATAAAATAACATCGGCCTTATCTATTTCATTGTTAACTTCTGTAGAACCAACTGCCCATATATGACACTCTACCCCTTGGTTTTTAGCACTTTCCTCCATCTTGGTAACTAATAAACTAGTAGACATCCCTGCAGAACAACATAATAAGATATTCATTGAAATTACCCCCCTTTTTAATGATTGATTATTCAGTATTTTCAAGTGAGTTGAAACCGTTTTCTTTCTTATAAATAACCGATGTTACTTTTTTATCACTTCCCTTGAATGAAATGGGTATTATTGCCTCCATACATACATTGTAGTTACAAATCGAAAAAATATCAACACAAATTTAAATTTGTTACTACAAATTTGTGAATTAAAGTTGATTATTGTACTTATCCGAGATAATCTATATGTATATATTGGGAATGAGCATAGGAGGAATCACTGTGGAGACCATGAATAAAGAAGCGGCATTGCATTCCATAGTTAAGGAATCGATTATCGATCTCATAAAAAATGGCGAATATCAAACAAATACAAAATTACCGACTGAGGCTGAATTTTGTAAAATATACGGGGTAAGCAGGACAACAGTTCGCACGGCCTTACAGCAATTGAACGTCGAAGGCTATATTTACCGTGTCCAAGGCAAAGGTACTTTCGTTTCGGAGAATAAAGTGAAGCAATTTCTTACAAGCACGGTTGAAAAATTCTCTGAGCAAGTCACGATGCAAGGTAAAAATCCTTCAACAAAGGTCATTAGCTTAAAGGTGATTGAAGCAAACGCTACCCTTGCCAAGCTTTTCAAACAAAATATTGGAGACCCCGTAAATAAACTGGAACGGATACGTTACGTAAACGATATCCCCCTTCAATATGAAATTGCCTTTCTCCCTTGGTATAAAACACCCGGGCTTAATATCGAAGCCTGTGAAAAATCACTCTTTAAAGTACTTGAGACACAATTCAATTTAAAAGTAAAAAAAACGGTCGAACACTTGGAGTTTTCACTTGCCGACGATTCCATTTCTGACAAGTTGGACGTACCGAACGGCTCACCTTGTTTTTCATTGGAAACTTACACATATGAGAATGACGGATCGGTCATTGAATTCTCTAAAACTCTCTTTAGAGGCGATCGTGCTCACTTTGTCATCGAGCGGAACTATTGAAATAAGACGGATGCCTTATTAATTAAGGCATCATAGTCTGAAGACAAACTCGATTTTTTTTAGTGTTTGTAAGATTGGAACGTTGAATTCCACACCAGGGCCCCCCTCCAATCAACTGGAACGTTTTTTTAATAAAAACTGCATGCAAACTTAATTTTCTTTAGAGGCAATCATAACGATTGCCTCTTTTTGTTGCGCATCTTATATATTTTTACATAATTACAAATACATTCATTTTATGAGTAAAATTGACAAATATATCATAATCACCTAATCTAGAAGACTAGGAGATTCCATTCTATTTACATTGGCATTCAACTTTGTACCTATTTTTTGAAAATATTAATAAAAGATATTAGGAAATCTCTTACTATTAATTAATTAGGCAGGTGGATTTTATGTGCGGTTTTGTTGGATGTATTCACGAATATCCGAAAGCCATAAATTCAAATATGAAAGAAACGATTCAGAAGATGAACACGATCATTACCCATAGGGGGCCGGATGATGAAGGATATTTCTTTGATGAATTTGTGAATTTTGGATTTAGGAGATTAAGCATAATCGATATAGATAATGGAAACCAACCCCTTTCATATGAAAATGAAAGATATTGGATCATTTTCAATGGCGAAATCTATAATTATATTGAACTAAGAAAAGAACTCATTGATGAAGGATATGAGTTTACGACAGATTCTGATACGGAAGTAATATTGGCCCTCTTTAGTAGCCAAAAAGAGCAAACTGTCCAGAAATTGCGAGGCATGTTCTCTTTTGTCATTTGGGATAAAATCGAGCTAAAGCTTTTTGGTGCAAGGGACCACTTTGGAATCAAGCCTTTTTTCTATTGTGAGCAAGATGATGTTACTTATTTTGCATCAGAAAAAAAGAGTATTTTGACAGCCATGAATGACGAGCTGGATGTGAATTCATTACAGCATTTTCTTAGTTTTCAATATGTTCCCGAACCAGCGACCCTATCCAAGAATATTGAAAAGTTATTACCTGGACATTACTTCACTAAAGAACCAGGAAAGAAAATGGATATAAAAAGGTTCTGGAAACCTATTTTTCACCCTTCCAATATAGACGATTCAAAGGTCCTAAAAGAAATACAAGACACTCTGATGGATTCCGTAAACGTCCATATGAGAAGTGATGTTCCAGTTGGATCTTTTTTATCGGGCGGGATTGATTCATCATTTATCTGCTCCATCGCAAAAGAGATTAACCCTAAGATCAAAACTTTTTCTGTTGGGTTCGAAAGAGATGGATATAGTGAAATAAACGTTGCACAGGAAACAGCAGCCGCTCTTAATGTAGAAAATATAAGTTATATCATTAGTCCTGAAGAATTCTTGGCGGAACTGCCGAAGATCATCTGGCATATGGATGACCCTTTAGCGGACCCCGCTGCCGTTCCACTATATTTTGTCGCCCGGGAAGCTAAAAAACACGTCAAGGTCGCTTTGTCCGGTGAGGGGGCAGATGAGTTATTCGGCGGATATAATATATACCGGGAGCCCCATTCCCTGCGCATGTTTTCCTATTTTCCAACATCATTGAACAAAGTGTTGAAGGCGATTTCCTCTGTTTTGCCAGAAGGTGTTAGAGGAAAGAGTTTTATAGAGCGTGGAGTGACACCTTTAGAAAACCGATATATCGGGAACGCAAACATATTCGGCGAGAAAGAGAAAAAACGACTACTTGTGAATTATCACAACGGACTAGAAAATGAGAAAGTGACAAATCCCATCTATTCAAGTTCTTTAGGGTATGATCCTATAACCCAAATGCAAAACATTGATATTCAAACTTGGCTAAAAGGTGATATTTTATTGAAGGCAGATAGAATGTCCATGGCGAATTCTTTAGAGGTGAGAGTTCCCTTTTTGGATAAATGCGTTTTCAATACGGCTTCAAAACTTAATATGGATCAAAAAGTGAGAAATGGAACGACCAAATACATGCTCCGAAAAGCTGCCCGCGGGATAGTGCCGGAACATGTATGGAGCAGAAAAAAGCTAGGCTTTCCTGTTCCGATACGACATTGGCTGAAGGATGAGTTATACGATTGGGCAGTAAGGTTAATCCAGGAAAGCCCGACTGACTACCTTTTTAATAAAGCGCAAATTATAGAATTACTTGAAAACCATGTAAATAATAAAGCGGACAACAGCCGGAAGCTCTGGACCATTTTGACGTTTATGACCTGGCATCAAATTTATATAGAAAAACGATATGAGCCCCAAAAGAATTTACAATATGTTGTAAATTAAACATCCATTAAAAAAGGGAATATTGCTTAAGTGCTTATTAAGCATAAATTAAACTTAGTCCGATTTGGCGCGGCTCTTTAATCCCGAAGGACTTTTGCGATAAACTGAACCCCGTCATAACGGGGGTTCAGACTGTAGACAAACTCGATGAAAATCGAGTTTGTCTATTTTTCGCTTGTACAATTTGGACGTTAATTGGAACGTAGGGCACTCGCTTTCCGCGGGCGGTCGGCCCTCTGCTCTCGCCTGCGGGGTCTCCCCTAGACGCGCTTTTCTAAGCAGGAGTCTCGAACACCCGCTCCAATCAACTTCGGCTTACCTTTTAGATAGAACACTTTTGCCTAGAGTCATTTTTGCTTTAATATAGAAGTATTAAAACTTGAGGTGATGAGGATGCTTTCTAAACATGATTCTATTCAACGAGATCGACTTGAAGTAATTACTTTAGATCAACTGGTTCTTTTGTCTTTCTTTCCAAGTCAAAATATATTTCGGTATTAAAATGCCCTCAATTTTGAGGGCATTTAATAAGGCTTAATCCCCATTCTGATTAAGCCATTTTTTTGTGACAGCTATCATCTCTTCTTGTTGTTTCTTAGCTGAGATAGTCGCTTCATTATCTCCCTTTTGCTTTCCGTATACACCAAATTGACCGTGGTTTCCTCCCGCTATCTTATGCATGTTTGCCTCTTTAGATAGTAAGTGCTTTGTCTTCATAATCTTCTCTACTGTAGATAGCCCGTCATGTTCTGCATATAACGATAGCATAGGAACTTTCATTTTTGAAAAGTCATTCGAGTCACTGGGATATGAACCGAGGAGGATAATCCCTTCCACCTCTTTTGAATTTTCATAAGCATATGCGGAGGCGGCTACTCCTCCTAACGAGTGTCCAGCAACATACCATTTCTCCACTTCTGGATATGTACCTTTAGCTTCCGTCGCTTTATTTTTATCAAACAAAGCGAAATTGAACCTCACATTTGGGATAACGACTGTATATCCCTCTTTTGATAATTCTTTTGCATAATATCCGTATGCTTCCGGCTCAACCTTGGCACCTGGATACAGGACAATGCCCACTTTCTTGTTTTTTGTTGGTTCGAATGTGACAAACCCATTTTCCTTTTTTATATCCCCCTTTCCAACTAACGCATACAATTCATCTGATGGTTTGTATGTTTGTTCTGACCATATATAAAAGGCGCCGAAAGCGATAATCATTAATAGAATTATACTAACGAGAATATATTTAATGACTTTTTTCATTTTATACCTCACTATCCCTAAAATTTATTTCTAAGTACTTTTACTAACGCACATGATACTGGTATTGCTCTTCATTTCCTTATGGGCTATATAAAACGAACATTACGTCTAACTTCCTTCTCTTTTGAATATCTTATGTCATTTTCCTCATGTAGACGGATAAGTCATCTCTACTTAGTCTAAAAAAGAAACAAGACTCGGAAGGATCTGGTTATAATCGCCATTTATGATAATTTTTGATGCAATGCTTCCATCCTTGTTTAAATATAAAGTTTCTTATGTAGACCTTTGATACTTTATAAAAAGCACATATAAAGCCTACCCATTATATTCTCCGAATAGGTATTTCCAATCTTTCCTGAATTTGAATTTCACAATAAACTAAAATTATATTTAAATGGGTACTTTTATTTAAAGTTGATATGTTTTGTTCTATTATAGTACGGAAAAAACAATATAGGGGGTGATGTAGTTGGATACTATTTTATATTTTTGTTATTCAATCGTTTATATGATTCTTTTTATCATGGGAATGGCGTTACTTCGACAGGACCGCAAACTCTTTTCGTATTCAAGCTTTCTTCTTCTAGTTACTTTCGGGCTTATCGTGGATAACTTAATTATTGCCTCGGGAAAGTTCATTGGTGATGGCCCTTTGTTAAAGTCATTAAATGCATTACGTTTCTGGAGTCATGGATTTATCACTCCCACATTGATCTTGTTTGGATGGGAAATGGCAAAAAGAATACATATTCCTTTTACAAAAAAAACGATAACACCCTACTTTTTCCTTTTCCTTACAGCTGGGCTTATCATCTATGAATTTATTGAAAATATGCATAAGACATTTGTACCAATCTACGAGTATGGAGTTTTAAGATATGTTAGTGAGGAATCTTCGGGCCCACCTTTAATGGTGCTTATTGTCACCTTTATATTATTGGTGATTAGCATCTACATATTTATAAGAACACGTTGGATTTGGATGCTTTTAGGGGTTATAGTCATGATAGTTGGAAGTGCCATTCCTATTCCCATAGAAAGTTCGGCTGTTACCAATGCATTTGAATTAATTTTATTATGTTCACTATGGCTTACAAACTATAAACTAGAACCTCGCTCTCCATATACAAAGTGATTCATCCTTAGAAATAAAAGAAAATTAAAAGATAAAAAATGGAATAGGAGCATGCAAAAAAAAAGTAATAAGGATTTTACAATCCGCTTTAAATTAAACACCTTTATTGGCTTCACTCTTTGCACCCAAGCATCCATTAAAGATTGCTTGGGTGTTTTTATCACCGAAAAAACAATATCCATTCAATATAACAATTGGTATATGACGAATTTCTCAAAAGGATTAGATTCAGTCAAGCCAGGTAATATCACTTCGTTTTTCAGCTCGAAAGCGGTTTGATTTTCGAGGAAAAAAATATAATCTTGTGAAGCATAATATAGTATCAGTTCGATTTGGCGCGGTTCTTTTTCAAAGGAAAGCAAAATGTTATTGATGATTTTCATGAAAATCTGTACCGAGAACGGATTAAAGAAATAAAAATGATTGTCCTGCGTATCAATATCATATTCTTCTGCCAAGCAACAGTGGAATTCTATATCGTTTTTGTCGTTTTTCCTTTTTTTCATGTAGCCATTCAGATTCTCGATCGCTTCTTTATAGAAATTTTCATTCATTTCCACGCCAACCACAGATGATTGATAGAAGTGATGGATCAAAAAATTCAAGCGTCCTTTACCGCATCCAAAATCCACAATGCGATCATTTCTTTTCAATGGATATTCTTTTAATAACTGTTCTAATGCGCTGTATGGCGTCGGTTCATATCGATGATAATGCAAAGAATCATTGAATTTTTTTTGTTCACCTTCCGTCCTGATGTTCAGCATTTCATCATAATTTTTTACTTCCATTGTTATATGCACCTGCTTCATGTTTTTTAATAAAGGGCGTCCTAGCTAAAAACCCCGGAAAGTGTTGATCTTATCCAGGGTAATGTTTTGTTATATGAATGTCCAGACAATTAATTGGATTTTGCTCTCGTTACATAATCATTAAAATCAGAGATGCTTGGGTTGGCTATATGATTACCGCCTTCCACTTGGATCGTCTGACTTGTAATGAATTTGGACTCGTCAGATGCAAGGAATAATACGGTATAACCGATATCATCCGCTTCACCATGATATGGCAATGCATTGAATTTGCCAAAAATATCGAGTACGGCCTGAGGCATATTATTTTTCGCTGCAGGAGTTAAAATGAGACTTGGTGCCACTCCATTACAACTAATATGATCTTTACCATACTGTGCAGCGATATAACGAGTCAAATTCACTACACCCGCTTGGACGCACCATATGCGGATCGTACGGAGTCACCTGTAAATCCAGCCATTGAGGCCGTATTTATAATCGAACCTCCTCCAGCTTTAATCATGTGAGGAATCGCAAACCTGCTTCTCAATAGCACACTTTTTAAATTCACGTCCATAAGTCGATTCCATTCTTCCAAATCTAAGTTCACGACATCCAGATCTTTATGCAGATTAGTTAAACCCACATTATTAACGAGTACCGTAACCGTTCCATATTGTTCAATGGTAAAGTCGACTGCTGCCTGTATGGAATCTGCTTGTCCAGCATCCAAAAATACTCCAGCTGCTTCCCCACCTTGTTTTTTAATGTTTTAGGCCGCTTCTTTTGCTCCTGCTTCATTAAAAACAGCAATCACGACTTTTGCGCTTTCTTTAGCCATTAGTGGGGATATGGATAACCCAATGCCTGAAGCTCCACCTGTCACTAACTTTACCTTGTACTCTCCCCATGATAAACCACCTGCGCTTCAAAATGTGAATAGTTTTGTTTTATTAATCATGACTAACAGTACAGAATACAACGCATATAAAGTTATTACAAATAATTATACCTATAGTCTAATTTCATAAAATGCAGATGTGGTAAATTTTGTACCAATACAGAAAAAAGCTGAAGCACCCAGAATTGCTTCAGCTTTTTTTCATTTTTCTTCTTCATCATCCCATATGATCCAATCATGAGCTTCTAGAATTTCCAGGAATTTCATCAGCCTCGGTAAGGCTGGTTCCGCTTCCTCACCAAAATGTTCACTCATCGCTTCAGAGATCTGATTTACATTCCTTTGGAACTCCATCTGTTTAATGGCATATGCTCCAAACTTATCAAGCTTGATTTTACGGACTGATGGCTGTTTTAAGAAACGAATGGTCATTCTTTCCACAAAATTGGTCCTTTGAATGACCAAAAAAGTGGCTTCCGAAGATTCTTGCACCATAGTGACGCGTCTTTCCAAAAGGGGAATCATGGTTAACAGGTTCCTCTTTTTTGATTGGCGTTTACGAAGCATCTTCTTTTTTCCCTTTGCTGGATACGAACCAAAGCAATCCAGCTAGAGCAAGGAATAATAAGAATGGCAGCAAATTGCTGGCTAATTTAGCCGCAGCCGGAACTTGGACACCTGCTGCGATCAATATGGCAATAAGAACACCAATTAATGATTCACCCGCTATTAAACCAGAGGCAAATAATACACCTCTGTCAACCCGTGCTTTAAGCGCTTCTTTTGTTTTCGAGAAGAACTCAACGAAGAATCGAATAAATCCACCGATCATGATTGGTGCACTAGTATGAACCGGCAAGTATATGCCCACTGCAACGACAAGTGAATTCAAACCGAAAAACTCTAATGTAATGGAAATAGCCGCACCGATAAAGATCAGAGTCCAAGGTAAATCTCCCCCTAAAACACCTTCGGCAAGTATTTTCATAAGTGCCGCTTTAGGTGCAGGCAGTTCTGCAGAACCCATCGTATATGCGTTATCCATAAGAACCAGGATAAAACCTATGACAGAAGCGGACGCAACAACACCGATCATCATGGCAACTTGTTGTTTCCATGGTGTTCCGCCGACGATATATCCTGTTTTTAGATCCTGAGAAACATCACCTGAAACCGCAAGCGCTGTACAAATGATTGCAGCGACGGTTAAAGCTGCTACCATTCCAGTCGTACCAGTAAAACCAGTTGCCTTATAGACAATCGCAACAATCAATAGAGTGGCGATCGTCATTCCAGAAACAGGGGAAGACGAACTTCCGACGATTCCAACAACCCTTGAAGCCACTGTCACGAATAAAAATCCAAAAATCGCGATTGCAATCGCACCGATGATTCCTACATCCGTTATAGGTGTGAAAGCAATGATTAAAATTAAGATGATCGTACCCAACCAAACGTATTTAGCCGGTATATCTTGTTCTGTACGGATAGAACCCGATTTTAGTTGTCCTTTATTGGCTTTTACGCCTTTAAGAGTATCAATAACTGAACTGAAAAGTATTGGTAATGTTTTGATCAAAGTGATCAATCCGCCCGTTGCAACGGCACCAGCACCAATATAGCGAATATAATTATCCCAAATTCCCCATGCATCCAATTCACCGATCGGTACATCAGAAGGGAAAATGGCTGTCCCATTGTTTCCGCCAAAAAAGCTGATGGCCGGTATTAAAACGACCCAGGCTAATAAACCCCCACCTAGCATTTGTCCTGCAACACGCGGTCCAATAATGTACCCTACACCCAAAAGGGAAGGAAAGGCATCAAGACCAACCACTGCATTTTTAAAATTCGTGATCCCTGTTTCAACCTCTGTCTTGAAAAGCTTAAATCCATCACCAAGCCCTTTAACAACACCGCCAATTACCAAACCGGCTCCGATTAGCTTGGCGCTTGTACCGCCCTTTTCTCCTGACTTCAGGACCTCGGCACATGCCGTACCTTCTGGATAAGGCAATGTTTCATGCTCCCTTACAATCAAAAGCTGGCGAAGGGGAACCATCATGAAGACCCCTAAAAATCCCCCAGTTAATACTACGAAAATGATGAATGCTTGACTCACGTCCATGTCCCACATGAATAATGCCGGAATGGTAAATACAGCACCGGCACCAATAGCCTCACCTGCCGTGGTCATCGTTTGCACAATATTGTTTTCTAATATTGAATCCCTGCGAAAAACCCCTCTTAATATGGCCATTGAAATTACCGCCGCGGGTATAGAAGCAGAGACAGTTAAACCAATAAGTAGGCCTAAGTATGCATTTGCCGCCCCGAATACGATTGCAAGAATGATCCCTAGAATGATTGCAGTTGCAGTCAATTCCGGTAGAGATTTAGATGCAGAAACGTACGGGACGAATTTACTCTCTTTTGAATTGTTCGACAATTTAGCCACTTCCTATGTTAAACTTTAAAATCACAGAGAACATTATATCACTGTAATTTAAAGTCACGCAATGGGGAAATTCTGCTTATTAAAAGTTTGATTATATCCAATAATCAGATTAGTAGTTTCGGTTATAAAATATATAAAATAATATTGATATAATAACCATGACTAATACGTTACCCGAAGTCACTGTCTATCATTCATTCAATGAAAGTATCATCAGCAACCCTTATCACCTCGATAGGCACATAACCACTGGGTAAGTGCACATTAGAATGAGATTTAACATATCCTGAAAAATCAAGTCTTAAAAAAGGAATGATAAATTCATGGTCTCCTATATGGACTATACTTCACCATCCACACAATTCTTTTTCGATGTCAATAAAAGCAATTTCATGAAAAAAGACAATCAAAACTATATTAACTCATTAGGTGTTAAACAATTAAATACCCTCGAAAATGTTTCATTATTAGATATTTACCTTAGTACAGACAATGTCGTAGAACCGCATTATCACCAAAATGCAGCGGAGCTAGTGTATTGCATTTCTGGAGCGGCAACCGTTTCCTTACTGAATCCATTTACAAAGCAAATTCAAAATTACCCCATTAAACCCGGTCAAGTAGCCAACGTCCCACAAGGTTGGTGGCATTATGAAGTGGCTAATGCTGATAAAACCCACTTGCTCGCCATCTTTAATGCACCAACACCTGAGGTGATCCTCGGTTCAGATATCTTGAAATTGACACCTGCAAATATTATGGCTCATACTTATTGCATGGATGAAAACCAATGGAAAAAAGCAATTGCACCAGTTCAGCCATCAACATTCATCGGTCCGCCAGCCAACTGCCATCGAGCGGCCGAAGAAGACATGCAGCAATATCCTCAATATATTAATCACCATGATAACCAAATGTATACTGCCCCGAATTACAACTATCAATATCAGCCCAATCCCCCATATTATTATTATTGAAGATAGATATCGGGAGCATGATTCCCCCTGTTCGAGGGCCTATACAACTAATAAATCGGAATCGAAAAAGCAATGGAGAACCCTATTACATAAGGGTTCTCCATTGCTTTTAATTACATGATCCGTTTTTCACGCCACATCTTATATTATGTTGGTAACCTAATGTGGTTTATGGGCATTAAAAATCCAGGGTAAGCTTGGATACAATCAGTTATACTTCTCTTTATATTCTACCGAGTTTCTTCTTATAATATAAGAAGTTCTGCCCCCCATCTATAACAGCAGATGATTCATTTCAATTTTGCTGTTGGCTCAGAGCTTTTCTTCTCTAAAGGTACCTACAGATATCAAAGTGTTCAATCCAATTCCATAATTTTCAACTATAATGTTGGAGTTCGGAGAAAATGCTAAAATGGTATCAGAAAGATTAGCACATTCAAAATCAGGACTCTTCAGCAGAAAACTTTACAAAGGCTAACTTTTTACAAAGTGGAAGCTCCCTGTTTTAGTTCAGACTTTAAGAAGGAAGCTGACTGGACTGCAGCCATTGCAGCCTACGATTGAATTAAACAAATTAAAAGTAGCTGCGCAGCTAGTGAAGATTTCCGAATAGATCAAGTGATTTATAATGATGAAGTTGATATTACTGAGTTAGTTAAGAAGGTTAGAACTAAATTTTATTTACTATAAAAAAACAGCCAAGTTATGCGAACAGGCTGGTTTTTTTAAATAGAAAAGGCTTCTTATAACGATAATAATTTTTGTTTTTGAATCTGAAACTCTTCATCTGTTAGAAATCCTTGTTCTTTTAATTTTGCTAATTTTTCTAACTTTTCAACAATATCAATCTCTTTTATTGAAGGAATTGAGTTAAGCAGTATTAATACTTGATTTTGCCCAGTACGTTTCATTACCCTGAAACCTTGATCTGCAGCTGTAGCAATACCTTCTTTAAAAGGACGACAGTAACCGCCTGCCTTACATGTACCGTCATCTCGAACGAGAAGCTTCCCGACTAGTCCTACCGCCACCCATTCAGGTTTTTCTAACCTTGAACCGCATTGGTTGGATGGATCCCACAAAGGATTTAGTTTCTTTCTTGATAGCTCGTGCTCTTCTATTAGAATGTTTCCTTCATTATCAGTTACGTCCGGAATTATGACTTCTTCGTAGACAGGCCGGTTCCATTCATCCAGTAAATATTTACTACATTCAGGGTCTTGAATATCAGCAAGTACAGCAGGATTCGAACTAGTAATTCCTACGATAAAATCATCGAATGAATTCGCTATACGAATTTTTTCAGTTTCCCCGTCAAACGTTACAAAATAACCAACATCAATCGATTTACCGTTGGATGTTTCAAACATTTCAGCAAAGTCACAGGCCACGGGTGCAACGATGTTGGCAGATACATCTCCTTCAAAACAGGCCGATCCATCGTTTAGTATTTTGGCAACGACTCCACCCAACGCACCGTTTACTAGATACCATGAAAAAGGTAAGTCTCCTACAGCTGGTCCACCATTTTGCCCCATTACGTGAACTCCATTCAGACCACTTGCTGTAGTATTCAACCCTTCAGTATGTGAGAAGTCAGCATTTGCAAGCGTTCCTAGTCCTTCAGCATGAGATGCTTGCCCACTGGCAGTTGTATCTGCCCCTTCAGAATGAGAGTAAATCCCATTAGCGGTTGTACCTATACCTTCTGCATGGGAGAAGGCCCCGCTGGCAATTGTATTTGCCCCTTCGGCATGGGCGGAAGGTCCAACGGCGGTAGTCTGAAAACCCTCAGCATGGGAAGCTGATCCACTAGCGGTTGTTCGTTGCCCCTCGGCATGAGCACCAAAGTTTCCAGTTGCAATTGTATTCATTCCTTCTGCATGAGAGAAATCCCCCAAAGCTTGCGGACCAGATTGGGACGTAATATCTTGGGTTCCCCCTTCCGCATGAGCAGCAAAACCACTTGCAGTTGTACCGATGCCTTCCGCATGGGAACTATCTCCACTCGCCAAGTTAGGAGCTGGATTACCCAATGGATCTAAGCCGCCGCCTTCCACATGGGAGGCTCTTCCACTAGCTGTATTACCTTCTCCTTCAGCATGGGACGCATCTCCATTGGCAGTTGTAAACAAACCTTCGCTATGAGAAAATGCTCCGTTGGCAATCGAAGCGCCTTCCGCATGAGAAGTCAATCCAAAAGCTCTTGACTGGCCTTCGGCATGGGACGCAAATCCATTTGCAATTGTATTGACACCTTCCGCATGAGAAACATCTCCGCTTGCAGTTGTACTAATTCCTTCGGCATGGGAAACTATTCCGCTTGCTATTGTAGAGGATCCTTCCGCATGAGCACTATCACCTTGTGCCAAAGTTGTATTGCCTTCGGCATGGGACGCAAATCCACTGGACGTAGTCTGAAATCCTTCGGCATGGGAATCTGTTGCAGTAGCGTTTGTAAGTTGGCCTTCTGCGTGAGAATTAATCCCAATAGCGTTTGTATTGCTACCCTCAGTATGAGAAGCTTCCCCACTTGCGGTTGTACTTTGCCCTTCCGCGTGGGAACGTGGCCCACTGGAGACAGAACCCTCCCCTTCGGCATGGGAGGAATCCCCACCCGCATTTGTTCCTAACCCTTCCGCGTGGGCAGCAAATCCACTCGCATTTGTATTGACACCTTCGGCATGGGAAGCAAGCCCATTGGAGATTGTACTAATCCCTTCCGCATGGGCAGCAGGATTACCGGCAGATGTATCGAAGCCCTCGGCATGAGATGCAGGTCCACTCGCGGTTGTCCCTACGCCTTCTGCGTGAGCACCATCTCCGCTTGCTAAGGTAGGTAATGGATTACCCATTTGATCTACTCCACCCCCTTCAGCATGGGAAGCCCTGCCACTTGCTGTATTCCCTTCTCCTTCCGCATGCGCGTTAACACCGCTGATCGTTGTTTGCGTATTCATTCCTTCTGTGTGCGAATTAGCTCCGGCTGCTGTTGTGTTGTTCCCCTCTGCATGCGATTGAGCTCCAATTGCATTAGTTTCAAAACCTTCCGCATGGGAAGCCATCCCGCTTGCTGTGGTAGAAGATCCCTCTGCATGTGCTGTACCTGCTGTCGCCGCTGTCCGAAACCCTTCCGCATGGGAGGAATTTCCCGTAGCAATTGTTTCACTTCCTTCCGCATGGGAAGTATTTGCAATAGCGTTAGTTAGATATCCCTCCGCGTGGGAGGCAACCCCGCTTGCTATCGTAGTAGATCCCTCTGCATGTGCCGTATCAGCTGTTGTTTCGGTATCATACCCTTCGGTGTGTGAAGCGTTACCACCAGCAGTTGTGGTACTTCCCTCCGCATGAGAAGCAATCCCATTGGCAATTGTATTCATTCCTTCGGCATGGGAGGCTGTCCCATTTGCAGTAGTATTGATTCCTTCCGCTTCAGAACACGCCCCTATTGGATTTTGGTTACATCCATTAGCCATCAACATTCTCCATTCTTATTAAATTTGTTCATATAAAAAACCCTATTATTACGTTATGCATATTTTTTAAAATGGTATAGACAATCTACATTAACTAGTTAGACTATTTAGGATTCTAACTGGATAAATGCGTTGTTAAAATAAGTGGTCTATCACGGAGATCATATTTCGGCATGTTTGGGTTTGGTCTGGCATTTATGCGATTGCGATTATACATAACACGATGGTTCTTACCTAATTTAAAAAGGAGATAAGAAAAGTGAGTATTAATAAAAATAAAGATCTTAAAGTATCAGATTACTTAAGCAAATCTAAAAATGAACCTTTAAGAAAGAAGAATATCCATCATTGAAATAACCGAAATATGTTGATCGTGCCTTTCGTATTCGCATATTTCTAAGTACAACAAATACGTTAAATCCAATTCAACTACAGTTTCAAAACCAACTTATTTTGGAGATTGGAAACGCATTGCTCTTTCCACGTACATTGCCTGTAAGTGAACAATACCGGAAACCATTTTAACAAGCATTCGCCGCTTGGTTTCATCAAGCTATGGAATATTAGCAATCAACTTTCATCGCTTCCTCGTTGAGATTGCTGATACTAAAGTAGGACAGCCTCCATCATCCACTCCTTTCTGGGAAGGCTCCGTTTTTTTACAAATTGAACCCTCAATGTCTTTTCAATTTGGACTACCCATATTAATAGTAAGGGAAGCTAACACTGACACAAATACTGTAATTTGGTCAGGAGGAACTGCCCAACTCAACACATTCAAAAGCTCTAGGAATAAAGAGCATGGACCAATAAATGTGGTCATTTTGTGGTCATTTAACTAAAAAAGCAATGGAAAACCCTATTACATAAGGGTTCTCCATTGCTTTTAATTACATGATTCGTTTGAACATTTTTTCCATTTCATATATGGAATATGAGATGATGATAGGTCTTCCATGAGGGCATGTGAAGGGATCTGTTGTCCGCCTCAGTTCATCCAGTAGTGCTTGGATTTCATCATTGCGCAGGTGACGGTTTGCCTTTATGGAGGCTTTACAGCTCATCATGATGGCTGCTTCTTCGCGCAATTTTTTGATGTCGACCTTTTTCATCGATAGCAATTGTTCGATCATTTCCTCAAGGATTTCCTGTTCAATTCCTTTAGGGAACCATTGTGGATGCGATCGGACAATATAGGCATTATAGCCAAACTCCTCTAAAAAGACGCCGACTTTTTCCAACTCATTCCGATATTCATTTATCCGGATACATTGGTCCGTTGAAAATTCAAGGGTGATGGGGACCAGCATATCCTGTAGCTCGTTTTCAACCCGACCGACTTTTTCTTTAAAGTATTCGTATTTGATCCGTTCCTGGGCAGCATGCTGGTCTATGATATACAAGCCCTTTTCGTTTTGGGCGAAAATATATGTTCCATGCATTTGCCCAATCGGGTACATCGGAGGGATGCGGCTTTCCGGTTCATTCGCCTCGATTTCCTCCTCTTGTTCGACTGTGTAGGTTGTAAACTTTTCAGCTGACTCGAAATATGATTTGCTTTCATCATCTAGTAAGACCGGTACATAGACATCTTCCATTTGCTGCTGTTCAGTGCTATAGATTATTTCCTTTATTGGTTCAAGATTGAAATCTTCATTATGATCCACGTAATTCTTTTGTTCCTGCTTTTCCCGTATCAAGGTATCCTTCAAGAGGGAAGCTTCTTTCTTGGCTTCTTCCAGGACCCGCTTGCCGCTTTCCACAACATGGTCCAATTCCAGAGTGGTTTGCTCACTTTTCACCTGTTCCGGCTTTGCTGCTGGTGTATATCCACTTGGTATTAGAGACATCTTTTTAAACGAAGATTTAATCGTTTCCGATACAAGACTGTACAATTCCTGTTCCTTGCTGAGCCTTACCTCCATTTTGGATGGATGTACATTGACATCGACAAGAATCGGATCCATTTCGATATTCAGCAAAGCGATTGGAAAACGTCCAATTGGAAGAAGTGTATGATACCCATCCAGGATTGCTTTCACGAGCGCATAGTTTTTAATGAAACGCCCGTTTATCATGGTTGAAATGTAATTCCTTGATGCCCGGGTGATCTCGGGCATGACGATATATCCGGATAATTTGAAATCCAAGGAGCTTGCCTGAACCGGAATCATCTTTTTGGCAATATTCGTACCATAGATTGCCGCTAGCACCTGCCTGACATCACCGTTACCATTCGTATGGAGGATACGCTTCTCATTGTGTGTTAACCGTATAGAAACATCCGGATGTGAAAGTGCGAGCCTGTTAGCGACATCCGTAATATTTCCTAGCTCAGTATGAATGGTTTTCATATATTTTAACCGTGCAGGGGTATTAAAAAACAAGTCGGAAACCAGGATATCCGTTCCTTTACGGCTGGATGAAGCCTCAAGTTCCTTAACCAAGCCTCCTTCAAGAAGTATGCGCGTTCCTACCCCTTCGCCAGTGCTGCTTTTCATTTCAAAACGGGAAACTGAAGCAATACTGGGCATGGCTTCACCGCGGAAGCCAAGTGTTCGGATTCGGAAGAGATCATTTTCGTCTTTAATTTTACTAGTGGCGTGACGTTTAAATGCCGCTTCTATGTCATCAGGTAAAATCCCATCGCCATTATCCACGATCCGAATGGAACCAAGTCCAGCCTCCACCAATTCAATCTCTATAATGGTACTGTTTGCATCTATTGCGTTTTCCACAAGTTCCTTAACGACTGAGGCTGGGCGTTCAACAACTTCGCCAGCTGCGATTTTATTAGATAAAGCCTCATCAAGCTGTATGATTTTTCCCATTTTTATCGCCTCGCTTTAATTCTCATTTAAGTTTCTTTTGTAATTTATAAAGGGTATTCATTGCCTCAAGCGGCGTCATTTCAAGGATATCCAGTGATTTTATGTCATCCAGCACCTTTTTTTCCTTTGGTGAAGAATTCACCCTTCCTTTAGGAGCTTCTTCTCCAAAGAAGGAAAGCTGTGCCTCATTGACGGATGTAACAGGGGCAGCTTCGGCAATAGATGCTTTTTCAGCAGCAGGCTGTTCAGGAATCGCCTTTGCCTGTCCATTTTCATTCTCTAGCTGGGCTAAAATAGCAGCCGCCCGATCTATTAACTGCTCCGGTAAATCAGCAAGCTTAGCCACATGAATTCCATAGCTTTTATCTGCTGGCCCTTCTTTAATTTTATGAAGGAAAACGACATTTCCATTTTGCTCAATGGCACTTACATGGATATTTTTCAATTTTGGGAGTTCCGTTGCCAATACAGTCAATTCGTGATAATGAGTCGAAAAGAGTGTCTTTGCCCCAATTTCCTCATGAATATATTCAATGATGGCCTGAGCAAGCGCCATCCCATCATAAGTTGATGTTCCCCGGCCTATTTCATCAAATAATATCAAACTGTTTTCTGTCGCATTCATGATGGCATTTCTTGCTTCAAGCATCTCGACCATGAATGTACTTTGACCGGAAATCAAATCATCTGCCGCGCCAATCCTGGTAAATACCTTATCAAAAATAGGTAATTCAGCTATACTTGCGGATACGAAGCATCCAATTTGCGCTAAAATCGATGTTAGCGCTATTTGACGCATATACGTACTTTTACCCGACATATTGGGCCCTGTGATCAAGAGTAACTCCCGATCTCCATCCATAAAGCAGTCATTGGGGACATATTCCTGTGATTGAAGGACTTTCTCGACCACTGGATGCCTGCCTTCCTTCAGTACGATTCTTCGATCATCGGAAAAGACAGGCTTCACATAATGGCGTTCTTCACTAATCGTCGCAAAGCACTGCAGGACATCCAGTTCACTGACGCCTTTCGCCAAATCCTGTAAGCGAGGGATATAGCTTTTGACCTCTTCACGAAGATTGAGGAATAAGTCATACTCCAAACTGATGCTTTTTTCTTCTGCTTGTAAAATCAAAGCTTCCTTTTCTTTCAATTCAGGTGTGATATAACGTTCGGCATTCGTTAAAGTCTGCTTCCGTTCATAACGGCCTTCTTCAAGCAGATGCAAATTTGCTCGTGTGACTTCAATGTAATAGCCAAATACACGATTATATCCGATTTTCAAGGATTTGATCCCGGTGCGTTCCCGCTCTTCGCGTTCAAGCTGTGCAATCCAAGTTTTTCCGTTTCTGCTGGCATCCCTGTATGTATCCAGCTCCTTATGGAAACCATCCTGAATGATATTCCCTTCCTTCACGGACAATGGAGGGTTTTCTACAAGCGCCGTTTCAAGTAAATCCGTCACTTCTTCACAAGGATCCAATTTATCGGCCAGGATTGAAATATCCTGATTGGAAGCCATTGACTTCACGATTTCACGAATGACCGGCACCTGTTGCAAGGAACGTTTCAGTTGAATCAAGTCCCGAGCGTTTACATTCCCGAAGGCCACCCTTCCGGCAAGCCGCTCCAAGTCGTACACTTCCTTCAGGCGTTCACGTAAGTCTTGTCGTTCGAAGTATTGATTTTTCAGGGTTTCAACAAGGCTTTGTCTCCGCTCGATCTGTTTTTTATTTATGAGCGGTCTATCAATCCATTGCTTCAACATCCTTCCGCCCATGGCTGTTTTTGTTTCATCAAGCAGCCAAAGTAATGATCCTTTTTTACCTTTGGAACGAATGGTTTCAGTTAATTCCAAATTACGTTTGCTATAATAATCAATTTTCATATATTGTGATGTTTCATATGCAAGCACTGGCTGTAAATGATCCAGGCTGCGTTTTTGGGTACGGTATAGATAATTCAATAAACGTGAGGTCGTTGTCGCCAGTTTCTGGTCTTTTAACAAATGAAGCAATGGAGCGAATGACTCGCTTTGGACCAAATTACTCTCTAGGGATAGGGCGGCTGCGCCCCGTTCTTGAAGCATTTTTTTCCATTCTTCATTGAAATCCTCGGCAATGACCACTTCACTCGCACCAAGGATGGCAAATTCATTCAGAACTTCCTCGAAACTCTCAATCAATGTAACCTTATTTTCCCCTGTCGATAAATCATTGTATCCAAAGCCAAACTGACCATCCGTAAAATAAGTGATGGTGGCAATATAATTATTTTCCTTTTCACGAAGACCCTTACTATCCATTTTCGTTCCCGGGGTAATCAGCTGGACAACTTCCCTGCGTACCACACCTTTGGCTTGCTTCGGATCTTCGGTCTGTTCACAAATAGCTACTTTAAAACCTTTTTCTATCAATATATCAATATAATTAGCAGCCGAGTGATACGGAATGCCGCACATCGGAATTCGCTCTTCACTACCGCCTTCTCGGCTCGTTAATGTGATTTCGAGCTCTTGTGATGCCTTCAGTGCATCATCAAAAAACATTTCATAAAAATCGCCTAAACGAAAAAATAAAAAGGCATCCTGATACTCTGCCTTAATTTTTAAATATTGCTGTATCATTGGAGTATATCCAGCCATTCCTTCAAAACCTTTCCAAACTAAAATCTATTACACATTTATGTCCTTCATTATAACATACGAAAATGCAACATGGCCTGTATTCGAAATTGCATGGTAAATCAATTATCCTTTACATTGTAAGCTAGCTGTATCTGTAAAGCCATAGGGACTTGTCCCGCTTCAAATTAAATAAAACCGGATGAAGGGAATGTCATCCGGTATTAATTTCTATATTCTATTCGTCTTCGAATTCATCAAGGAAATCCGGATCTAAATCTTCGAAATCCTCATCATCGAAATCAGAGCCCCAGTCATCCTCACAGCGGCCATCTGGACTTACAGCGACACAAATTTTCGTTTCGCCGACGACTTCCACAAAGAATTCCCTTTCCACATGGACAATGATTTTTTGTCCACATGGGGAGATGCATGCTTCTAAACAATTCGGCTGTTGGACAGCTTTTGCAGCGATTTCATGGTCATCAAGATAATCGGGATCACGGTATTTCAGCGAAATAACGTCGGTATATTGCACTTTTTCAGTTACAACTTCCGTCTTCGAATTATGGTTATAAGAATACCAGACGTTGATTTCGTAGCTGCCGTGAATTTCTACCTTTTTGCCGACTTTCTTTGCATCGTATTTATGGTTGATGATCCAACAACCTAGAATGCTAGAAGGATGATGAGCCGGGCAAATGGTGTGAGAGGACTTTGTGAATTTACGTCCTTTTGCCACCACCGCTTTAGTAATTATCTCTCTATATTGTGACATGCTAGCGAACCCTCCTCATACAGTTTCCATTCATCCTATGCGTGGTAAAAGTCTATTGTGCGTAGAATTTTAATTGTTTGAAAACTGCTGTAATGTTTTAAACCTAGGTTATTTTATGCGCATGTTTTGGGATATGTGTCACGAATGGGCACTGTATAAGGATTTCCGCATATTAAAAAAGCCCTTCTGAAACCAGAAGGGCTTTTTTAATATTCATGAACAGCTTCCGCCGCCTGCTTGTACCTGTGAACCTGTCTCACCTCGAAGGACATCGCCTTCGGTTGATTCAATAATCAGGTCCGTCACCTTATTCGATACCTGTGATGAGACCATTTGTAAAAGATCATTTACATCCACTTGGGATTGTTTGAATTCTTGCACGATCGGAAGTTCATCCAATTGTTTTTCAAGTGCATCAATTTTGGCCTGCACTTGACTGTATGCTTTCTCTTTGCCGTAATGTTGGAAGTTTACAGCCTGTTTTTGCAAACTCTTGATGCTGGCGATCATTTCACGGATTTTTTGATTTTCATTGATGTGAGCTTCTGCCCGTTTAAAGAAATCGACTTCTTCCGTGCTGGCGATCATTTCAGCAAGCTCGGCCGCTTTATTCAGAATGTCATCTTTAGTATATTTAGTCATATTACTCCACCTCAATCGCCGTTGCTTCTTCAACCATATCCCCATTTAATGACCATGTTTTCGTTCCGGTGATTTTCACTTTTACGATTTTGCCAATAGCGGATTTTGGTCCTTTGAAGTTCACGAGCTTATTTTTCGTTGTATAACCTGCTAATACTTCCGCATTCTTCTTGCTTTCGCCTTCAACGAGCACTTCAACAATCTGTCCATCATACTCTTTCATTTTCAATGCGCACGTTTCATTTACAAGGGCATTCAAGCGTTGCAGACGTTCCTTTTTCACTTCCATCGGTACATTATCCTGCATTTTCGCAGCCGGTGTTCCCTCACGTGGTGAATAGATGTAAGTATATGCTGCATCGAAACCAACTTCACGGTATAATGACATCGTTTCTTCAAAGTGCTCTTCCGTTTCATTCGGATAGCCTACAATGATGTCCGTGGTTAGCGATGCACTTGGGATAGCTTCCTTTATTTTTTTAACTAGCTCTAAATATTGTTCGCGTGTATACTTACGGGCCATGATTTTAAGTGTTTCCGTACTTCCCGATTGAACTGGAAGATGGATATGGTCAACGAGATTTCCGCCTTTAGCCAGTACTTCAATCAAATGATCATCAAAATCACGGGGATGGCTTGTCGTAAAACGAATACGCGGAATGTCGATTTTGCGGATTTCATCCATCAAATCGCCGAAACGATAATCGATATCCGTAAAATCTTTACCGTAAGCATTCACATTCTGTCCAAGCAGGGTTATTTCCTTGTAACCCTGTGCCGCTAAATGACGGACTTCCTGGATGATATCTCCAGGCCTGCGGCTTCTTTCTTTCCCTCTCGTATACGGTACGATGCAGTATGTACAAAACTTATCGCAGCCATACATGATATTGACCCATGCCTTGGTTTTTCCTTTACGCACTTTCGGAAGGTTCTCGATTACATCACCTTCTTTAGACCAAACCTCAATGACCATTTCCTTGGAAAGATACGCTTCATTAAGAATTTGCGGCAGGCGGTGGATGTTATGCGTTCCGAAAATCATATCTACAAAATGGTGCTTCTCTAGAATCCGCTTTACAACTGTCTCCTCTTGTGACATACAGCCGCAAACCCCAAGCAGTAGATCCGGCTTTTCCAATTTCAATGATTTCAAATGCCCCAATTCACCGAACACTTTATTCTCTGCGCCTTCCCGAATCGCACAAGTGTTAAGTAAAATGACGTTAGCATCATCCACCGAGTCTGTCGCCTGATAACCAAGTGCCATAAAGATGCCCGCCATGACTTCTGTATCATGTTCGTTCATTTGACAGCCAAAAGTGCGAATGTAAAACTTTTTACCTTCTCCCATTCCGCGGAAACCTTCAGGAATGGCAAAGTCATCATGATATTCTACTTCTTCTTTTCCCCGCTTTTTCGCATCCTTTAAGGAAGGCGGAATATAAACGGCTTGAAAGTACTTACTGAAGTCCTTTTCGGATTTTTTGTCCGCTGGATTCTCAGCCTGTACTTGTTGTGATTCTAATCGTTGTTTCTCGTTCATAGTTAATCTCCTTTCAAAATAGTTAGTTTATTTCTTTCACCAACTATTCCAAGACCTATCATCAAATGGATTTATACGGATTCCTTTTTAAGAATTTCCAGTAAATATTAGCTATTAAGTGTGATATATCCACATTATCATAGTATAAAGCTTTTAACAGCAAGAAACAATCATTCTGTCGTGGCTTCTTCAATTGTAAGAAATTTTTCACAAATATTGAAAATAAGAACATGAAAGAAGAGGCTATGACGAATTTAGCCTCTTCTTATCATTTTTGGATGGCGCTTTCCCCTTTCATGATTTTTCAAATGCAGAGCATGCAATTTCCACCTTTTTAGGTGTTCAAGGTATAAGGAGAACCTTACCACACTGGCCTTTGATCATCAGTTCAAATCCCTTTTCAAAATCACTGAGTGAGAACCGATGGGTAATCATTGGTTTTACATCAACCTTGCCACTTTCAAGCAGACTTGAAACCTGTTGCCAGGTTGAAAACATCTTCCTTCCCGTTATCCCTTGGACAGTAAGACCCTTGAATACGATATCCTCCGTTATATTAATCGTGACGGGCTTAGAAGGCAGACTTAGAATGGATATTCTTCCACCATTGGTCGCCATCTTGAACCCTTGTTGGATAGCTGCTGGATTCCCGCTCATTTCACAAACAACATCCACCCCGTCCCCACTTGTAATGTTTTTCGTGATTTCCACTGGATCCTGATTCATTGAATGAATGAGGTGTGTGGCACCCATCTTTTTGGCTAGCTGAAGTCGATAATCATTAATATCAAGAGCGATTACTTTATCAGCACCTGCGGCCTTTGCTACAGCAATCGCCATAAGCCCAATTGGACCACAACCGATTATTGCCACCGTTTTACCCAGCACCTCGCCAGCTAGCACTGAATGGACGGCATTCCCCATCGGTTCTTGGATGGTAGCTATATCGAGTGGCATATCACTTGGATTTTTCCATAAATTCTTGGCTGGCAGAGCTATGTACTCTGCAAAGCACCCTTGTTTATCCACACCGATAATGTTTGTTTTTTTACAGATATGGAATTGTCCGGTTAAGCATTGCCTGCATGTACCGCAAACTATATGTGTTTCGGCAGATACACAATCACCAACTGAAACATTACTGACACTTGCTCCTATCTCGATTACTTCCCCTGCAAATTCGTGCCCAAATACGTATGGCGGGCTCACCCTTCCTTGTGACCATTCATCCCAGGTGAAAATATGAATATCCGTTCCGCAGATCGAGGTCATCTTCACTCGAATCAAGACCTCGTCATCACGAATGTCCGGTATATCGACAACTAGTAATTGTGCCCCATAACCTCGGTGTTGTTTGACGATCGCTTTCATTTTACCTCTCAACATGTACATTCCCCCTGAAATAGGGCTGTGCTTTTTCATCTACCTTAATATGTAAAGATATGAAAAATCAATCACAAAAATACCATAATCACTTTTGTACCGGCATTTTCACATTAATAATGATGATTTTTAGGCATTCGTACATTTTTGTTAAATGGGTCATGTTTCTATAGCATCTTGTCCGCTCTCGAATAAGATATCTTGTACAACAAAAAACAAAAACAATGAAGGAGTGACTTATATGTCATGTGGATGCAATAATCATGATCGGGATCGCGATCGGGATAGAGATCGGGACAGAGATCGGGACAGAGATCGGGACAGAGATAACAAGAGAATCGCAGACGATTTTTGTCGTGCTGTGAGGGGCTGCAATAGGCGCGATCGCGACCACGATCGGGACCGCGATCGGGACCACGATCGGGACAGAGATCGGGACCACGATCGGGACAGAGATCGGGACCACGATCGGGACAGAGATCGGGACAGAGATCGAGACCACAACCGCCATCACAATTGTTGCAGAAGAAGGAATCGTTGCAATTTCTTCTGTGGATGCAATAACGGTTGGTGGTAAGCTAATCTAGGGAGGCTAGTGATTCTCTCTACTGAGCTTTCCAGTTAATCACAAAAAAAGGTTCACCCCATCTTAAGGGGTGAACCTTTTAACTTTTACATAAATTCAGCAACAAGCTTATCAAAGTGCGCTTGATCCAGTGTCAAATCTGATTTGTTTAGCGCTTTTTCAGCATACCCTGGCACTAATTCCTGGTACGAAGGGCGTGAAGAATCTTGATAAATGATCCCTGTCACAAGGCTGTCATGCTGCATCAAAGTCTGCATCGCCTGTTCTTTATTTGAAGAATCATAGCCTTCAATTGTGTTCAATTTAGTTAAGTTTTGTTTAAACCAATCATACGTATTGATCTTATTGTATGTTACGCAAGGAGAGAAAACATTGATAAAGGAGAATCCTTTATGGTTTATCCCTGCTTCAATGATCGCAGTAAGATCTTTCAAGTCAGTGGAAAAGCTTTGGGCGACAAACGTAGCGCCAGCTGACAATGCTAATTCCATAGGTGAAACAGCCTGTTCTATTGATCCTTCTGGAGTGGATTTCGTTTTAAATCCAGCAGCGGATCTAGGAGAAGTCTGGCCTTTTGTCAATCCATAAATTTGGTTATCCATGACAATATACGTAATGTCGATATTACGGCGGATCGCATGGATGGTGTGTCCCATCCCGATTGCAAAACCATCTCCGTCACCGCCTGAAGCTATAACGGTCAATTCACGGTTGGCCATTTTTACTCCTTGGGCAATTGGCAGTGAGCGCCCATGGATGCCGTGGAAACCATATGACTTGATGTAACCGGATATACGCCCTGAACAGCCGATACCGGAAACAACGGCCAAATTCTCCGGCTCCAATCCCACATTGGCTGCCGCACGCTGCATGGCAGCCTGAACGGAGAAATCTCCGCAGCCAGGACACCAGTTAGGTTTTACATCATTCCGAAACTCTTTAAACGTTGCCATATTCGAACATCTCCTTGCATTGTGTGTGAATTTCATGCGGGAGGAATGGGTTGCCATCATATTTTAGGATGCTTTTTATTTTATTAACATGTCCGACATTCATCTTGATAATATTAGCCAATTGTCCAGTCGCATTATTTTCAATAACTACTACTTTCTTAGCACTTTGCACCAATGAAAGGACTTCATCAGCTGGGAAAGGATGAATCAAGCGGATTTGCGCATGATTCACTTTCACTCCATCCGTTTCTAAACGGCCGATCGCTTCATCAATCGTCCCGCGTGTTGAGTTAAAACCAAGAATTAATAAATCCGCTTCTTCATGCGGTGTGTTTTTGTATACTGGTGTTTGGAATGTGTTAGTTAAATTATTCAGCTTACGCATCCGTTTATCCATTTGCAATTTGCGATTCAAGGCCGTCTCGGAAGGTCTGCCCGTTTCATCATGTTCAACACCCGTAACATGGTGAATTCCATTTTTCATACCAGGCACTACCCGTGGTGAGACTCCGTCTTCCGTTACTTCATAACGCTTGAAGTAAGATTTGTTTTCTGGCTCTTCAATTTCAAAGTCAACCAATTTTCCGCGTCTTATCTCCACTTTGCCGTAATCAAGCGGCTGAACCGTCTGTTTACCTAATGATAGCTGTAAGTCGGATAAAACGATAACCGGACATTGATATTCCTCTGCAAGGTTGAATGCTTCTGCCGTATCATAAAAAGCTTCCTCAACAGTACTCGGAGCCATGACGATTTTAGGTATTTCACCATGTGTACCATAAATCATGGCCATTAAATCGGATTGCTCCTGTTTTGTAGGAAGTCCCGTAGATGGACCTCCACGTTGAGTATCGACGATGACAATTGGCGTTTCGGTAATGCCCGCTAAACCAATCGCCTCCATTTTCAAGGAAAGCCCAGGTCCAGCTGAAGCTGTGATGGCACGTACACCGCCATAATTCGCACCGATAGCCATTGTGGCTGCCGCGATTTCATCTTCAGTCTGTATGACCGTCCCGCCAAATTGAGGAAGTTTCTTAATTAAGTATTCCATGATTTCGGAAGCCGGAGTAATCGGGTAAGCTGCCATGAAGCGACAACCTCCTGCAACAGCGCCTAAAGCGATAGCATCGTTTCCGATCATGAACATTCGTTTCTGGCCGTCTGCCTTTTCCAGCTCCATCGCGCCCAGTTTTTCTCCAAGCAACACTTCCATTGCCTTATAGCCGGCAGTAATGGCATCCATATTCTTCTTAACGATTTCTTCACCTTTACGGCCGAATATTTCATCAACCACATCGTTGAATACGGAGATTTCCATTCCGAGAACAGCACATGTTGCACCGATGGCAACCATATTTTTCATTAATGATGTTCCTAATTCGGCTGCTATTTCCGTAAAAGGAACAATATATAATTCTGCCTTTGTATCTTCTGGGCAGACAGGTTTGAATTTTGCATCTGCAATTATGATGCCACCCTCATGTAATTCTTTATAATTGACGTCAATTGTTTCTTGGTCAAAAGCAACTAAGATGTCTAAATCATCAGAGATAGCACGAGTTTCCGTAGTACTTACACGAATTTTGTTATTCGTGTGTCCACCCTTGATTCGGGATGAGAAATGACGGTAGCCATACAAGTAATAACCTAAGCGATTGAGGGCAATACAGAATATTTCTCCTGTACTTTCAATACCTTCACCTTGTTGTCCGCCAACTTTCCATGAAAGTTGATTGATCATGTCTTACACTCCTTTAGGACGTTCGTATATAAATGCATTTAACCGCACCTCTCTTAGAACATTCAACTATGTATAATTATCGTTCTAATTTAGGAAAGGTGTACTAAACGCTTTCAATTCTATCGGTTAAATCATCAAATTGCAACCTTTTTGCTTTTATTTTTTATATTTTCAGAATATTTATTCATATCTATATAGTAAGAATTGAAAATCACTTAAGATATTTCCTTTTCAAGCGGAAAATTACGAGTGAAATTATCAAAAAGGAGACCTTTTACAAACTCACTGGAATAAAGCCTGTTCAATTCATTTATTAAGTTATGATAATCCTTATATGACGTTAACTTCTCTACCATATGATCGATTCCATCGAAGTCGGACCCTAATCCAATTTGTCTTTCCCCGCCCAAACTGCATATATGCTCTATATGTTTCAAGATATCCTTTATCGTAACCGGGCCATTTGCTAGAAATTGCGGGACAAAGGTTACTCCGATCACCCCATTTTTCTGTAAAAGGGCTTTTATCTGCCCGTCCTTTAAATTTCGCGGATGTGGACAAAGCTGATAAGCATTCGAATGGGAGGCGATCGGGAATTTCGCCAACTTTAGGGTGTCCCAAAATCCAGCTTCAGATAAATGGGATAAATCACACCAAATTGACTTCTCATTCAGTAGCGCGACCACTTCCGTTCCAAACCCTGTCAAGCCTCCCCCTCTTGTTTCCAATGCCCCATCCGCTACCAAGTTAGCATGATTCCAAGTCAAACCTACGGAGGATACTCCAAGATGAATAAGGGTTTTCAGTTTCAACAAATCATTCCCAATGCAATCGCACCCCTCCAAAGTTAGCATTGCACCGATTTCCTTTTCTTTTAAAGATTCGATATCTGCCTTGGTCTTTATAAATTTCATTTCCGGCTCCGACAAAATCTTTTCATGAAAAATATCCACCATCGCCAAAGCCGCTTGAAATCTCATATCAGGGTGGACTTTTTCAGGTATATATATGGCAAAACATTGGACTTTTCCCCCTTCGTCCAATAAACCCCGCTTTGTTATATGTAATTTATCACTATTTGTAAAAGAAATATCCGGATCGATGAACATCTTCATCAGCACATCACAATGTGCATCAAAAATCTCCAATGTAATCCCCCTTCCTGTACTTTTTTATGATTATATATACCATTATAAGGCGACACGGGCCTTTCGTCATTTGGAAGTCACGACAAAAAAGTGCCTGCTCGCCATCCGACAAACAGGACACCCAAACTTGCAATTATCTTGGTTCAATGATTAGTTTTATTGCCGTTCTCTCTTCGCCATCAATAAGTATATCTGTAAAGGCAGGAATACAAATCAAGTCAACTCCACTAGGTGCGACAAACCCTCTTGCGATTGCTACTGCCTTGACGGCTTGATTTAACGCACCTGCACCGATTGCTTGAATTTCGGCTGCTCCTCTTTCCCTGAGCACTCCCGCTAGTGCGCCTGCTACAGAATTAGGATTAGATTTTGCTGAAACTTTTAATATTTCCATTCCTAGTCCTCCTTGTTTTCCCTGCCGATTCTAACTTGGCTCAATAGTTATAACACTTTCCACTGCTACTATATTCATCAAGTAAAACTTGTATGACAAAGAAAACCGGGATTGTACACCATTTATTAAAGAATGTAAAAACGGATGGCAGTTTGACTGTCCATCCGTTCGAATCAATGGTAAAAGGGATGATCTTCGTTAATCAGGATCCTTTCTATCTTCTTTGCCTTGCCAGTTTTCTCATCAATTTCAAGGAGAACCCCGCTTAATAGGGTCCGTCCCTCTTTTGGGACTTCAAAACGAACTGGAAGGCTAGTCAGGAACCGATGGATGACTGCCTCTCTTTCCATACCAAGGATGGCATCATATGGTCCTGTCATGCCTACATCTGATATGTAAGCGGTGCCTGCAGGTAATATACGGTTATCGGCTGTCTGGACGTGTGTGTGTGTACCAACGACTGCTGTAACCTTACCATCCAGGAACCAACCCATGGCTTGCTTTTCACTTGTCGCTTCACCATGAAAATCGACAAAGATGATCGGTGTCTTTTTTCGAGCCTCCGCCACTAGTTCTTCCGCCTTTTTGAACGGACAGTCCAAATCCGGCATGAACGTTCTCGCTTGCAAATTGATGACCGCTATTTCATGCTGGTTCAATTTTAAAAATTTCATACCTTCTCCGGGTACCCCGTCTGGAAAGTTTGCTGGACGGACAAGATATTTCGCTTCATCAATAAAGTTGAAAATATCACGATTATCCCATGTATGGTTTCCCATGGTCACTGCCTGCGCTCCCCACTCTAAAAAACTGCGGTAAATCTTTTCTGTAATCCCCCGGCCACTTGCTGCATTCTCGCCATTGATGACCGTGATATGCGGACGATACTTTTCTTTTAACTTAGGAAGGTATTCTTGAATCATGTCACGACCTGGAGATCCCACTACATCCCCTATAAATAGCAATTTCATTGTAAAACCCTTTCTGGATTCACCTGATTATATGAATTATTCAAGTATGTATTGTAACATAATTGGGGGTAATTATAAGAATTATGCTTAACGATTCATATCGGAAAAAGAAAAAACGAAGTGGTTTGCACCACTTCGTCTTTCACTAACAATTATTTGGCATATTCGACTGCTCTTGTTTCACGGATGACCGTGACTTTTATATGACCTGGGTAATCGAGCTCTTCTTCAATCCTTTTCCGGATATCACGTGCGAGTCGATGTGCCGAAAGGTCATCGATTTGTTCTGGTTTCACTAGAATCCGCACTTCTCGTCCGGCTTGAATCGCAAAAGATTTCTCCACTCCATCATAGGATTCGGAAATTTCCTCAAGCTTTTCAAGTCTTCTAATGTAATTTTCAAGCGTTTCACTTCTTGCTCCCGGTCTTGCAGCTGATAATGCATCAGCGGCAGCCACAAGCACTGAAATGATGGAAGTTGGTTCCGTATCGCCATGATGTGAAGCGATGCTGTTAATGACAGTTGGATGCTCTTTATATTTGGTTGCTAATTCAACGCCAATTTCAACGTGACTGCCTTCCACTTCATGATCGATCGCTTTCCCAATATCATGCAATAAACCTGCACGGCGGGCAAGAACTTCATCCTCACCGAGCTCAGCGGCCAGTAAACCTGAAAGCTGGGCCACTTCAATTGAATGTTTAAGTACGTTTTGCCCATAACTGGTACGGAATTTCAAACGTCCTAGTATTTTGATGAGATCTGGATGGAGACCGTGAACTCCAACTTCAAAAGTAGTCTGTTCACCAATTTCACGAATATGTTCATCTACCTCACGTCTTGCTTTGTCAACCATTTCTTCAATGCGAGCCGGATGGATCCGTCCGTCCTGAACAAGTTTCTCAAGAGCCAAGCGTGCCGTTTCCCGTCTAATTGGATCGAATCCAGATAAAATGACAGCTTCAGGAGTATCATCAATAATAAGGTCAATACCTGTTAGCGTTTCTAACGTCCGGATATTTCGTCCTTCACGTCCGATTATCCGTCCTTTCATTTCATCGTTTGGAAGATTTACTACAGAAACGGTGGTCTCTGCAACATGATCAGCCGCACAACGCTGAATGGCAAGAGAAAGGACTTCTTTTGCTTTTTTATCAGCTTCTTCTTTGGCACGGGTATCACTTTCTTTAATCATAAGCGCTACATCGTGAGCAAGCTCGTTTTCCATTCGGTCTATAATGATTGCTTTAGCCTCTTCACGAGTTAAACCGGAAACACGTTCAAGCTCTGTTTGCTGCTTACGAACCATCTCTTCCACTTTGCTTTCCATCTCTTCAATATGCTGTTGTCTTTGGTTTAGAGAATCTTCTTTTTTCTCCAAAAGGCTCTCACGTTTGTCTAACGTTTCATCCTTACGGTCCAGATTCTCTTCTCTTTGCAATAACCGATTTTCTTGTTTTTGTAATTCGTTCCTTCTTTCACGGGCTTCCCGATCCGAATCGGCACGAACTTTATGAATTTCATCTTTTGCTTCCAACAAGGCTTCTTTCTTAAGTGCTTCCGCTTCACGTTTTGCATCCTCAAGGATGTGTTCTGCAGAGCCCTTTGCCCCTGCTATTCTACTCTCAAATTTTGATTTGTGAATAAAATAACCAACAACTGCACCGACGATTAGGCCAAGCAAAGTGAAGATGATTGTCATGGGTTCCATCGTTTCACCTCCCCTTGCTATGAACTTTTTACATAAAATGTTGAACTGTCGGCAAGTACATTGCACATAAATTCAATATACAGCACTTAATTTTCAAAATTTTAGTTTGAAAAATTGTAAAATATACATATTAATTGTATAGTTGAGAATTTTTATTGTCAAGCGTTTGTCCCTTATGTATCAATGTTTATTCAAGTTTTCTTAATATCAACCATCATAATGTACAGCATTCATTATGGAAGGAGTCTGTAAATCTGATTACAATGCCATTTAATCCACTGAAAATTTCGCATTTTTCTTAAAATATACATAAAAGGCCTAAGCGAATAAGCTTAGGCCTTTTCCAAATATCATTAATCAAGCAATTCAAAATGCTCTTCTGTTTCATTTTCTTCTGGTGGTAATTCATGCTCTCCATCAAGATTATAGTGATCTCTGATTTTCTGAGAAATTTCCTGAGCGATATCCTGATTTTCTTTCAGGAAAAGCTTCGCATTTTCACGGCCTTGTCCGACACGCTCTTCATTGTATGAATACCATGAGCCGCTTTTAAGGACGATATCAAGGTCTGCACCCATATCGATGATTTCACCTTCCTGTGAAATCCCTTGACCATACATGATGTCAACTTCTGCTTGGCGGAATGGTGGAGCAACCTTGTTTTTTACAACTTTGATTTTCGTTTTATTACCCACGATTTCATTACCTTGTTTTAATTGCTCCGCACGGCGCACTTCCAGACGAACAGTTGAATAGAACTTCAATGCCCGGCCTCCCGGAGTCGTTTCTGGATTCCCAAACATAACACCGATTTTTTCACGGACTTGGTTAATGAAAATGGCAATGGTATTTGATTTATTAATGGAACCAGACAGTTTTCTAAGTGCCTGAGACATCATCCGGGCTTGGAGACCCATATGGGAATCTCCCATTTCGCCTTCGATTTCAGCTTTAGGAACAAGTGCTGCCACCGAGTCAATGACAATAATATCTACCGCTCCGCTTCGAACTAACGCTTCAGCGATCTCTAGGGCTTGTTCACCCGTATCAGGCTGTGAAAGCAGTAACTCATCGATATTCACACCAAGTTTTTCTGAATATGCTGGATCTAAAGCATGCTCGGCATCAATGAATGCAGCCGTCCCGCCAGTCTTTTGTACCTCTGCAATAGCATGTAATGCTACAGTCGTTTTACCGGAGCTTTCAGGTCCATATATCTCAATGACCCGGCCTCTTGGATATCCGCCTACTCCCAACGCTACGTCCAATGCTAAAGAACCGCTTGAGATCGTTGAAATCCTACGATCAGTCTGTTCCCCAAGTTTCATAATCGAACCTTTACCAAATTGTTTCTCAATTTGTTTTAACGCCATATCTAAAGCCGCTTGACGATCACTCACTTAATTTCCTCCTCTATATTCAACTAATCGGCTGTCCGATTAAAGGTGTACTTACGTTAGCAATTATTCGAGTTCAAGGTTTGTACCCTGTCTCAAAACCTATCTTTACTATATACTCTTTTTACTATTTTGCCAAGCAAAAAGTCGAACATTCATTCGTTTTTTTCTTTCGGGATATTCTTTGTAAAAAAGCGTTTTAGCTTAAGGAAATTTCCATTTCGCTTCACTTACTCCCTAAAAAATACAATTTTATTGAATTAACTTTTTTCTTTTTTCCCTATTTTTCAAGAAACAAACTTCTAAAACCAAATAAAAAGCAGAGCTGTATTAAAGCTCTGCTTATGGCGTTTATAAATCCCTTAATAGGTAATGACAGCCGTATTTCACACTCCGAATACGGTTTTGCGCCCTGCTACCGGAAAGATTCAACTCCTTGAAATGAGTGTTTCCATCGCGATAGGAAATGCCAATAAATACTGTACCAACAGGCTTGCCTTCTTGTTCATCCGGCCCTGCAACACCCGTAAAGCTTATGCCTACATCCGTATCGAGCTTACTCCGGACATTAGAGGCCATTTCCATTGCACACTCACCGCTGACCACCCCATACTCAGATATGGTATCATCACTGACGCCGAGGACATTGGACTTCGCATCATTCGTATAGCAGACCATTCCGCCCTTGAAGACTTTACCGGCGCCCGGGATGGTTGTCAGCTGTTCTTGGAACATCCCCCCGGTCAAGCTTTCAGCTGCTGCGATTGAAAGCTTGCGGACCGTTAATTCTTTTACAAGTTCCTTTATTAGCGAAGTATTATCACTTCCATAATGGAACTTGCCGACCCTGCCAAGAATTTCTTTTTCCGTTTCTAAAATAAGTTCTTCGCATTTTTCTTTGGAAGGGCCTTTGGCGGTGATCCTTAACGTCACTTCCCCTTCGGCTGCCAGCGGAGCGATTGTCGGATTCGTTTGATTGACAAGGAGATCTTCAATCACCGTTTCCAGTTCGGCTTCACCTATACCGTAGAACCGTAAAACCTTGGAATCGATCCGTTCATGCTTTTCCAATTTATTCATGATCTTTTCATAACCATAACTTAAAAACATCGGCTCCATTTCACTTGGTGGACCAGGCAGGAGCATATATGTAATCCCGGATTTGGACAAAACCATTCCTGGGGCCATGCCATGATCGTTTGCCAACACTTCACTGCCTTCTAAGACAAGGGCCTGCTTTTTGTTGTTTTCCGTCATCGGCCGTTCCCGTTTTTGGAAGTAAGCTTCAATGGATTGCAAAGCTTCATCATTAAAAACGAGCTTTTTCCCGATATGGCGAGCAATCGTTTCTTTCGTTAAGTCATCTTTGGTAGGACCAAGCCCACCGGTAAAAACAATCAAGTTCGCCCTCGATTCAGCGATTTCTATAGCTTGTTGTAATCGACGGTCGTTATCCCCGACCACAGTATGGTAAAAAACGTTGATCCCCATTTCCGCAAACTGCTGCGATAAGAATCTTCCATTAGTGTTATTGATTTGACCTAAAAGAAGCTCTGAGCCCACTGCAATGATTTCTGCATCCATCTTTTCAAAACCACCATTCGTTTTTACTTTGAATTAACAAATACTTCTTTGTTTTTTATAAAATAATCCAAACCTGACCAGATTGTAAAGATTAATGCAATCCATAATGCGATATTGGCAAATGGAAGTGAAATGAGGGCAAATGGAAGGTTATGCAGCAATAAAGCCGAAATAGAAACAATTTGTGCCCATGTTTTAATTTTACCTAGCTGGTTCGCTGCAACCACTTCCCCTGTACCCGCTAACACCAAACGCAATCCAGTGACTGCAAATTCGCGACTTATGATCACGATGGCAATCCAAGATTGACCATACATTAAATCCAGATCAACCAAAACGATTAAGGCAGCCGAAACAAGAAGTTTATCTGCCAATGGATCTAAAAATTTCCCTAAATCAGTAATCATATTATATTTTCTGGCAAAATGGCCATCGATCCAATCCGTAGTGGAAGCAATTATAAAGAGGATGGCTCCAGCCAGGTGTGCCACTGGCAAACTGTATTCTCCCCAAGTCAGAGTCCCCCATGAAAAAGGAACGAGCATGATGATTAAAAATACTGGTATTAAACAGATTCTTGCTACTGTAATCTTATTAGGCAGATTCAAAACTTTTACCTCCAAAATTTACGCCTGCCATTCGGGCCTGCGTCTTAGATCTAAAATAATGCTTATATGTATAATTTAACTCAAAATCCAATCTTATATGCCGAGTGGACCATTTCCCGCCGCCTTACCATTAAATAGAGCAAAAATAGTCATCTATAAGATGACTATTCGGCTTTCGTAAATTGTATCGTAACCAATTGCGTATTCACTTCAGTCGGTGAAATGGAATACTCCAGCTTCTCATCATTCACATAAATCTCTGTTTCATATGCCCTGCCTATATTGATGACAGCTTCTTTTTCATTGGTGAAATCAATTTCCTGGCTTTTGTCCTTTTCGATAGTGCCTTGGAAAAGTAATTTACCTTCACCATTTTTTATGCCGACCCATGGTGAGCCTTTGGAGGTCACCTTTAATTTAAAAGTATCGGTATTTTTTAATTCATACGTACTATTTTTACCGCTGGAACTTGTGACGGCAAGATTTTGCTCTTTCTCTTCATCTTTGACTGCTGTATCATCTTCATTCTTCTTTTCAGATGAATCTGATTTTTCTTCATTCTGTTTTTGGTCTGCATTCTCTTCTTCTTTGTTAAACTCTTCACTTTTATTGTAACCCACGGCATCGCTTTGTTTCGCGTCCTTTTTGTCCTCGTTATCCGGATTACTCATATAGTTCAATACCAGAACCCAAATCAATACGGCCGCACCAATGACTAAAACCGCAGCCGAGATCTTCGGTAACAATTCCACTACCTTTGAATCTCCTGCCGGAATGGTTTTCCGGGATTGGACCCGTGAAAGCTGTTCTGGCAATTCCTCACTATAGACCGATGGTATTTCACTCTTATATTGTTCGAAAATCTCTTCTGAATCCAGTCCGACCGCTTCACAATATTGCTTTATGAATGCCCGTACATAGAACTTTCCTGGCATCATACTGTAATTTCCCTCTTCAATGCCAATGAGGTAACGCTTTTGGATCTTCGTTAATTCCTGCAAACCTTCTAGGCTAAGACCTTTGGCTTCCCTAGCTTCCTTTAATCGATTACCCAACTCAGTCAAATAAAACACCTGCCATTTTAAAAGTCAAAGGAACCAAAATCGGACCCTGAAAACTGGTCTTTTTGGTCGACAACTTCATATGTTATTTCTTCTTCAGGATTGTTTCGCAATTCAATAATATAATCAAAGTCTTCGAGGGTATACTCCGTATTTTGGACAAAAACATCCGGATGTTCGATTACTTTGACAGCATCAAGCCTCATTATTTCACGAATCAACTGCCAATGACGCTCATTTGCACGGCGAGTGGAAACAATTCCATCTAAAATGAACAAATTATCATTATTATATTCATCCTCAATAAGCTGGCTGCGGATAGTCTGCTTTAAAAGGGTCGAGGATACAAACAACCATCTTTTATTAGCACAAACACTCGATGCCACGATAGATTCAGTTTTTCCGACACGGGGCATCCCTCGGATCCCGATTAATTTATGACCTTCCTGTTTAAATAGCTCGGCCAGGAAATCGACAAGCAAGCCTAGTTCATCACGAACAAACCTAAAAGTGTTTTTCTCATCGGCATCGCGCTGAATATAGCGTCCATGCCTGACTGCGAGGCGATCACGTAATTTAGGTTCCCTAAGCTTAATGACCTTTATCGTATCCATCGTACGGAGAATTGACTCGAATCTTTCTATATTACGGCTGTCTTTGGCCAACAAAAGTAACCCACGCCTGCCTTCATCGACCCCGTTAATGGTGATGATATTAATGGAAAGCATACCCAGAAGGGATGAAATATCCCCTAATAAACCAGGGCGGTTGACTTGAATTTCATATTCAAAATACCATTCTTTATTATCCACGATAACACTCCTTAAGCCTAAAAGCTTTTACCCTAATCATGGGCAAAAAACTTATCCATCGTAAATTTCAAGGTCTGAACACTTTAATATTAATTGTCTAGCTTCTATAATATAGCATTTCGTGATAAGTTAAAAGGAAAAACCCTATAAAAGTATTCATTTTTATATAAGTGGACAAATAGTCATCCCCCTCGAATCCAAAAGGCCCTGTTAATTAATAACAGGGCCTTTTGGATTGATATTTTACTTCGTTCCATTGTTCTCGACTAACTTGACCATGACACTTGCCATGGCATGTTTTTCTTGTTCGCTTGCCACTGACCAAAGATCAGCAAGCACTTTCTCTTGCTCATTCTGGGGCTCAACCTGATTAGCTAGGTAATCACCGATTTCGTAAGCCAAGTTGTTAACAGCGCCTTCTGACAAGCCTTGTTGTTCACCTTGATGTAATCTGTCGCCTAAGAAGTTTTTCCATTGATCCCAATTGTCCAGTACAGACATGAATGGTCACCCTTTCCTTCAAAATAGTACAAAGATATTTTGTGAAGAAATTGAGGGAATTATACATGTCTTTAAAAAAATCATGTGTACCATCCGCCATTTACGCCTAAAATCTGCCCTGTTATATAGGACGACTTGTCGGAAAGCAAATAGTATACGGCCTCCGCGACCTCTTTGGAATGCCCCATCCTGCCCATCGGGATATCGCCTTTGATGATTTCCAGATCTTCTGCACTGAAGGATTCGAGCATGGAAGTGGAAATCGCACCGGGGGCAACGGCATTCACCCGGATTCCATTAAGCGATACTTCTTTGCTAAGCGCCTTGATAAAAGCATTTTGACTGCCTTTGACCATTGAATATAATACTTCACAAGATGCACCTGTCTGCCCCCAAATTGATGTGACGGCAACGATGGCAGCCTGTTCTTGGTACATAAGCTTTGGAAGCAGTTCCTTTGTTAATTGGAAAGGGCTCGTTACATGCAGCTGAACCATTTCAGTAACGATAGTCTCATCCATATCAGATATAAGCCCATAATAGCTATTGCCACTATTAAGGACGATTGCATGAAGGGCAAAAATATTTTCCGCCAATTTCTTATAGCCGTCCGGTGCAGCCAAATCCGCTTGTATCGGAATAAGTTCGACTTGATGAGGCTTCAGTTCTTCAATCAGGGCAAGTATCGCTTCTTCATTGCTGTTATAATGTAAATAAAGTGAGTAATTCTCCTCGGCGAGCTTTATAGCGATTTCCCTGCCGATTCCTCCACTGGCTCCTGTAATAAGGGCAAAACGTTTCCCCACTTTCACGCCCCCTTTATATTATTTCGGAAGTACCTGACAGACTGTCATCCGTTCATCGGATATTAAGTCCTTGGCGACCTCCCTGATATCTTCGATAGTTAGTTTTTCCAATACCGATACAACATCGAACAAGTTCATATCATTGAATGCATATCTGGTGAATTGATTCGCTATATATTCCGGCGAATTCAAGGAACGAAGGAAAGAACCGATTTTTTTCTTGATAGTCCTTTGCAAGCTTTCTTCATTCAGGCCGGTTCCGGCTTTTGATTTTTGCAGGATACCGAATAAAGACTCCATCAACTCATCAGGTTTGGCACTGTCCCCGCCAATTAACGCAAACCCAAAACCTTGTTCCTGTGTGTAATCATATGAGAAGCTTTGATCGATCAACCCTTCCTCATACAGCTCCTCATGCAAAGGCGAACTTTTGCCAAACAGCATTTCCAAATAAATATTGGTCGCCAATTCCCTTTTCAAAAGCTGTAAACCGGATTGGTTTACATTGATGGCCTTGATGCCCAGCATCACTTTTGGTGTCTGGACATTCATCCTTAAGACTTCCTTATCCTTGGCAACGATTTCCGGCTCTTCGTCAAATTTACGTTCCACTGCTGGTTGTTCGTTGTACCCTTTATCATTTTGGTTATCCCGAATCAGTTTCATGGTACTTTCGACATCTACCGGTCCTACAACAAATAGGAGCATGTTGCTAGGATGGTAAAACGTATTATAACATTCATAAAGCATATCTTTCGTAATACCTGCAATCGATTCCACAGTACCGGCAATATCGATTTTCACTGGATGCTGATGATACATATTGGCAATCGTCCCAAAATATAACCGCCAGTCTGAATTATCATCATACATGTTGATTTCCTGCCCAATGATTCCTTTTTCCTTTTCTACCGTCTTTTCCGAAAAGTAAGGATCCTGGACAAAGTCAATTAAGGTAGTAAGATTCCTCTCGAAATCAGACGTGCTGGAAAATAAATAAGCTGTACGGGTGAAAGAGGTAAAGGCATTTGCAGATGCTCCCTGCTTTGAAAATTGCTGAAAAACATCACCATCTTCCTTTTCAAATAGCTTATGTTCAAGAAAATGGGCAATCCCATCTGGTACTTTAGAGAATTCCGTTTCATTCAATGGTTTGAAATGGTTGTCGATTGAACCATAATTCGTCGTGAAAGTCGCAAATGATTTATTGAACCCGCTTTTCGGAAGAATATATACTTCGAGACCATTATCCATTTTTTCATGGAAAAGCTCTTCTTTCAATTGAGTGAATGCTATTTTTTCCATTACCCTTGCACCTCCGCTTCCGTTAGGAAATAAATCGTATCAAGCTGGATCTTTTGACCAACTGCAATGATTTCTTCCTTTGTCGTCCGCTCTGTTTTTGTAAACCACTCGTCGAGTGATATATCCTGCCCGGAAATCACATTATGATATAAAATTTCCACAAGCCCTCTCGAAACGTCAATGGTTTCAAGGAGCTGGTTCTTAACGACCGCCTTTGTCTGTGCAAGTTCTTCATCGGAAAAGTTACCTTGCTTCATTTCCTTCATTTGTGCATGAATGATATCCAATGCCTGCTTGTAGTTGGCATTTTCAATGCCGGCCATGACCATCAATAGTCCTTTATGACTTTCAAGCCTTGAAGCGGCATAATAAGCAAGGCTGGCTTTCTCCCTGACATTAATGAAAAGTTTTGAATGTGAAAAGCCACCAAAAATCCCATTGAAAAGCTGAAGAGCATAATAATCCGGATCACCGTATGCAACTTGGGTTCGATAACCGATATTCAATTTCCCTTGTTTCACATCCGAATTCTCGATGATTTCTTTTTCCTTCTCCACTGCCTTGCCCGTATCCCTCGGCAGTCTAACAGGCTCACGTTCTTGCAACGACACATACTTGTCAGCAAGTGCCTCCACTTCCGATCCATCGATGTCGCCGATTACATATAAATCGATTTCATCTTCCGACAGCATTTTTTTATAGTAGGCGAATAGGGACTCTGGAGTTATCGTTTCCAAGTCTTGAAGATTACCGCTCGCTTCTAAAGCATATGGTTCGTTTTTGCACATTTCCTCTACTAGTCGTGTAGCTGAATATCGCATTTTGTCATCGGAAATGGATTGAATCCGCTGTTTTAAGGAACGGATTTCATTGGAAACCGTTTTAGAGTCAAAGGCTTCGCCGTTTTTCTTCGGATTGAAGATCACCTCTGATAACAACCCAAAAGCCTTTTCGAGAAGCGGGGTTGAATCACTAAGGAATTTTTCATTGACGATATCAATCGTAAAACTTATGATTTGATATTCTCCTTTTTTAGCTACATCGACATAAAACCCTGCTCCATATAAATCATCAAGATAAGATCGAAGCTCGGGTGTTGTAGGATATTTACTTGTATTGCTTTGTAACACATATGGCAGCAGTGCACGATATGTAACGTCCTCTTTTGTCAAAGCGGCCTTCATCTTCAGCACGAGAGTATTCGTTTTATATTTATCCGTCCGGACCACATGAAGCTTGTAGCCGCTTTTTTCCGTAATTGTATCGGAAGCAATAGACATGAATAATCCTCCTCATTATATAAATCACCTTTATTAGCTTATTGTTTGTAGTTTGGAACCCTTTTAAACATCTACTTAAAATATACATGTGAAAGGAAAAATCATGCAAGTTACAGCTACTTTTTTTGTTTTTTCACCAGCTCACCATCATTTATGGCTCAATCTCTAAAGAAAAAACCGGCCAGCACAGTTTGCTGACCGGTTAGACACTTATCTTTTCCCTTTGATGTATGGCTGTCCGGATGCTTTTGGAGCATCAGCACGTCCAATGAAACCAGTCAGCGCAATGATCGTCAGAACATATGGAGCGATCAAGAGGTAAACTGATGGAATATCCTTAAAGAAGGGAAGGCTCGAGCCAACGATACTTAAACTTTGAGCCAAACCAAAGAATAAAGCTGCTCCCATTGCCCCGATCGGGTGCCACTTACCAAAAATCATGGCGGCAATGGCCATGAAACCTTGACCATTAATTGTCGCATGATTGAATTCATTTGAAAAGATGGTAGCATAAATCGCTCCGCCGATACCTCCAAAAGCACCTGATAATAAAACGGCGGCATATCGGATTTTCGTAACATTGACACCCATCGTATCAGCAGCCATGGGATGTTCTCCCACTGCACGAATCCTTAACCCGAATGGTGTTTTATAAAGAACATACCAAACGACAAAAGATATGAGAATCGCTATATATACGATGTAATAACCATTTGCGAAAAAGATGGGCCCAATAAATGGAATATCACTTAATAATGGAACATCAATCCTTGGGAATGTTTCTGTGATTCTATCAGTTTGACCTTTGTCAAAAATCAGCTTCACCAAAAACATGGTCAGACCTACTGCCAACAAGTTGATGGCAACCCCACTAACCGTTTGGTCCGCCCTGAACGTAATGCATGCCACAGCGTGCAGAATGGAAAACAGCAAGCCGGCAATCATTGCCGCTAAGACTGCGAGCCAAGGAGTCCATTCTCCAAATACATCAGCAAACATTAAGTTAAAAACAATCCCTGTAAAGGCACCAATGACCATCAAACCTTCTAAACCGATGTTTATGACACCAGCCCGTTCAGAAAACACTCCTCCGAGTGAAGTAAAAATAAGTGGAGCAGCTAGAGCTATCATAGATGGAATAATAATTTGTAATACTTGGAAAAAATCCACTTATTTCACCCCTTTCTTAAATCGAGCGGCAATCCAACGAATAAAATAACTGGATGCTACGAAGAAAATGATCAATGCTATGACAATATCCACAATTTCACTAGGTATTCCGGTTTCTAGCGGCATATTTAAGGCCCCGGCTTTCAGTCCCCCAAATAATAAGGCTGCAAGCACAACACCAATAGCCGTATTCGCCCCTAATAAGGCTACTGCAATCCCATCAAAGCCCATACCTGTGAACCCGCCTTTGACCGCGGCATAACCGAAAGTTCCAAGGCCTTCCATCGCACCCGCAAGTCCTGCAAAAGCACCTGAAATAACCATGGAAAGTATAATGTTCTTATTGACACTCATCCCTGCATACTCGGACGCGTGCTGATTGAAACCTACCGCTTTCAGTTCAAAGCCGGTTTTGGTCCTTTCAAGCAGGAACCACATGATGATTACGCAAATAATCGCTACCACTATTCCCCAATGCATCCGGGAAAAATCCGTAATGCTTTCAAAAAAAGGAGACCGCAGTGATGCTGTATCAGCAATTCTTTCTGTTTTATCCAGCTTGTCAGTCATTACATTCCTAATTAAATAATTCGTCACATATAAAGCTGTATAATTCAACATGATGGAAACGATTACTTCATGTACACGGAACTTAGCTTTTAAATAACCAGGGATAAAAGCCCATAATGCCCCAGCAGCTGCACCAGCTAATATGGCCAATGGCAAATGGATGATCCTTGGAAGATCAAAAGCGATACCGACCCATACTGCCGCCAGCCAGCCTACAATTAATTGCCCTTCTACACCGATATTGAAAAGGCCCGTGCGAAAAGCAAAAGCCACTGCCAAACCGGCAAGGATATAAGGGATGATTGTCCTGACGGATTCCCCTACATAATAAGAATCCCCAATAATTCCATTTACCATGGAGCCATAGCCGGCAACTGGGTCATAGCCGCTTACCAACATGATTATGGCCCCAACGACTAAGCCGAGGATAACTGCTATTAACGGACTCGTTAATTTAGATAAATACTTAGACATTTTGTTTTCCACCTGCTTCCGTCCGTTTACTGCCGGCCATGAGAAGGCCAAGCTCCTGTTCAGTCGTTTCTTTCGGATTGACAATTGCGACGATTTCCCCTTCGTATATAACCGCAATCCTATCGCTCACATTCATGATTTCTTCCAATTCAAATGAAATGAGAAGTACTGCTTTTCCTGCATCACGCTGTTCAATGAGCCGTTTATGGATAAACTCGATCGCTCCTACATCAAGCCCGCGTGTTGGCTGTGCGGCAATCAATAAATCCGGGTTCCTATCAACTTCCCGGCCGATGATCGCTTTTTGCTGATTCCCGCCAGAAAGAGCCCTTGCCGGGGTATATTCACTCGGAGTCCGAACATCATAGCTTTTGATCAATGAACGGGCTTTTTCAAATATTTTCTTTGAGTTCAAGATACCGGCTTTTGAAAAAGGCCTTTGATAGTAGGTTTGCAAGACAATATTTTCCCCAATGCTGTAATCGAGAACCAATCCATGCTTATGCCTGTCTTCTGGAATATGGCCGACACCTGCTTCAGTGATTTTACGCGGCTTCAGATTCCTGATTTCTTTTCCATTTAGCATGATCGAACCAGCTGTTGTCTTCCTTAGGCCAGCCAATGCCTCAATCAGTTCGGATTGACCGTTTCCATCTACACCGGCAATACCGACAATTTCTCCTGCACGGACTGTTAAATCCAAGTTCCGAACAGCTGAAACGCCCCGGGAATCCTTGACTTCCAGTTCCTGAACCTCGAGAACTACATCCGAAGGAGTAGCGGCCGTTTTTTCCGTCTTGAATAGAACTTCCCTACCGACCATCAAGCTCGCCAATTCGTTAGGATTCGTTTCGTTGACGTTCACTGTACCAATTCCTTGCCCTTTGCGGATAACCGTTACCCGGTCACAAACCTCCATGATTTCCTTAAGTTTGTGTGTGATTAAAATGATAGATTTACCCTCTTTGATAAGGGCTTTCATAATATAAATCAATTCCTTGATTTCTTGAGGAGTCAATACAGCGGTCGGTTCATCAAAAATCAATATTTCCGCACCACGGTAAAGCGTCTTAAGAATCTCGACACGCTGCTGCATCCCTATTGAAATATCGGCAATTTTCGCATAGGGGTCAACACGAAGCTGATATTGTTCTGATAGTTTCCTAACTTCCTCGCTCGCTTCTTTTAAATCGATCTTACCCGCTTTGGATGGTTCTTTTCCTAAAATGATATTTTCCGTTACTGTAAAAGGGTCAACGAGCATAAAATGCTGATGGACCATCCCAATTCCTAAATCATTGGCAATGTTGGGACTGGTAATCTTGACTGGCTTGCCATTCACACGGATTTCTCCCTGCTCAGGCTGGTATAAGCCGAATAAAACATTCATCAAAGTGGATTTACCCGCGCCATTTTCACCTAATAATGCGTGAATCTCCCCTTTTTTAACCTGAAGTGTAACGTTATCATTTGCGACGATGCCGGGGAATTCCTTACGGATATTAAGCATCTCAATTACATATTCCACGTATTATCAACTCCTAAAATGAGTGTAAATATTCTTAAATCATTTAATTGCTTTTACTAGCTTATTGATTTTTTAAAAAAACCAAATGAAAAACTACGATTCTTTCATAGTTTTTCATTCGATATTTTTTCAGTTTCAAAGCGTGATTGGGAAAAGAAAGAATAGAGGGCAATTCTGCCTCCCTATTCTTTCTGGCATTACAGCTTATAAATCAAGTTTTTCGAATTCTTCATCCGTACCCGGAACGACGAATTCACCTGATTTAATTTTTTCTGTCCATTCTTCGACCGCTTTTAAAGATTCTTCTGTTACGTTATCTTTTGTTTCGGAAATGCCTACACCATTTTCTTCGATACCGTACTCAATTACTTTTCCGCCTGGGAAGTTTCCTTCTTTCGCTTTCTCGGAAAGGTCTTTAACTGCCACGTCAACTCGTTTTAGCATGGAAGTCAGAGTGATGTTGTCGTCTGTTCCAGGAACTGCTCCCAATTTAGCTTGGTCGCTATCTACACCGATAACATAGATTTCTCTCTTAGGATCTTTTTGCTTTTGCTCTACTGCTTCAGTGAATACACCTTTTCCAGTTCCGCCAGCAGCATGATAAATGATATCGATACCTGAAGAATACATGGAGCCTGCAGTTGATTTACCGATGTCAGCTTTATTGAAATCCCCGGCATATTTAACTTCAACTTTTGCATCCGGATTTACAGATAAAACCCCAGCCTTAAAGCCAACTTCGAATTTCTTGATTAACTCAGATTCAACTCCGCCGATAAAACCGACTTTGTTTGTTTTCGTTTGCATTCCGGCAATTACACCTACTAGGAAAGAACCTTGCTGCTCTTTAAAATTAATGCTGGCTACATTCTTTTTGTCTACAACTGTATCCACGATGGCAAAGTGTGAATCCGGACGTTGGTCAGCCACTTCACCAACAGCTTCCGCTAAAAGAAAACCGATACCATAGATTAGTTGGTAATCTTCACGTACAAGCGTATTCAGGTTCTTAGCGTAATCGGCATCAGATTTAGATTGCAGGTAGTTGTAGCCATCTTTACCTTTTTCCAGACCATTATCCTTACCGAATTCCTGAATGCCCTTCCAAGCGGATTGGTTGAACGACTCGTCATCCACGCCGCCAGTATCAGTTACCATCGCAACAGTGAAGTTATCTTTGTTTTTCCCATTTGAAGATTCTTTATCATCATTCTCTGAATTACCACATGCTCCCAGTAGCGTACCGGCTGCAAGAACAAGTGAAAGAGCTAGTCCTAATTTGCGCTTTTTCAATTTTTATCCCCCTAATTTACATAGTTTTTTGAGCAGGAATGTTCTGAAAAGTCATTCATGTTTGCGTTTTCACTTCTCGTTAATTTTTTTTGCATACGTTTTGATCGACTTTTTTTGGAATCGAAACAATCGCTTGCATTCATCCGTTTGCAGAGTCAGGCCTACACACGTTTACGAAGAACATGAAAGCTGAACATATTGGCTTTAAAGTAGTTAACAGAATACAGGATAGGCTGGTCCCAATCATCCAGATGCATCTGCTTTAAAACGAGTAGCGCGGCTTCTGGCGAGCATTTAAGGATAGGAGAAACTTTCTCATGATATCCAATGGGCTCAATCTCCGCTACGGCATGCGTAATTTTCCGATGCGCATCCCTTTCCAAAATATCAAAAAGAGACTCATCATTACGGTCAAAATTTTCTGAAAGAATAGATTCAGGAATTTTGTCAATACAGTAGACAACCGGCTCCCCATTCGCTGTCCTTACTCGTTCGATGCTGACGATGCGTTCGTCTGTTGAACAAGAAAACCTGCGTATATCCTCTTCCGTAGGTTCTTGGGCCGTCGAGCTTAAGAAAATCGTACCCGGCTTCATCCCTGCCTCTTCAATCATGTTCGTGACACTTTTTAATTGCTCGATACCTGAAGTGAACCGAGGTTTCGGATTGACGAAAGTCCCAACTCCATGGCGGCGAATGATAATGTTTTCTTCTTCCAAAATTCGCAGCGCTTCTCGAAGTGTCGCCCTACTAACTCCCAATTTTTTCGCAAGATCGAATTCTGAAGGGAATTTTTCATTTTCCTGATAGACTCCAGCTTCAATATCCTGCTTCAGGTAATCAATGACCTGCAAATATAAATGTCGACTATCTGATTTTATTGACATACAGTTTCCCCCAGCTAATTTCTTAAGACATCAGACCTCTGATGTTGAATCATTCCTACTAATCGAAAATAATATAACATTTTTTTTAATATAAATAAATAGTGTTTTACTATTTACTTTAAAAGAATTTAGGAGAAATTACCCTTCCCTGTGTCTTTCAATCTAGATGTGGCCGCGGAATTTGTACGATTATTCTCCTAAATCAGATAAACTTTAAAAAAAATGCAAGATGCATGCAGCTATGTTCAAGATGCTTTTTTCCTGTATAATAGGATTTATCTTCTTTGAAGGGATGTACACAAGATGTTAAAGATTACAGAATACACAATCGAAAAATTGAATGATCCATTTGGTATTTTGTCCGGGGAACGTTACGAGTTGTTCTTGGATATTGAAGTGCCTGAAGAGGATGAGCTCTTTTCAGAAAATGGTTTATATATCCGGGTGCTTTTTGCTGTAGAAGAACAAAAAGGCAAATTGATTAAATATGATATTTTTGAAAAAGGGAACGAAGGCGCACTCGAATTCGATTTAGAAGAAGATGAAGAAGCGATGATTACCGACTTCTGCCTTCAACATTTAGACGAGGCGATGAATATTTAAAAAACCGGGCAGCTGCCCGGTTTTTTCTTTACCTATGATGAATGCGCTTCATCTTGTTCATCTTTTGTAACCAATACATTTCGTGGTTTACTGCCTTCATATGGACCGACAATTCCCCTAGCCTCCATTTCATCAATCAATCTGGCTGCCCGGGTATAGCCAATCCGGAAACGGCGCTGCAGCATGGAAACGGATGCAGTCTGCATTTCTACGATCAAGGATACCGCATCCCCATATAAATCATCTTCGACTTCACCATTTGAGGTTTCTGCAATTTCATCGGGTATCATTTCTTCGTTGTATTGTGCTTTTTGCTGTGAAATGACATATGTGACAACTTCCTCGACTTCATTGTCGGATAAAAAGGCCCCTTGGACGCGGACCGGTTTTGAAGCTCCTGAAGGCAGGAAGAGCATGTCACCCCGGCCTAACAGTTTTTCGGCCCCGCCCATGTCGAGGATCGTTCTCGAATCGGTCATTGATGAGACACTAAAGGCAATCCTAGACGGGATGTTCGCTTTAATGACCCCTGTAATTACATCTACGGATGGCCGCTGAGTGGCAATTATCAAGTGGATGCCAGCAGCACGTGCCATTTGTGCAAGCCTTGTGATGGCATCCTCTACATCGTTAGAAGCGACCATCATCAAATCTGCCAGCTCATCGACAATGACTACGATATAAGGCAAGAGCGGTTGTTTGGCGTCTTCTTCAATGTTATACCGGTTAATGTAATCATTGTAGCCTTCAATATTTCGCGTACCGGAATGAGAAAAGAGCTCATAGCGCCTTTCCATTTCACTGACCACTTTTTGCAGAGCCTGTGCAGCTTTCTTCGGATTGGTCACTACAGGTGCGAGTAAGTGGGGAATTCCATTATAGACATTCAACTCGACCATTTTTGGATCGATCATCATCATTTTCACTTCATGCGGTTTTGCCCGCATCAGAATACTCGTAATAATCCCATTGATACAAACGGATTTCCCGCTGCCAGTTGCACCAGCCACTAATAAATGCGGCATTTTATTGAGCTCCGCCTTAACCGCTTCACCGGAAATATTCCGCCCTAAGCCTATTTGCAGTTTTGCGTCAGGCTTGTCAACTTCTTTGGCCTCCAAAACTTCCCTTAATGACACCATCGCCACTTCGGAGTTAGGCACTTCTATTCCGATTGCCGATTTTCCGGGAATCGGCGCTTCGATCCTAATATCCTTTGCGGCAAGTGCAAGGGCCAAGTCATCGGATAGGCTGACAATTTTACTTACCTTCACCCCTACATCCGGATGTACTTCGTATTTGGTTACGGCAGGGCCTAAATGAACTTGAGTGACCCTCGCTTTCACTCCAAAGCTATGAAAGGTGCGCTCAAGTTTTGCCGCATTTTCATGAATCAATTGGTACTCTCCGCTTTGGTCGGTTTTTTTAGGCTGCAATAACAAAGAAAGAGGCGGTAAAAGATATTCTTTATTCTCCACTTCCGTAAAATTCATAGGCGGAACGGCATCATCCTGGTCCCCTGCATTTTCAGCTGCAGTTTCCGGAACAGCGGGAATTACTTCGTTTTCGTCATTATAGGCTTTATCAGCAAAGCTGGAAATGATCCGTTCCGTCGCCATTTCCTGTGTTTCCTCTTCTAGAGGGGGCTGATCCGTTTCTTCCACCGGTTCGTTTTGCCGTTTCTTCTTTTTCACGGGATTCTTTTTCTTTTCTTTTTTGTCTTCATTCCACGTTTTCACATCATCTCTGAATGCGGACCATTGCTTTATGAAAAAGCCTCCAAGACTCCTGAAAAACTTCCCGAGGGTTTCACCTAACGTTTTCCCGGTCAATAGGACGGCACCTACAATGATAAAGAGGAATGAAACGATTTTCGATCCAGCTTCGTCGAATAAAAAGTATGAAGCTGCAAATAATATCGCTCCAATCATACCGCCCCCAAGGTCCTTTGAGCTGGCCTTGCCGGTCACTTCCATCCAGAATAGTTCCCATGTATTCGAAATGACGCTGGGCTTCGTAAATGGTCCCCCATCTGCAAGCATGTTAAACAGGGTAACATGACTTAGCAGGAGCATGCTCGCAACAAGGAAGTACATCCCGACCAATTGCCGTTTCAACAGGTACGGGACCTCTCTCTTTATCATCAAATAGAAACCAGCTGCAATTGCTCCCAACAAAAAGAGGATATACCATTCCCCCATGAAGAAGCGGATTAAAAAGACCGTCCCGTTTCCCACTGCTCCAAGCTTGGCAATGGCAATGATGGCCAATCCTATTATGGTGAGGCCAATCAATTCATATTTAAGCGTTAATTTTAACTTCTCTGTACTATTCTTTTTTCTGCGTTTCTTCTTTGCCATAATATCACCTGATTCTTCATGAAACTATTCTAACTTTCCTATTCAACATCACTACTTGATTTCCCTTCACGAAACAAACGTTCGCTACTGATTATACCAAATAAATATGACCCTGTCCTTGATATATATACCATTCATTCTTTAGGCGGACATTTTTCCCATATAATGAATAAAGCAGCCAAGCGGCTGCTGATTTTCATTCCAGTATATCATAATTTACCTCAGTTAGTCGTATCTACTAATGGTTCATATGTTCGAACACATTTATGACAGCTCCCGGCTGAATGTGTACATTCATATAATCTTCAGGATCGGTGCTGACGATTCGATCAATGCGAAACGTACGGCCACCGTCATGTTCAACCATCACATGTACACCATTGTAGATCATTTCTATTAAATTTGCCGTCTTCTCATGGTGATGAGGGAAAATTATTTCTTCAGGAACGATCGTATAAAGCGTCATTGCAGAAGCCCCTCCTCTTCCCCGGCAATTTTTGGCCTTCTTTCTTCCATGAAGCTATTTAGTTTTCTCATGGCCTGGCCCACTCCTCCTACATCATCGATCATACCGATTTCAACTGCCTCGGCCCCGATAACATTCGTACCGATATCACGTGTCAAGTTTCCTTTGGCAAACATTAAATCCTTAAAACTTTCTTCCGTAACGTTGGAGTGGCGCGTAACAAATTTAATCACTCTTTCCTGCATTTTATCCAAGTATTCAAAGGTTTGAGGCACGCCAATGACTAGTCCCGTCAAACGAATCGGATGAATCGTCATCGTTGCTGTTTCTGCAATATAGCTATGGTCACACGAAACCGCAATCGGCACACCGATCGAGTGCCCTCCCCCAAGTACAATCGAGACGGATGGCTTTGATAGGGAAGCCAGCATTTCTGCGATTGCCAGTCCCGCTTCGACATCTCCTCCGACTGTATTTAATATGACAAGCAGCCCCTCTATATTGGGATTTTGTTCAATTGCCACAATTTGCGGAATAACATGTTCATATTTGGTCGTTTTATTTTGAGGCGGCAGCTGCATATGTCCTTCAATTTGTCCAATGATCGTCAAACAATGGATTTTTGAGTCTTGAGATAGTTGCGGAACATTAGTAGCCCCCAGCTGCTGGATCTTTTCGATTAAAGTTGAATTCTTACCTTCCTGCTTGCCTTCATTTTCATTTGGTAATGGTGCATTATCCACTATGCCAACCCCTTTCTCTTTTAGCCTATAGCTTTATTATGTCTCGAGCCTCGGACTTCATTCTTCAAGATATAAGAGTCAGAAAAAAGAACCCCTGACTGTTCAAATCAGGGGTTCCTTACTTAATATTCCATTATGATCGGTAAAATCATTGGGCGGCGTTTCGTTTTTTCATAGAAGAATTGGTTTAACGCATCACGCATTTCCTGCTTCAGCGTGGACCAATCAAAAGGCTGGCGCGACCCATTTTTCTTTACGATTTCACTTACTATTTCAGTTGCTTCCGCAATCATTTTTTCTGATTCGCGAACATATACGAAGCCCCTTGAAATGATTTCAGGGCCTGCTGCAATGCTTTTATCCTGACGGTTCAACGTGACAACTACAATCAAAATGCCATCTTGTGATAACAAGCGCCGATCACGAAGAACGATATTACCCACATCTCCAACGCCGCTGCCATCTATCAAGATATTTCCTGCAGAGACTTTGCCGGAAAGCCCCATTTTATTGCCCTTAAGTTCGATGACATCCCCTTTTTCGGCAATTATGATGTTTTCACGCTTAATTCCCGCAGCAACCCCAACTTTTTGATGGGCATATAAATGGCGATATTCCCCATGTACAGGGATTAAGAATTTAGGATTCATCAAATTGATCATCATTTTTAGCTCTTCCTGGCTGCCATGCCCTGTTACATGCACTTTATATTTATTGGCAGATACCACTTCAGCACCTACCCTGTATAGCAAATCGACGGTTTTGGATAAAATAAGTTCACCGCCCTGCAGGGGTGATGCACTGATCAAAACGGTATCTCCCTTTTTGATCGTTACCTGCTTGTGGGTCTGCTTTGCCATTTTTTGAAGTGCTGCAATGGGTTCGCCCTGATGACCTGTCGATAACACGACGATTTCACGGTCGTCATACTGGCCAATTTCATTAATCGGGATTATTAGCTCTTCTTCGACCTTTAAGTAACCAAGATTCAAGGCTGTTTCATAAACGCGTTGCAGGCTTTTTCCTACAACTGCCACTTTTCTGCGACTTGCCGCGGCTGCATTGAAAACATGTTGAATCCGGTTGATGTTCGAAGCGAAGCACGCAACGATGATCCTTCCGGAGGCAGCATGGAAAGCCTCTGTAATATCTTTGGCCACAACTGCTTCTGAAGTCGTATAACCTGGCCTCTCGGCACCGGTGCTATCCGAAAGCAGGCATAGGACACCTTCTTCACCGATACTGGCCATCTTACCGATTTCCGGTTTATATAGATCCGTTGCTGCCTGGTCGAATTTGAAATCCCCTGTATAAACGATTGCACCTTCACGAGTGTGGATCACGACTCCGACAGAATCGGGAATGCTATGGTTAGTCCGGAAAAAGGACACGGCTGCTTGAGGGAAACTTAAAAGGGAATCCGAATCGATTTCAGTGAAAGTTGCCCTGCCGTTAAAGCCATCTTCCTTTAATTTCGTTTTGATTAAAGCAAGTGTAAGCTTAGTTCCATAAACAGGAGCCGGTAAATATTTCAAGACATAAGCAAGCGCTCCCATATGGTCTTCATGACCATGGGTAATGAATATCCCCTGCACCCGTTCCTTATTATCCATCAAATAAGAAATATCTGGGATGACCGCATCGATTCCAAGCATTTCGTCTTCCGGCAGCATTAATCCTGCATCAAGAAGATAGATGTCCTCGTTCACCTCAACGACGTACATATTTTTACCAAGCTCCCCTTGTCCTCCAAGAGAAATCACTTTTATTCCATTATTTTTATCTTTACCCAATCGAATATCCTCCTTAAAAAATCCCGTTCATAATTTCCCAATGATTTCATTATAACCGATGTTCAAAAAACATGACAACACTTACCATTTTCAGAGGTACTTTTTCATATAATTCAAAAAAACAACCTATTATGTAAGAGATGTTTCAATTGATCATAAAAAATTCCAATACTATCATCCCGAAATCGGAAAGTATATCCCGTTCATATACATCATTATGTAAAAACAAGCCAATCTTCAACGATCAGCTTGTTCCGTGTCTTTTTATTTTTTTAATACCATGGTTAATGCCAGGCGTTCCTGCTCCGTCAATGGCACGATTGGGAGTCTCACCGATCCAACGTCAATTCCATATAACTGAAGAGCTGTTTTGACAGGTGCAGGGCTTGGCGCTGCAAACAAACCTTTTATAAGCGGTAACAGTTCCTGATGCAGCCGGGCTGCCTCTTTCAAGTTCCCACTGATGAAGGCCTCCACTATTTTCTGCAGCTCCTTGCCAGCAATATGTGAAGCAACAGATACTACACCCACTCCACCAATCGCCAACACCGGTAGTGTTAAAGCATCGTCCCCGCTATATAATGCAAAATCTTCATCCGTGCCGGCTATGATTTGGGTCATAGCGTTTAAATCCCCGCTCGCTTCCTTAACGGCTACGATATTAGGAATTTTCGAAAGGCGGATGATCGTTTCCGGTTCAATGTTAACTGAAGCCCTCCCAGGGATATTATATACCATAACAGGGAGCTTCGTACTGGCTGCAATAGCCTTAAAATGCTGGTACAGCCCTTCTTGATTCGTTTTACTATAATATGGGGCAACCAGCATTATCGCATCGGCGCCATTTTGTTCCGCCTTTTTTGTCAACTCGATGGAAGCATACGTATTGTTGCTTCCTGTACCCATGATGATGGGCACGCGTTTTTCAACAACCTTAGAAACATGACGCAATAACGCGATTTTCTCCTCCGAAGATAAAGTTGGAGATTCCCCTGTCGTTCCCGACAGCACAAGCGAATCGGTTCCATTCGTTAATAAGTAATTAACCAATGAAGTCGTCTTTTGAAAATCAATATTTCCCTTGCTATCGAAAGGGGTGACCATCGCGGTTGATACTCTACCAAATATCATCATCTAACACCTCTTTAATTTTTAAAACATTACTTAATAAAAAACCTGATTATTGGACTTCCCCTTCATGCAATTGAAATGCATAGTGCAGGGAATTAACGGCTTCTATTAAATCTTCTTCTTTTACGAGTACCCAAATTGTCGTATGGCTGTCCGCTGACTGGAGAATGGCAATTTCCTTTTCGGAAAGCGCTGTGACAATCTTCGCTGCCACGCCAGGTACTCCATTGATGCCTGCACCGACTACCGATACCTTGGCACAATTCCTTTCAATGACCGGTTCATGACCAAGCTCGGCCAAAATCGAGAGGGCAAGTTCTGTCATCTCTTCCGATACGGTATAAACTACACCACTTGGATATATATTTATAAAGTCAACTGAAATGGAGGCATTTGCCATCGCTTTGAAAACTTCAGCCTGTAGATTATATTGATCTTTTTTCGCACGGACCTTGATTTGAGTGATCTTTGGTACATGGGCAATCCCGGTCACAAGCCTTTCACGTATGTCACTGCCCTGGCTTCCCTTGTTCACGCCTGTAACAAGGGTTCCCAAACCTTCGCTGTATGTTGACCTTATCCGAATCGGGACTTTCGCCTGCATCGCAATTTCAACAGCTCTCGGATGAATGACCTTCGCCCCTTGATATGCCATGTTGCAAACTTCCGTATATGAAACGATTGATAATGGACGAGCTTGATCGGCAATCCGCGGATCTGCTGTCATGATCCCTTCCACATCCGTAAAAATATCGACCCGTTCAGCTTGCAATGCGGCACCTAATGCAGCTGCTGAAGTATCACTTCCACCACGGCCGATGGTCGTGATATCACCATTTTTAGCAGCTCCCTGGAAGCCTGCTACAACGACAACATCCTTCACCTCAAGTTCTTTCATGAGGCGATCGCATTTCATTTCGATTATTTTCGCACTGGAATAGTCGGTATTCGTCATGAATCCTGCTTGAGCTCCAGTATAAGCAACCGCATCAATACCATGTTCCAAGAGCATGTTAGTAAATACTACAGATGATATCGTTTCTCCGACAGACATAAGTAAATCCTGTTCTCGCTTTGAAAGGCTGGCTTTGGCTCCATTTACAAGGGAAAGTAAGGTATCCGTTGCATAAGGATCCCCTTTTCTTCCCATTGCTGAAACCACAACCACCACTTTATATCCTTCTTTAATCGCTTTTTCGATATGCCCCTTGGCAAATGAACGGCTTTCCTCATCACGAACGGATGTCCCACCGTATTTCTGGACGATAATTTTCATAATATGCACCCCAAATATAAGCCAGCTCCCCGATCCGGGAAGCTGACAAAAACTCTCTATCCTATTGGAATTTATTTTTCTGTCGAGTTCATTAAGAATAAATTATTACTTAACGGTAACCAAACCTAATTTCAAAAGGCTTTCAGCAATTTGAACGGAATTCCAAGCTGCACCTTTTAATAGATTATCGGAAACCACCCATAAATGGAAGCCTTTATCTTCATCCAAATCTTTGCGAATTCGACCGACGAATACATCATTCTTGCCGACGGATGAAGCAGGTGTTGGGTAAACTTGTTGTTCCGGTTCGTCTTCCAACACTATTCCAGGTGCCGTTCTCATTAAATCCTTGATTTGAGAAGCCGCTATGCCTTCTTTTTCAACTTCAATGTATACAGATTCCGAATGACCTGTTACAACAGGAAGCCTCACGCAAGTTGCAGCCACTGGCAGGTCTTGCATATGCATGATTTTCTTTGTTTCATTAATCATTTTCATCTCTTCGAATGTGTACCCATTATCTTGGAATTTATCGATTTGGGGAATGACGTTAAATGCGATTTGATAATGCTTTTCGTCCCCTTTTACCGGTAATATTTTCGGATCGATCTCTTTTTCATCAAGCAAGTCGCGAGCCTGTTCCTTTAATTCATTTATCGCTGCTGCACCTGCACCAGAAACAGCCTGGTAGGTAGAAACGACAATTTTTGATAAGCCATATGTCTGGCGGATAGGCTCTAATGCCACAACCATTTGGATAGTTGAACAATTCGGGTTTGCAATGATCCCATTATGCTGCTTCAAGTCTTCTTCATTTACTTCAGGAACGACTAGCGGCACATTTTCATCCATGCGGAAAGCGCTCGTATTATCCACCACTATCGCACCGCGTTTCACTGCTTCTGGAGCCAATTCCTTAGACACGCTTCCTCCAGCACTGAATAAAGCGATATCGATGCCTTCAAAGCTTTCAGGTTTTGCTTCCTGCACTTCGATTTCTTCGCCCTTAAACGTAAGTTTGATGCCTGCGGAACGAGCCGATGATAAAAAGATGATTTTCTTAATCGGTAAGTCCCTTTGTTCGAGTGTTGAAATCATTTGTTGTCCTACTGCTCCAGTTGCTCCCACAACTGCAATACGCAATCCCTGTGTCTCAGTCATTTATACATACTCCTTTTCTATCTCTTAAATTAGTTATTTGTTGGATTCATTACTTCTAGTTCAGAATATCATTTATTTTATCACATTAACATTCCAAAGGGTCGGACTTTAACAAAATATTCTGGTAGTGGAGTGGTTTTTTATAACTTCAACCCACAAATTTATGCATATATGTCAGTCGTTGAAAGCAGATCCGTGGCAAAAACTTGTTCAGGCTAAATCATCCTTGAACCTTTCGACGATGACAGGTTGAATCTGTTCCCTCTCCAGTGCCGATATGATCGTATCCCTTATCATGCTCATCCTTGCAACCATGGAACTTGGTTTGCCTGTGGGATTATCCTGGCCATATGGAACAAAATAAATATCTTTTGCTGCCATCAGCCTCATTAGATTGACACCATTTAACCCAAGTGCATCATTTGTTGATATCGCGACCACGACTGGACGGTGATTCCTCATCGTCGCTTTTGCAGCCATAAGTACAGGCGAATCGGTAAGTGCATTTGCCATTTTACTCATTGAGTTACCCGTTAAAGGAGCGATCACCATACAATCGAGTGGCAATTTAGGTCCTAAAGGCTCCGCTTTGACGATTGTATCAACGACGTGATTCCCCGTCAATTTTTCTATTCTTTCGACCCAGTCTTCGCCCTTTCCAAAACGGGTTTCCGTGTTTTGAACAGTCGATGTTACGATTGGGATGACTTCCGCCCCTTCATTTACAAGTTTTTCTATTTCCGGAAACACTTCATCATATGTGCAATGTGATCCTGTTAATCCGAAACCAATCCGTTTACCTTTGAGACTCATATCATTTTCCCCTTCCTTTTCAAGAACTCGCCTTGAATCAATAGTCCCAGTGCATTCGCTAATATCTGACCAGCTGTTTTCGGGGCGACTATCCCCGGCAGGCTCGGTGCCAACAGCGCCTTAATTCCCCTTTTTTCAGCGTAACGAAAATCCGTCCCCCCCGGTTTTGAAGCAAGGTCGATGATTAATGTATGAACGGGCATATTAGCGATGACTTTTGCGGTAATTATAGGAAAAGGGATCGTATTGATACATATATCAACATTTTTCATTTCTGCAGCAAGATCATTTAAATGAAAAGGGGCTAATGCCATTTCACTGATCCTTGCTATATCTTCGCTTTTTCTTGCGCCCACCTTTACTTTTGCCCCAAGTGCCTGGAATGACCGGGCTACACTCATACCGACCCTTCCCAGTCCTAGAACGGCTACATTTGATCCATGGATAGTAAAATCCGTATGTTGAATGGCCATCATGATCGCACCCTCAACAGTGGGAATCGAATTATAAATAGCGACATCATCACGTTCGAACAATAGAACAAGTTTGCGATCCACCTTCTTGAATATCTCATCAAGGTAATCGTTACTGATTCCTGCATAAAAAGTGCAATGTTCCGGGGTATTTTTTATCATTTCTTCAGTCAAAACAACCTCTTCACTGGAAAAGATCGTTTCTACTTTCCCATCTGAATCCGTACCCCGGACAGGTAAAATAACTGAATCTAATTCCTTGAAGTTTATATCTTCCATTTTTTCCTTAACAGCTCCGGTAAAAGCATGGTCGAGCTGTTCAAAACCTACCAATAATAGCTTTGCATCAAGCTCTGTCAGTTTACGGACAACTTCAAGCTGACGCGCATCTCCACCGATTACAGCGATTTGCATGCCTGTAAGCATTAAAACCGTCACCTTCTTTATATAAAAGATCCTTAACATTCCTTGCCCCATGATACAATTCCTTCAGGAAGCAATTCGGTTTTTGCTACATTCTCTAGTTACCCTGCCATCTTATGTTTTTACTTAAAAAACGGTGATAAGAAAAGAAAAAACGCCATAGCTATTGCCAGCTAAGGCGTTTTCGAGAGTGCATTTCGAAAAGTTCCAAGGAGTATGAAGCGAGCGTCATTATCCGTCCATATGCTCTCCGTCTTTAAGCGAAAGTCCTTCCTGAAAATCAATGATGACCATATCCGCACCGATTTTTTTTATATGTTCCCATGGCACTCTTATTTCACTGCCATTCCTTAAAAGGCCGAACCATTTGACAGATGGAATGATCAACGAGGTAATTTGTCCAGTTTCATCTATTTCCAAATCCGTCTGACCAAGGATTCCTAATCTTTCCGCCCTATTCACATCGACTATTTCCTTACCGCTCAGTTCGCTTAACCTCAATTTTGGTTCCCCCTTTTTCGTCTTCTATTCAATCTATATCCGAAAAAGGTAAACTTAGAAGGCATTTAACCAAATATTGTCCATAACACTGGACACTCCCGCATTCAAAGAAAAAAAGCCTGACCTCCCGTTAATGAAGGTTCAGACTTGTTCGATATTATTTGTCCCAATTTTCCAGCGGGCTCACTAATGACAAGGAATGTTCCGTAAAGATTTGATTTGCCAATTCATTGACGGTATCCTCAGTCACTTCGTCAATCTTGATGATGATATCATCAAGGGAACGGTGCTCACCCAACATAAGCTCATTTTTTCCGTTCCGGCTCATGCGGCTATTCGTGCTTTCAAGGCTGAGCATCAAGCTTCCTTTAAGTTGCTCTTTGCTATTCCGTAATTCCTTTTCCGTAATGCCATCCCTTTTTAAAGTATCCAATGTTTCCTGAATGGTTTCATACAGGCTGTCAAGCTGATTTGTGCCTGTCCCCCCATATACTGTCACCATACCGCTATCTTGATAGCTGGAATGATATGAGTAAACGGAATAGGCAAGGCCGCGCTGCTCCCTGACGTCCTGGAATAGACGGCTGCTCATGCTTCCCCCAAGGATATTATTCAAGGTAATCAGGCTGTATGTTTTATCATTGCCGATTTCCAATCCGTTGTAACCAAGGCATAAGTGGGCTTGTTCCGTATCTTTTTTACGGGTGATCCTATTTTCGTGAAAGGAAGGTTTGACCAATTCAAGACGGTCTTCCCCTCCTTGATACGAGCCAAAGTAGCTTTCGACTTCCTTGATCAATTTTTCATCCACATTCCCAGCAATGGACACGACTACCTTATCGGGTGTATACATGTCATGGACGTATTTTTTTAATGTATCACTATTGAAGGTTTCAAGCGTATTTTCCGTCCCTAGTATTGGATAACCAAGGGGGTGATTTTCATATACAGCCTTGCTTAAGAGGTCATGGACAATATCATCTGGTGTGTCTTCGTACATTTTTATTTCTTCATAGACGACATTTTTTTCTTTTTTCAATTCTTCCCCATCAAATGTTGAGTTGAAGAACATATCAGCCAAGATTTCAAGCGCATAGCTTGCATGGTTATCCATTACTTTAGCATAATAGCATGTATATTCTTTTGAAGTGAATGCATTCACCTGTCCACCGATACTATCGAACGATTCGGCAATTTCACGCGCATTTCTCTTAGTTGTCCCTTTAAAGAACATATGCTCCAGAAAATGTGAAACCCCATTCAATTCTGGCGTTTCATTTCTTGAACCTGTTTTGATCCATACTCCAATTGCCGCTGAACGTACAGTTGGAATATTTTCCAATACAATCCTAACTCCATTTTGACACGTGTATTTCTTAATCAACTAACATTCCTCCCAATCATTCTATGCTGCTATCGTTACCAATACATTATGGATTCGATCGCTCTTCATCTACTGCTTCCGAAACGGTAACAACATCTAAATCTTTCTTTTTTATTTCAATTATTAACGTTTCCAATGATTTTGCTGTAGATTCAGTCGGATGCATCAATATAAATGCTCCAGGGTGTACCTTAGAAAGCACTCTTTGTTGAAGGACTTCAGGGCTTGGCTTTTGCCAGTCGATCGTATCCACACTCCACATGGCGGTCTCCATACCGAAAGAATCCGCGATTTTCACCGTTTCATCCCGGTAGCTTCCACTTGGCGGTGCGAACCATTTCATTTTCAAACCTGTCACAGCTTCAATGACTTCATTCGTTTTTCGAATTTCCTCACGTGTAGCTTGTGCGGATATGTTTTTCATATCTGGATGTGAATAAGAATGATTTCCAATTTCGTGCCCGCCATCCTTAATCATCTTGGCCAATTCTGGATTTTTCTTGGTCCAATTACCTTCAAGGAAAAACGTGGCCTTAACATTATTCTTTTTTAACACGGCCAACATATCTTGTAGGTATTCATTCCCCCAGGCCACATTGATTAAAAATGATACCACTGGCTTTTCGGGATGGGCCCGGTAAATGGGCGCCGGCTCCAGATCCTCCATATGTATCTTTGCAGGGACCTGCTGAAATACCAGCTTATTCTTATCGAACACGCCCTCCTTCTTCATGGCTTTATACGAATCATCAATATTTACCTTCAGGCCGTTATATGCAGGAACGGTTTTCCAAACAGAATCTATTCGTGCATCCTGTGGTGCAATCTCATATTTTTTTGTTGATTCTTTTATTTGTAAAAGAAGCTCGTCTTCTTGCTTCATAGAAGCAACTGAATCATCGGTTAATTGGGTCAAATAAATTTGTGTATATGGATTTTGCACTAATAACCATGATATACCTGCAATGGCACTTATCGCAACTATCTGCTTCCATTTATTATTCATTTTTTACGCCCCCTTCATACCAAAATGTATGAAGAAAACGGACAAGGTAGAACATGACATCCTTTTGACGCCATTCTCCCCATCGATATTCCAATACCTTTAAACAAAAAAAGCATGCAGATTCACAAGGAATCGCATGCCGGATTTCTATTTTTCATTACGATTGAGAAGGGTTGGCTGCCTCTTTTTGCTCTTTCAAGACTGCTTTACGGGAAAGGTTAACCCTTCCTTGCTTATCGATCTCAGTGACTTTGACCAATAATTCATCGCCAAGTGAAACGACATCTTCCACTTTTCCGACTCTTTCTTCAGCCAGTTCAGAAATATGTACCAAACCGTCTTTACCATTGAAGATTTCAACGAAGGCACCGAACTTTTCGATACGTTTAACTTTACCTAAGTATAGTTCGCCCACTACGACTTCACGTACGATATCTTCAATGATTTTCTTCGCTTTTTGAATCATTGGTTCATCAGTAGAAGATATGAATACCGTTCCATCTTGTTCGATGTCGATTTTCACGCCAGTTTCTTCAATGATTTTGTTGATATGTTTTCCGCTCGGTCCAATGACATCACGGATCTTATCCGGATTTATGGACATTGTAACGATTTTTGGAGCATATTTGGATAACTGCTCACGCGGTTGATTGATCGTTGACATCATTGATTCCAAAATGTGCATCCGGCCATGTTTGGCTTGAAGTAAAGCTTCTTCAAGAATCTCTCTTGAAAGTCCTTCAATCTTAATATCCATTTGTAGGGCAGTAACACCTTTTGAAGTCCCTGCGACTTTAAAGTCCATGTCTCCCAGATGATCTTCCATACCTTGAATATCCGTTAAGATTGTATAGTGCTCACCTGATTTGACTAGGCCCATGGCAATACCGGCAACTGGAGCTTTCAATGGAACTCCGGCATCCATCATTGCCAAAGTGCTTGCACAGATACTTGCTTGTGATGTTGATCCGTTCGATTCAAGGACTTCAGATACAAGTCTGATTGTATATGGGAAGTCTTTATCGTTTGGAATGACAGGCTCCAATGCTCTTTCACCAAGTGCACCGTGACCGATTTCACGGCGTCCTGCCCCACGGATAGGACCAGTTTCACCTACACTGAAATGCGGGAAATTATAGTGATGCATAAAACGTTTTGACTCTTCGGTCCCAAGTCCGTCCAGAATCTGCACATCACCAAGTGCACCTAATGTACAGATGGATAATGCTTGGGTTTGTCCGCGTGTGAACAATCCGGAACCATGTGTACGGGGCAGAATGGTGACTTCAGATGATAATGGTCTGATTTCGTCAGGATTACGGCCATCCGGGCGCACTTTTTCTTCCGTGATCAAACGGCGGACTTCGGATTTAACCAATTTATTAAGGATTTCTTTAATTTGCTTTAATTTTTCTTCATCAGTTTCTTCTTCATAATGAACCAATACACGATCTTTTACTGCTTTGATCGCGTCTTCACGAGCATGTTTTTCCTGAACTTGTACAGCTTTGTTCAAGTCTGCTTCACATAGGCCTTTCACTTCTGCTTCCAGTTCAGCATCCACTTGGTATAAAGTGACCTGCATTTTTTCCTTGCCGATTTCAGCAACGATTTTCTCTTGGAATGCAATGATCTTCTTGATTTCATCATGTCCGAACATGATTGCTTCAAGCATTGTTTCCTCTGGTACTTCATTCGCTCCGGCTTCAACCATGTTGATGGCATCTTTAGTGCCGGCAACCGTCAGATTGATGTCACTTTTAGCTAATTGGTCAACAGTAGGGTTAATAATGAATTCATTATTGATTCTCCCCACTACAACTCCAGCAATCGGACCTTCGAACGGAATATCGGAAACTGAAAGTGCAAGGGAAGAACCTAGCATGGCTGCCATTTCCGTAGAGCAATCTTGATCGACACTCATGACCATGCTGATGATCTGAACATCGTTCCTGAAGCCATCGGCGAAAAGCGGACGGATTGGACGATCGATTAAACGGCTTGCAAGAATTGCCCTTTCACTCGGTCGTCCTTCACGTTTGATGAAGCCTCCCGGAATTTTACCGACTGCATAAAGTCTTTCTTCGTAGTTGACTGTCAAAGGGAAGAAGTCAACATTTCTAGGTTCCTTCGAAGCTGTCGCAGTACTTAATACAGCAGTTTCTCCATAACGGACTAAAACTGCCCCGTTCGCTTGTTTGGCTAATTGCCCTATCTCTACCGTTACATTACGGCCGGCCCAGTCAAATGAATACGTATGTTTTTCCTGTCCCATTTATTAAACCCCTCTCTGAATCTTCACTTAGAGGCTTAGTTTACCTAAACCTGTATTGGATTAAATCATTTATATGTGAAAGTAACTAAACTCGAGTTAAAACCAAACTATTCCTATTATGCACGAAAAAAACAAGCATTAACAGTAAAATGAATAAAAATTTCATTCATTTGATTATGTATATCCTGATCATTTATAAATGGAAAAGGACCCGGCTCCTGCCGAGTCCCAAGGACGAAGGCCCAGCCTTAAGTAGAACACGTCCAAATCATTTGATTAACACCAAAAAAGCGGGAAATTTCCCGCCTTCCTGAAAAAATTATCTACGTAGACCTAATTTGTTAATTAGTGTACGGTAACGAGTAACGTCTTTGTTACGTAGGTAAGTTAAAAGATTACGACGTTTACCTACCATTTTTAGAAGACCGCGACGTGAATGGTGGTCTTTTTTGTGTGTGCGTAAGTGATCGTTCAAGTTGTTGATTTCTTCTGTTAATACTGCGATTTGAACTTCTGGAGATCCAGTGTCAGTATCGTGAGTTCTGAATTCTGCGATAAGTTCGTTTTTGCGTACTTGTGTAATTGCCATGTTATTATTCCTCCTAAAATTCTGTAAAATCACCAATTACCGAGCCAGCGTCGGAGTCTCGACTAGCCAAGCAATGGTTATTTTCATACATACAATAGAATACATGTTTTTCGTCAAAATTGCAAGTCTTGTCTTTTATGCTTCAAGCTTTGCAAAATAGGCTATTGCATTTTGCTTATCCGTTTCGATCTGTGCGACCAATGCTTCAAGTCCGGAAAATTTCTGCTCACTACGAAGTCTTGTATGCCATTCAACCGAAACCTGGTTGCCATAAATATCTCCCGAGAACTCCAAGGCATGGACCTCTACAGTGGGATATTTAGGTTTTTCCTCGTGGAACGTAGGTTTGTATCCGACATTGCAAACCCCGTTATACCATTTACCGCTTATTTTGATCCTGACGGCATACACGCCTGCAGCAGGGAAGATATAATCGTCACTTACTTCAATATTAGCGGTGGGGAAACCCAACTTCCTGCCCCGCTTTTCACCGTGAACGACATGACCTTTCGTTAAATAGCGTCGTCCAGCCAAATGATAAAAGTCGGAGAAGTTGCCATTACCGAGAGTTTCCCTGATTCTCGTCGAGCTAACCTTTTCATCTTCAAGTGTCTGTTTTGCAACGACTGTCTGCGAAAATCTGCCCTGTGCGTAAACAGGCAAATCTTCCATCGACCCTTGACCATAGCGACCGTATGAATAATCAAAGCCTGCAACTACATGACGGACATTCAGCCCGGCAATGTATTCGTCAACGAACCGTTCCGGCAGTACCGAAGCAAATTCCTTGCTGAAATGGACAATGAATAAATAATCGATCCCCATCGACTCTATGATATCGACCTTATCTTCAAGTGGAGTGATATAGCGGATATTTTCCGTTTTCCTACCCAGTACTGCAGAAGGATGCGGGTCAAATGTCATGACTGCTGACTTAAGATTCATTTCATCGGCTTTTTGCTTGGCGGTTTGAATGACAATTTGATGGCCTTTATGTATGCCATCAAAAAATCCAAGCGCCATTACAAGCTCGGGAAAATCATCCGTATTAAATTGATGAGGATGCTCTATTGCGATCACTTTCACCTTTCAATCTCCTCTTTCCGGCGGTAAAACGGTCTATATTTCTTGTGCCAATACTTTTACAGGTTTAATTAATCCCTCTTTTGTCGGATGTATTTGATAAATGGCAATGGCCTTATCTGCTGGATCGACCATCACAAATGGCATTCCTTTTTCAACAACAACATCCTTTGTTTGTTCCAATACCGCGCCGTTAAGTACTTTCTTTGCTACTTTATCACTAATCTGAAATTTGGGCAAATGAAATAATCCCCGCTCCAAAGGCAACAGAAATTCATCCGTTTGACCATTTTCCATGAACTCTTCCACTTCAGAAAATGTGAAACAGTCCTCCTGCTTAAAACCTGCTGATTCAATACGCGTCAAGTCTGACATATGAGCAGGAAAACCCAGTTCTTCACCCATCATGACTGCAAGTGTCCGAATATACGTTCCTTTGCTGCAATTTACGCGAAAACGAAAAGATATGGTTTCCCCTTTAAATTCAGAACGATCATCGAGAAGGGTAATATCATAGATGGTGACCTCCCTTGTCGGCCTCTCCACATCTATCCCTGCACGGGCATATTCATATAATTTCTTCCCGTTCACCTTTACCGCTGAAAACATCGGCGGCGTCTGTTCAATTTTTCCAGTCAATGATTCAAGCACTTCCAGAATCCGTTTACGCTGAATCACTTGATCAATCTTTTTCTCTTCGACTTTTTCTCCGCTTGCGTCTTCAGTTGTCGTTGAAAAACCAAGGGTCACTTCTCCTTCATAAGCTTTACCGGCTTCTGTCAGATATTCGGCTATCTTTGTTGCCCTGCCAATACAAATAGGTAAAACCCCTGTTACATCAGGATCTAAAGTACCTGTGTGACCAACCTTTTTTGTCTTTAAAATCTTTCTTAATTTAAAAACACAATCATGGGATGTCAATCCCTTGGGTTTCCATAATGGAAGAATACCGTTCACGCTTTCACCTCATCTTTTATAAAACACCTTAAACGATTATGAACCCCGTCCCGAAAGGTGTTTTTCCTTTTTTTCATATTCGGTTTCAAAAAAAAGAGACCGACTTCAAGAAGTGCAAAGCACTTATTGAGTCGGCCTCCTTTTACTGCTTGCTTATTCCTCGTCTTTTTCAGCTGGTTTATCCTCTGAATTGATTTGGGAAATCAACGACTCGATACGATTACCATAATCGACCGATTCATCAAATTCAAAAAACAGCTCAGGGGTTTTGCGCAGGCGGATTCGCTGCCCAATTTCTGAACGCATGAATCCTTTTGCCTTAGCTAGACCTTGCAGGGTTTTCTCCCTTTGTTCCTGGTCACCCAAAACGGAAATATAAACTGTTGCCTGTTGTAAATCGCCTGTAACCGCGACATCCGTCACTGTAACAAATCCGATTCTTGGATCTTTAATTTTTCGGCCGATAATTTCACTCAGCTCTTTTTTCATTTGTTCGCCAACACGATTTGAACGAAGGCTCATAATATCACCTCGATAGCCTAAAGCCAGTCTATATCTGTTATTGTTCGCTCTAGTTCCGGAAAAGAATCTAGAAATTTAAGGGCATTTTGAAGTTCCCGTTCAGTAGCCTTCCTTGAGGATGTTACGGTTACGATTGAAATCTTTGTCCGCTGCCATAAATCCTGAAAATCGGTCTCTGCTACAGAAATATTGAACTTTTGCTTAAGCCGTGTCATGACACGTTGAAGCACTGCCCTTTTTTCTTTTAAAGAACGGGTGTCATGGATGATGCATTCACATTGGACGGAGCCAACGATCATTTACGTTCGATCTCTTCCATTACATACGCTTCAATTACATCGCCTTCTTTAAGGTCGTTGTAATTTTTAATCGTAATACCGCACTCATAGTTCGTTGCCACTTCTTTAACATCATCTTTAAAACGTTTCAATGCATCAATTTCACCTTCGTAAATGACGACACCTTCACGAATTAAGCGAATTCCGCTATCACGTGTAATTTTTCCTTCTGTAACGTAAGAACCGGCAATCGTACCAACCTTGGATACCTTGAAAGTCGTACGAACCTCAGCCTGACCGATAATTTTTTCTTCGAATTCAGGGTCAAGCATCCCTTTCATAGCCGACTCGATCTCTTCGATCGCTTTATAGATGATGCGGTGTAGACGGACATCAACATTTTCTGATTCAGCTGCACGCTTCGCATTCACGTCAGGACGGACGTTAAATCCGATGACGATCGCATTCGAAGCTGTAGCAAGGATGATGTCAGACTCTGTAATGGCACCAACGCCTATGTGAATGATTTTCACTTTAGCGCCTTCCACTTCTATTTTATTCAGGGAAGCGGCTACTGCTTCCGCAGAACCTTGAACATCAGCTTTTAGAATGATGTTCAATTCTTTTATTTCCCCTTCTTTCATTTGTTCGAACAAAGTATCCAGGGTTACACGGGATTTCTCATTACGTTGTGAAGCAAGTTGTCTCTGTGCACGCACTTCCCCAACTTGACGGGCCGTTTTCTCATCTTCAAAGACGATGAAACGATCGCCGGCTTGCGGCACTTCGTTCAATCCAGTGATTTCAACCGGTGTTGAAGGACCTGCATCCTTAACACGGCGTCCAAGATCGTTGACCATCGCACGAACACGTCCGAATGTATTACCGATAACGATCGGATCCCCAATTTTCAACGTTCCGTTTTGAACAAGCAATGTGGCAACCGATCCGCGCCCTTTATCCAAACGTGCTTCGATAACCGTTCCATTTGCTTTACGAGATGGATTCGCTTTATACTCCTCCACTTCACTGACAAGAAGAATCATTTCAAGCAAGCTATCGATACCCTCACCGTTCTTAGCTGAAATTGGTACGAAAATTGTGTCTCCGCCCCATGCTTCAGAAACTAAACCATGTTCTGTCAATTCTTGCATGACACGGTCCGGATTGGCTGCTTCTTTATCCATCTTATTTACAGCGACGATAATTGGAACTTCTGCCGCTTTAGCATGGTTGATCGCTTCAATCGTTTGAGGCATGACGCCATCATCCGCAGCAACGACAAGAATGGTGATATCGGTAACTTGTGCACCGCGGGCACGCATTGTTGTAAACGCAGCATGACCTGGTGTATCAAGGAATGTTATTTTCTTATCGTTAACTTTAACTTGATAAGCACCGATATGCTGAGTGATTCCACCCGCTTCGCCTTCAGTGACTTTTGTATGGCGTATAGAATCAAGCAATGTCGTTTTACCATGGTCAACGTGACCCATGATCGTCACGACAGCCGGACGTTCAATCAAATCTTCAGAAGCATCCTCAGTGACAAGTGATTCAAGGTCTGTTAGATCGACACGAATCTCTTCTTCGGCCACTACACCGTATTCCGCACAAATCAATTCAATTGCATCTTTATCCAAAGTTTGGTTGATAGTTGCCATAACACCAAGCATAAAGAGCTTTTTAATGATTTCAGAAGGTTCACGGTGAAGTTTTTTTCCAAGTTCCATAACCGTCAAAGACTCATAAAACGTAATTTTCTCTGGAAGTTCTCTTTCTTTACGTTTTGTAACAGGTGCCTGAGGCGCTTGTTGTCTTTGTTTATTATTTTTATTCTTGTTATTGCGACCTTTATTGAACTGGCCGCCAGTTGGTTTTTTCGTCCCTACAGGTTTAACTGGTGGTTTCTTCTTCAGTTTTTCTTTATTGACAGTGCTCTTTTCATCCGCTTCGGCTTCGTACTTCGCAACCGTAGCGTTAGCTTTTGGCTCTTGGCTTTTATCTTCGTTTTTAGGTTTGATTGAATCGTTTAATTTATTTACAGTTGAATCGTCTAATGCTGTCATATGGTTTGTTACCTCTATATTCATTTCTTTAAGTTTATTTATTACATCCTTGCTTGAAACGTTCTTTTGTTTTGCATATTCATATACACGCAATTTTGTCATACGTTCACCCCCGTAAAATTTAATCGAGCAGCGTTCGGAGTTTTTGTGCAAAACCTTCATCCAGAACTGCGACGGCAACTCTAGCATCCTTACCTATCGCATGGCCGAGCAATGACCTGCTTTCGACTCTTTTTAAAGGAACCTGATAAAATGCGCACTTATCAGATATTTTTTTTTCAGTGTTTTTTGAAGCGTCCGCGGATAAAATAACAACTTTGGCATTACCGCTTCTAATCTCTTTAACCACTAATTCTTCACCCGAAATTAGCTTGCGTGCTCGATTGGCCAAACCTAATAGAGACATCCATTGTTGTTGTTGGGTCATGGTGTTAGTTTTTCTCCTTATTCACTAATTCGAGCAATTGTTCATAAAGGGAAGAATCGATTTGGGTACTAAGGTGATTAGCCAGCACATTTTTCTTTTTGGCCAGCTCGATAACATCCCGATCAAGAGTCAAATAAGCTCCCCTTCCAGATTTCTTACCGGTCGGATCCAGGCTGACTTCCCCTTCTTTAGATCGAACGATGCGAATGAGTTCTTTCTTCGGCTTCATTTCGCCTGTCGCCACACATTTACGCATCGGGATTTTTTTTCGGTTATTCATCTTTTTTCACCTCGAATTACTCGTTATCCTCTTCGAAATCTGTTTCCTCTTCAGTAACATAACTATCTCTGCTCAAAAGGAATTCCTGTTCTTCCACAGGATATATACCAGCTTCGCGGGCTTCCGTTTCACTCTTGATATCTATTTTCCAGCCTGTAAGCTTGGCAGCTAAACGGGCATTTTGTCCACGCTTACCAATTGCCAGGGAGAGTTGATAATCCGGTACGATTACAGTCGTCGCCTTTTCCTCTTCTTTAACAATGACCTCAAGTACTTTTGAAGGGCTTAAAGCATTCGCAACGAAAATGACCGGATTCTCCGACCATTTGACGATATCGATCTTTTCACCTTTCAATTCGTTGACGATGGCCTGAACACGCTGGCCTTTTTGGCCTACACAGGAACCGACAGGATCGACTTCTTCGTTATCGGAGTGCACGGAGATTTTTGAACGGTCGCCTGCTTCGCGGGCAACTGACTTGATCTCGACTGTTCCATCGAAAATTTCAGGCACTTCGATTTCGAATAAACGTTTTAAAAGGCCAGGATGTGAACGGGATACAAAAATTTGCGGACCCTTGGAAGTCTTTTCAACTTTAGTGATGAAAACTTTAATGCGGTCATGCGGTTTATATTGTTCATTCGGCATTTGCTCATTCACCGGGAGCAAAGCCTCGATTTTACCTAAGCTCACATAAATGAATCGGGAATCCTGGCGTTGAACGATACCAGTCATGATATCCTCTTCACGATCGATGAATTCGGCATAAATGATGCCCCGTTCCGCTTCACGCACCCTTTGAGTGACGACTTGTTTTGCTGTTTGTGCAGCAATACGGCCGAAATCCTTAGGTGTTACTTCCATTTCGACAACATCATCTAACTGATAGTTGGGATCGATTGCTCTTGCTTCTTCAACAGAAATTTCCAGACGCGAATCGAACACTTCGTCAACAACGTCTTTTCTGGCAAATACACGCATTGTTCCTTTACCAAGATTCAAGTCGATACGTACATTTTGTGCTTGGTTAAAGTTACGGCGATATGCCGATATTAGGGCAGATTCAATCGCGTCGATCAAAACCTCCCTGGAAATTCCTTTTTCGTTTTCTAAAATATAGAGAGCATCCAATAACTCATTGCCCATGGTGATCCCCCTTACGGATATTTAAATTAATGATTTGCTTGACTTAAGCGAAGGTAATCGCCAATCTTGCTTTGGCTACCTTTTCGAATGGTATGACGATCGTTTTCTTTCTTGTCTTGATTCTGACTTCGATTGTCACTTCTTCACCATCGAAACTGGTTAAGATTCCTTCGAATTCTTTTTCATCTAAAATGGGCTCGTATGTTTTTATGTAAACATTTTTACCGATAGCATTAAGGAAATCCTTCTCTTTTTTCAGAGGCCTTTCAGCTCCGGGTGATGAAACTTCGAGAAAATAATTTTGTGGAATCGGATCAACCTCATCAAGCTTTTCACTGAGTTTTTCACTCACATTTCCGCAATCATCAATATCTACGCCTGTTTCTTTATCAATGTACACTCGAAGGAACCAGCTTTTACCTTCCTTCACATACTCCACTTCGACTAATTCAAGCTGCAATTCTTCAAGAATTGGTAATGCTAATTCCTCTACGACTTCCGTTACCTTTTTACTCATTTGTTTCCTCCATACGTGCGTTGTATGCGCTTGGTTTCGGATTCAAAATAAATGGTCATTACAACACGAAAGAGTGGGTTTCCCCACTCTTGCCATTGGTTCCTCTTAGTATTTCCAATAAAAATATACCATAATCAAGATATTTATGCAAATATCATGTCTGTTTCTTCCTTTTTGAAATCCGTTTCCTCTTTTAAAATAAAGATAACTGATTTTGTTCAGGCAATGACTCCAGACAGCCTTGTTTATCAAGGTATTCAAGGATGGTCTTCGAAACCTTACCCCGCTGTTGAAGGTCTTCTTTAGAGAGGAATTCACCATTTCCCCGTGCGTTGACAATATTGATCGCCGCATTCGTTCCAAGACCAGGTATCGAATTGAAAGGCGGAATCAAAGTATTTCCTTCAATTAGGAATTGATCTGCACTGGATTTGTACAAGTCCACTTTAGCGAATGAATATCCTCGTTCACACATTTCCAAAGCTAGTTCAAGAACCGTCAATGTATTCTTTTCCTTTGTGGATGCATCCAATCCCTTTACCATGATTTCTTCCATTTTTGCTTTGATCGCTTGCGATCCCCGTGTCATGGCGTCGATTTCAAAATCATCGGCACGTACTGTAAAATAGGCCGCATAGTATAATAAGGGCAGATGCACTTTAAAATAGGCAATCCGGACAGCCATTAAGACGTAAGCTGCAGCATGGGCTTTCGGGAACATGTATTTAATCTTCTTACATGAATCGATATACCATTCCGGCACCTCATTTTTCCTCATTTCCTCTTCGAATTCCTCCGAGAGCCCTTTCCCTTTACGTACAGATTCCATGATTTTAAACGCCAGGGAAGGATCGAGACCTTGATAGATCAGATAGACCATAATATCATCCCGGCAGCCTATAACCTCACTTAGTGTGCAGATCCGGTTGTGGATCAGTTCCTGTGCATTGCTCAGCCATACATCCGTACCGTGGGAAAGGCCTGAAATCTGAACAAGCTCGGAAAAAGTCGTAGGTTTCGTATCTTCAAGCATCTGCCGGACAAAACGCGTACCAAATTCCGGGATGCCAAGCGTACCCGTTTTACACATGATCTGTTCTTCGGTAACTCCTAAAGATTCAGTACTGCTGAATATTTTCATTACTTCCGGATCATCGGTAGGAACGGTCTTTGGATCGATGCCACTTAAATCTTGAAGCATCCGGATTACTGTCGGATCATCGTGTCCAAGTATATCAAGTTTCAAAATATTATCGTGAATGGAATGGAAATCAAAGTGAGTTGTTTTCCACTCTGAATTCCGGTCATCCGCAGGGAACTGAATTGGTGTGAAATCATAGATATCCATATAATCCGGAACGACGATGATTCCGCCCGGGTGCTGTCCAGTCGTCCTTTTCACACCAGTACAACCGGCTACAAGGCGATCGGTCTCGGCTCCGCGCATATGGATGTTATTATCAGAGGAATACCCTTTAACATATCCATAAGCCGTTTTTTCAGCGACCGTACCAATCGTTCCGGCACGATATACATATTCTTCACCGAATAAGACCTTCGTATAGTTATGGGCCTTCGGCTGATATTCTCCTGAGAAGTTCAAGTCGATATCCGGAACCTTATCCCCTTTAAATCCAAGGAAAGTTTCAAACGGGATATCATGCCCGTCTTTTGTATAAGCGATGCCACAATCGGGACAGTCTTTATCGGGCAGGTCAAACCCTGAACCTACAGAACCGTCATTGAAGAATTCGGATTTCTTGCACTCAGGACATACATAATGCGGCGGAAGAGGGTTCACCTCTGTAATTTCAGTCATGGTGGCAACGAAAGATGATCCAACCGATCCCCTTGAGCCAACTAGATAACCATCATTCAATGATTTTTTAACAAGCTTGTGGGAAATTAAATAAATAACGGCAAAACCGTGGCCGATGATGCTTTTCAATTCTTTCTCAAGACGGGCTTCCACGATTTCCGGCAGGTTTTCCCCATAAATCTTCCTTGCCATGCCATAACTCATTTCACGCATCTCTTCATCTGCACCCTCAATTTTAGGTGTGTATAACTCATCCTTGATTGGCTTGATTTCTTCAATCATATCAGCGATTTTATTCGTGTTGGTTACCACGACCTCTTTGGCTTTCTCGGAACCGAGGAAGGAGAATTCCCGCAGCATTTCATCTGTTGTCCGAAAGTGTACGTCAGGAAGCTTATGACGATTCAGCGGGTTCGCGCCGCCTTGTGAATTCACAAGGATTTTACGGTAAATTTTATCATTCGGATCCAAATAATGCACATTTCCCGTGGCTACGACTGGCTTGTCCAGCTTTTCACCAAGCTTGACGATATTGGAGATGATCGTTTCTAATGATTTATCATCCCGTACATATTCAAGCTCAATCAAATGCTGATACACTTCCTTCGGATGGATTTCAAGATAATCGTAGAATTCGGCGATATCGACGACTTCCTCAAAACCCTTCTGCATCATCCCTTCAAAAACTTCCCCTTTATCACATCCCGATCCGACCAGGATTCCTTCACGATACTTTTTAAGTTGTGAGCGCGGTAATCGGGGCACACGATAGAAATAATCGATGTGTGATATTGAAATTAATTTAAAAAGGTTTTTTAACCCCGCCTGTGTTTGCGCGATCAACGTACAATGGGACGGCCGGGAACGCTGGTAAGCATTTCCTTTACCCATATTGTCATTAAGTTGATCATGATGGGTAATCTCCTTTTCCATTGCATCCTTCAGCATCTTCAGCATAAGGTAACCTGTAGCTTCGGCGTCATAAATGGCCCTATGATGCTGGGTCAAATCAATATCGAACTTTTTACATAGTGTATTTAACCGGTGATTTTTAAACTCCGGATATAAGAAACGGGCAAGTTCCAATGTATCAAGCACAGGATTGGAAGCTTTAGGATAACCCAAGTTTTTATAACCTATATTCAAAAACCCCATATCGAAGGCTGCGTTGTGGGCAACCAGGATTGCATCGCCCGCCCATTCCTTGAACTTTTCCAGCACTTCCGAGACTTCTGGAGCATTTTCTACAAGATCATCAGTGATTCCAGTCAATTCTATCGTCGTATTGGATAGTGGGTGATGCGGATTAGCAAATGACTCGAATCGATCAATGATGTCCCCGTCCCGGATTTTGACTGCAGCAAATTCAATGATCGTATCATAAACGGCTGACAGACCCGTCGTCTCTACGTCAAACACAACATAGGTTGCATCTGCCAAAGCGATATGCGCCTCATTATAAACGATGGGTACACCATCATTTACAAGATTCACTTCGACGCCATAAAGGATTTTGATACCATTCTTTTTCCCGGCACTATAAGCTTCAGGGAATGATTGTGCTCCCGCATGATCTGTAATGGCAACAGCCTTATGCCCCCACTTTGCAGCTTGGGCAACAAGCGCTGAAGTAGGTGTCACTGCATCCATCGAGCTCATTGGGGTATGCATATGCAGTTCTACACGCTTTTCTCCTTCCGGTGCCTTATCCTGCCGTCCTTGTTTAGAAATTTCATTTATATCATTTGCGATCATTACAAGGTCACGTACGAATGTATCATTTTGGATGCTGCCTTGGGCACGTACCCACATCCCTTTTTTCACTCGGGCAAGTATGGCAGCATCTTCTTTATCACGCGAGAACATTTTGACCAATATCGAGCTCGTATAATCCGTGACTTTAAATGTCAACAGGCTTCGTCCGCTTCGCAACTCACGCACTTCTGCATCAAATACGAAGCCTTCGATAGCAATCCTGCGCTCTTCATCGATAATTTGTTCGATTCTGCGGAAATCCGCATCTTCTTTAATCGTGTAGCCAATTTTAACCGGTCCTTCGTAGACGCCATCGTCGCCGCCTTTTTCCGATTCTTTCTTCTGCATTTCCACTAGCGCAGCAAGTCCCTTTTCCGCGTCTTCCTTTTGTTTCTCTTCCAAAAACTTTTGGTAATCAGGATTCGACACCGTTTCCTTCACTTCCGCTTCAAGTGTCAACGGAGGAAAACCGAATGTTTGGTAGATATTCGAAATGATGCCGGAGTATTTTCGTTTCAGCTGACCAGCTTCCGTATCATTTCGGGCGCTTACGATAAGCTTATATCCATTTACCGTTGGCACTTGTTCATTCAGAAGCGATAACAGTGCCGGAGACATGCCTTCAAGCTCACCAATGCAGTTTTTCCAATACTCTTTTACCAATTGTTCGGTCACTTGCGGATTGGCCACATTCAAGTTGAATGTGACCTTTGCAATATGGGAAAACGTACTTGCCAGATGAGTAGCAAGTCTTGTATGAACACTGCAAGGAATCAATGCAGGTATATTAAAGGCAAAATGCCATGTTTTGGACTCCCTCTCGATTGAGAGTTTATCAATTTCGGCACCTATGAAATAATTCACAAAGGCATCCTCGGTCAAGTCCATTTGCTGGAGCAAGAGTTGAAATCTCTCTCTACCGCTATTTGGATTTTGATCCATTCCCTCTCTCCCCTATCTACTATCTCTTTAGATATTATTCACTAGCATTTTCGTTTTGATATCAGAGGCTATTATAACATATCATGAATGTTTCACTAGTATCCAAATCCATGAAAAGGAAAGGCATCATCCAATTGAATGATGCCTAGTTCCCCCATTTTTAAATTATCCCAGTATTTCGTGAAGCTTTTGAGTTAGTTCAGCTCTTTCAAGTTCAAGAACCTCACCCGTTTTGCGAATTTTCACTTCGACAATTCCGTCGGATGCCTTTTTACCAACAGTCACCCTGACAGGAAGACCGATCAAGTCGGAGTCCGCGAATTTTACGCCTGCACGTTCTTGACGATCATCCATTAGAACTTCCATGCCTTGTGCCTTTAAATCTTTATATAAATCTTCTGCCAGGGCAGCCTGAGCCTCATCCTTCATATTGATTGGAATCAAATGGACTTGGTATGGCGCCAAATTCTTTGGCCAGACCAATCCTTTTTCATCGTTGAATTGTTCAGCAACAGCTGCAAGTGTACGGGAAACCCCAATACCATAACATCCCATGATCATTGGCTGCGACCGTCCATTCTCATCCAGGAATGTCGCATTCATAGCCTCGGAATATTTTGTTCCCAGCTTGAATACGTGGCCTACCTCAATTCCTTTGGCAAATTTAATTTTTCCGTTTCCGTCGGGCGATGGGTCGCCCTCTTGGATGAAACGAAGATCTATATAATTCGCCACGTTAAAATCACGAGCGGGATTGACGTTCACATAATGGTGGTCTTCCTCATTTGCACCACAAACTCCATTAACCATGGCTTCGACGGCAAGATCCGCAACTACTTCCACATCAGAAGTGACATTTATAGGTCCAAGAGATCCAATTGCACATCCCAAGACTTCCTTCGTCTCATTTGGATCGACCAAATCAACGATTGAAGCGTTATAGAAGTTCTTCAGCTTGATATCATTGACTTCATGATCTCCTCGTACCAAAACTAGCACATACTTTTCATCCACTTTAAACAATAATGATTTTATTAGTTTCGCTGCATCGGTATTCAGGAATGCAGCAACTTCTTCTATCGATTTTTGACCCGGTGTATGAATTTTTTCAAGTGCAATTTGTTCTTCGCTGCTTTTTTCATATTTTACATTCACAGGTGCCATTTCAATATTGGCTGCATAATCGGAAGTATCCGAATAAGCGATGGTATCCTCCCCTATTTCAGACAGGACCATGAATTCATGTGTATCCTTACCACCCATTGCCCCAGAATCGGCAATGACCGCACGGAAGTTCAACCCACAACGGCTAAATATATTCGAATATGCCGCAAATAAATTTTTATATACAGCATCCAGGCTTTCTTGATTAGCATGGAAAGAATAAGCATCCTTCATGATGAACTCACGTCCACGCAACAATCCGAAACGCGGTCTTTTTTCATCACGGAATTTGGTTTGGATTTGGTAAACCGTCAATGGAAGACGCTTATAGGATTTCACCTCATCGCGAACTAAACTGGTTATCACTTCTTCGTGCGTGGCACCAAGCGCAAATTCACGGTTGTTGCGATCCTTAAGCCGCATCAACTCTGGACCATAAGTATACCAGCGTCCAGATTCCTGCCAGAATTCAGCTTGTTGTAAAGCCGGCATCAACAGTTCCACTGCACCTGCATTTTCCAGTTCTTCCCTAACGATCGCCTCAACCTTTTGAAGCACCTTTTTTCCAAGCGGCATAAAACTATAAACCCCGCTGGAATTTTGTCTCATAAATCCTGCACGCAATAGCAGCTGATGACTTTTGATTTCAGCATCTGCAGGCACTTCCCTCAATGTAGGGATCAACGTCATACTTTGTTTCATATTTGCACCTCTTCAATATTTCCTTTAAATTACTTGCAGCTTCGGTAAATTTGATACCGCAACATTTTAATACGGTCATTTCATACAAAAAAGACTTTCCGGTCATTCAGAAAAGCTAATTTAATATACTCATTCTCGATTATACTTACGATTTCCCTAGAAAACAAACAATTTCCCCAAAACGATTAAAAAACTAGGAAATCCCTTCAGATAAGAAAACGGCCAACAGATAATTCTGCTGGCCAGTTTTTGCATTATCCAAACATGTCTTACAGGAAGAATCGCTGGATGTCATTCCAGGTAACGACAATCATCAATAACATCAGCAAAGCAAAGCCGATGAAGTGGACCATCCCTTCTTTTTGACGGTCAATTGGTTTCCCTCTTAAGAATTCGACCACAAAGAATAACAGTCTTCCTCCATCCAATGCCGGCAGCGGAAGCAGGTTCATGATTCCCAGGTTAATGCTTAGCAGCCCTGCCCATTTCATTAACGTGAATAAACCTTGTTTCGCCACTTCCTCAGTTGATTTATATATGCCTACAGGACCAGATAAACTGTCGATCGTAAATCCTCCCGTTACAAGATCACCAAGGATGATGAAGATTTGTTTTGTCCAAAAATACGTTTCTGTAAAACCATATTGTATAGCTTTAATCGGTGCTTTTTCAACCGGAGGGTAAACACCGATAATCCCGATTTTCTTCCCTTCCCTTTCCACTTCTTGTGGAACAACCGGTACTTCTAGTGTTTTCCCGTCCCTGTCAACGACAAACTCGATCTCTTGCCCAGGGTTCTTTTGAATGCTTTCCTGAACATCTCCCCAAGTGGAGACTTCCGTACCTTCTATGGATTGAATGACATCTCCCGATTTTAAACCGGCATTTACAGCCGAACCATCCGGAGTCAACTCACCTAGTTTCGCTTCATCCACCACAACACCTTGAAACAGGCCGATCAGCACAAAAATGACAAAAGCCAAAACGAAGTTCATTGCCGGACCAGCTACAATCGTCAGAAAACGATGCCCAAGCGACTTTGAGGCAAATTGCCGGTCAAAAGGAGCAATCTGGTTCTCTACACCATTTTCAACGATCACAGCCTCTTTATGGATGGCAAACGTTTTTAGTGTATCTTCCTCTCCCTCTTCATAACCAGTAAGGATCAGTTTATGATCAAGGTCGATCACTTCAACTTCCACAAGTCGAATATCAGGATATTTATCTTTATTGTTCAAAATGATCTTTGTAACATTCTCATCATTATCGAACATTAACCCCACCCGATAGCCGGGTTTCAATTCTATATTTTCTGCGTCTTCACCGGCCATACGCACGTAACCGCCAAGAGGAAGCAATCGGATGGTATAAACGGTTTCCTTCTTTTTATATGTGAATACTTTTGGCCCGAAACCGATTGCGAACTCACGGCATAAGATTCCTGCTCGCTTTGCAAACACTAAGTGCCCAAGCTCATGGAAAAAAACTAGAGCTCCAAAAATGATGATGAACGCTATAATCGTTTCTAAAGTCTGCATGTTCCGGTCACCTATCTTTCACTAAAGATTCTATATACTGCCTTGTCATATTATCGACTTCCTGAATCGTTTCTAAATCTGGAAGGGCTATGACGGAATGCTGATTCAGCGCTTTTTCAATTAACGTCTCAATTTCAAGGAAGGTTACCTTTCCAGATAAGAATGCAGAGACTGCGGCTTCATTGGCGGCATTCAACACAGTAGTCATCGTTCCGCCAATTTTACCTGCTTTATAAGCGAATTGCAAACAAGGATATCTGGTGAAATCCATATCCCTAAAATGCAGTTTGCCTGCTTCAGCAAGGTTCAATCGTTTGCGGCCTGCCAGCGGAATACGGTCTGGATAAGTAAGTGCATATTGTATCGGCACCCGCATATCCGGTGTCCCCAGTTGTGCTATCACGCTGGAGTCATGAAACTCAACCATGGAATGGATGATGCTTTCCTTATGTAGCAATACATCAATTTTATCGTAGGGAAGATCGAATAGCCAATGGGCCTCGATCACTTCCAATCCTTTATTCATCATTGATGCTGAATCGATCGTGATTTTAGCTCCCATTGACCAGTTCGGATGGTTCAGTGCCTCTTCCACCGTTACATCCTTCAATTCTTCCCTGGTCCGATCTCGAAAACTGCCTCCTGAAGCAGTAATGACAAGACGTTCTATATTTTTTTCCTTTTCACCTTGCAGTGCCTGAAAAATAGCTGAATGCTCACTGTCAACCGGCAGCAATCTGACCCCCGCTTTTTTTGCTTCACTCATGACCAAATGACCCGCCGTCACCAACGTCTCCTTGTTGGCGATAGCAATATCCTTTTTTGCCTTTATTGCTTGAAGTGTCGGATAAAGACCCACGCTTCCGATGACGGCATTGACCAATATCGTCGCCTGATCATAAACAGCAACAGCAGTCAATCCCTCATCCCCATACATGAACTCGATATCTTTGCGGTTGGAGAATTCACTTTTCAAAACATGATAATCTTCTTCCGTCTGGACTGAAACCAGTTTCGGTTCAAACTCTTGTATATAAGTCCTGACCAATTCTATATTCTTTCCAGCAGAAAGCGCCACGATCTTGAATTGATCTGGATGGGACCTGACTACATCCGCCGTTTGTTGACCAATTGATCCTGTCGCGCCCAAAAGGCTGATATTTTTCAAATTGTTCATCTCCTAATTCATATAACGCTTGCCTATATTTATATTATAAAACATGCAATAAATGCAAAATCGGTAAAATGAAGATCACACTATCTAGCCTGTCCAAAATTCCACCATGTCCCGGGAGAAGATTCCCTGAATCCTTAACGCCATAATGACGTTTATACGCGGATTGGACGAGATCACCCAATTGGCCGAATACCCCAATGATTAATGAAATCAATAATAATTGTAATAACGTGTAATCAAGGCTGGAGAAGGCGTAAAATAAAACACCCACCACCATCGCGGATATTAACCCGCCGATAAATCCTTCCACCGTCTTGTTTGGACTTATTTCTGGCCATAGCTTTCTTTTACCAAGCGATTTACCAATGAAGTAGGCTCCGGAATCAGTTGCCCAGATCGTAAATAGGGTAAGCAGGATATAGATCAGCCCCAACCCCAAAGAGTCACGTGTTTCAAATAGGAAGTAGAAACCTATCCCCAAGTATAGGATTGAAATCACTAGAAAGCCTGCGTCATCAAAGGTAAAACGGTTTTTTGAAACGACTGTATAAAGTAACAGCAGCAAAACCCCGATCAAGAATACTTGAACTTTATCATAATTAATTTCTGCCAAAAAAGCGGTATGCTCATTAGGCAATAAAAGCACCCACAATAATATGTGAGAAAGAAATGCTTCAAAAGAAAGTACACGTAACTTTTTCATTTTCATCAGTTCGTACAAACCAATTGAACCTAACAGATAAACCGTCAGTAAAAAGGGAGTGCCCCCTAAAATGACTAGTGGAATGAAGATAGCGGCAACTACGACCGCCGTAATAATTCGTTGTTTCATTATTCCATTTTCCTCGCCTTCTACATTAAACGCCACCGAATCTTCGTGAACGCTTTTGATACTCCTCAACCGCCTGCAATAAATGCTCTTCACTAAAATCCGGCCACAGCACTTCAGTAAACCAAAGCTCCGTATAAGCAGACTGCCAAAGCATGAAATTACTTAAACGGATTTCACCGCTAGTACGGATCAGTAAATCGGGATCCGACAAATGTTTGGTCATCAGGTAACTGGATACCATTTCCTCCGTTACATTTTCCTTTATTATACCATTCTTAGCATCTTGAATGATGCTATTCACTGCAGATACAATCTCCCCGCGGCTTCCATAGTTCAGGGCAAAATTCAGAATCATCCCATCATTGTCTTTCGTGTCTTCCATTGCCCGTTTAACGGCACTTTGAGTATGTGACGGAATGAGTGACAAGTCCCCAATCGTTTCAACTCTAACATTTTCGGAAATGAGCTCGGGCAAAAATGTCCCAAGAAATTCCTGTGGCAGCTTCATCAAAAAGTCGACTTCACTTTTCGGGCGTTTCCAATTTTCAGTGGAAAACGCATAGACCGTCAAAGTTTTGACCCCTAATTTATTGGCAACTTTCGTAATTCTACGAACGGTTTTCATTCCTTCATGATGACCCGCCACACGTGGCAATGCACGCTTTTTGGCCCAACGGCCGTTCCCATCCATAATGATGGCAATATGCTGAGGAACATCAAACTGTTTAATATGCTGAATCCTATTTGTTACATCGGAAGAAGCATCTTTTTTAACGAAACGCTTCCAAAGTGAATACATATGTTAGTCCCCCATCAGGTTGTACTTATCTCTCTACAAAGGCAAAGTTTTTCGTGCACTATGTATATCAAGCTTTCTGCCGCTTAAAAAGAATCTATATTATAATATCAAAAAAAAACTGGTTCTCATATTATTATTATGAAAATTATTTCTTCATTAGAAGCTTGAAAGGGAGAAATCATTCCTTCTTTTTTTCTGAAACCGATTATGACTGACATGAAAAATGCAAAAAAAAGGCCACCTCCAACGTTTGCATGCAACATACTAACTCAAGGAGTAATCATTATCGGAGAAACCTTATTATAACAGTTTTCTCCTTTAAGCACACCTATATGTTAGCACCAAGACATGACCCAGTATGGATTCGGCCCTCTTTATTTAATCAATTCTTCAATGGAAATTATACTTCCAAAATTTCTTTTTCTTTATCTTTTGTAATTTCATCGATTTTCGTGATATTGCCATCTGTCATCTTTTGGATGTCATCAGCATAGCCACGCAAATCATCTTCAGTGATTTCACCACTTTTTTCAAGCTTTTTCAAATCATCATTAGCATCGCGACGCACATTACGGACAGCTATTTTTGCCTCTTCCGCTTCTTTTTTCACAACTTTCACAAGCTCTTTTCTGCGCTCTTCAGTTAACGCCGGGATGGCTATCCTGATGATCGATCCGTCATTAGAAGGATTTAAGCCTAAGTCTGATTTCAAAATCGCCTTTTCGATTTCACCCAATACCGTTTTATCATATGGTTGAATGACTAACAGTCTAGCTTCCGGGACAGAAATACCAGCCACCTGATTAACCGGTGTCGGCGAACCATAATAATCAATCGAGATTCTATCAAGCAATGAGGCATTTGCCCTTCCGGCACGGATGCTTGCTAATTCACGTGTGTACGCTCCAATGGCTTTTTCCATTTTCGTTTTCGCATTCGAAATAACTTGTTTCGGCATCTTTTATTTCCCCCTTACAATAGTTCCAAGCGTTTCGCCTAAAACGGCCCGTTTAATATTGCCTTTTTCCATGATCGAGAAGACGATCAATGGAATATCATTGTCCATGCATAGTGAGGACGCAGTTGAATCCATTACTTCTAACCCTTCTTTAATCACATCAAGATAGGAAAGTTTATCATACTTCACTGCATTTTTGTCTTTAACCGGATCTGCATTGTATACGCCATCCACATTATTCTTCGCCATCAAGATGACATCAGCTTCAATTTCTGCAGCACGCAGGGCGGCAGTGGTATCCGTTGAGAAGTATGGATTACCTGTACCAGCTGCAAAAATCACCACTCTCTTTTTCTCTAGATGCCTGATTGCACGGCGTCTAATGTATGGTTCTGCTACTTGTCTCATCTCAATGGAAGTTTGCACGCGTGTTTCAATTCCAAGCTGATCAAGGCTGTCTTGTAATGCCAATGAGTTCATGACTGTAGCCAACATCCCCATATAATCGGCATTAGCACGATCCATGCCCATTTCACTGCCTATTTTCCCGCGCCAGATGTTTCCGCCACCGACAACAACAGCTACTTCCACATCAAGCTCAGCCACTTCCTTGACTTGTTCAGCAATGGATTTAATTACTGCAGGGTTAATTCCAAATCCTTCTTCACCGGCTAATGCTTCACCACTTAGTTTTAGAACGACACGTTTATATTTAGCGTTACTCATGAGAACCTCCAACTATGTAATCTTTTCATTCGTTCATCATGCTTTCTTGCAATACTGCCAAAAAATCATGACATTTCAAAAAATAGGGAACACAAGAGTGTTCCCCATTATTAATTATCTGACAATTAGTCTTTTTTAACTTGGTTCATTACTTCTTCAGCAAAGTTTTCTTGACGTTTTTCAAGACCTTCCCCTACTTCATAACGAACGAATGATTGGATTTTTCCGCCTTTTGATTCAACGAATTGTCCCACTTTTTGATCAGGGTTCTTAACGAAAGCTTGTTCGTTAACACAGATTTCTTCGTAGAATTTATTGATACGTCCTTCAACCATTTTCGCAACGATTTTTTCAGGTTTTCCTTCATTAAGAGCTTGCTGCGTAAGAACTTCGCGTTCGCGTTCTAATTCGCTAGCATCCACTTGGTCGCGAGAGATATATTTAGGGTTAATTGCAGCAATATGCATTGAAACGCTTTTAGCTGCCTCTTCGTCAGTTGTACCTTCAAGAACTGACAGTACGCTGATGCGTCCGCCCATGTGAAGGTATGCACCAAATGCGTCGTTATCTGTTTTAGAAACGACTTGGAAACGGCGAAGAGTTAATTTTTCCCCAATTTTAGCAACAGCAGCATTGATATGATCTGCAACTTTTGCTCCATTTTCCATTGTTTGCTCAAGAGCAGCTTCAACGCTTTCAGGTTTGTTCGCAAGAAGGAACCCAGCCAATTCCTTAACAAGAATTTGGAAGCCTTCGTTTTTAGCAACGAAATCAGTTTCAGAGTTCACTTCAAGAATAACCGCTTGGTTTCCTTCAACAACGATTGAAGTTAAACCTTCAGCAGCGATACGGTCGCCTTTATTAGCAGCTTTTGCAATTCCTTTTTCACGTAGGAAATCGATTGCCTTTTCCATATCGCCTTCTGTTTGTACAAGTGCCTTTTTACAGTCCATCATACCGGCACCAGTTTTTTCACGCAATTCTTTAACTAATTGTGCAGTGATTGCCATAATATATATCCTCCTCAAATTAAATGCAGTTTATTCAATCTTTACCCATTATTGCCAAAAAATACTTGTTATCATCAAAGAAAATAAGGAGCTTTGACAATATTTCCGAAAAACATCCACTTTTTCAGTCAATATGACGGAACTAAACCAGCTGATGATTTTCATCCCTTAAAAATCTCCCATACCTTTAAAAAAAGACATTCCGTACAGTGATTTTATGTATGTTTATTTAGTGCAAAAAAAAGGGATAAAAGGCATTATCCTCTTATCACCTTTTTTCTTACTGAATAAGCAACCTTTTTTACTTATTAAGCAGTTGTTGTTTCAGTTGCTGTTTCTTCGCCTTGTTTAGCTTCTAAGATAGCATCTGCCATTTTACCTGTTAATAATTTAACAGCACGGATTGCATCGTCATTCGCAGGAATAACTACATCGATTTCATCCGGATCACAGTTTGTATCAACGATACCAACAAGTGGAATGTGTAATTTGTGTGCTTCCGCAACAGCAATACGCTCTTTGCGTGGGTCGATAACGAAGATCGCATCTGGAAGAGTCTTCATATCTTTAATACCGCCTAAGAATTTCTCTAAGCGATCCCATTCTTTTTTAAGTTGGATAACTTCTTTTTTAGGAAGGACTTCGAAAGTTCCGTTTTCTTCCATTTTTTCGATATCTTTAAGACGAGCGATACGTTTTTGGATTGTTTCAAAGTTTGTTAAAGTTCCGCCTAACCAACGTTGGTTTACATAGTACATACCAGAACGGATAGCTTCTTCTTTAACAGATTCTTGAGCTTGTTTTTTAGTTCCGACGAATAGAACAGTACCGCCGTTAGCAGCTAGTTCCTTCACGAAGTTATAAGCTTCTTCAACCTTTTTAACTGTTTTTTGAAGGTCGATGATGTAGATGCCGTTACGCTCAGTGAAGATATATTTCTTCATTTTTGGGTTCCAGCGACGTGTTTGGTGTCCGAAATGCACACCAGCTTCAAGCAATTGTTTCATAGAAATGACTGACATTTTAGTTCCTCCTAAATGGTTTTGTTTTTCCTCCGCACCGATCATTTTCATACAGAAACTGTCGTAACAGCACCATCTGCAAGAATCACGGGGCGTGTGTATTAACACCATTTCATAATATATCATAATGACTCTTCACAATCAAGAGATAAGTTTATCTATTCATGCGAAACTTTAGTAATAGCTCTATCTCCGTTCGACCGCAACCTAACTTTTTGGCGATTTCCTCTATTGAATGTCCTTGATCCGCTAACATATCCACTTTTTCATTTAATGAACGTTCATTTAACGAAGCCTGCAGCATGTCCGAAAATTCCTTGGCAGCCGGCTTCCCTTGATTTTGAGGGGAAGTGGCAGCCGATGCAAGTTCCAATTTGTCCTCGACTTTTACGGGTAAAGCATTGGCCTCATTTTCTTCAGGCATTATTTTATAAGCGTTAATTGCCTGCTTTTTAGCGGCGGCACGACTTCCCGCTTTATACTCTAGCAGAATGTTTTGTTCTTGTTCTTGTTTTTCTTTCTTTGTTTCTTTGATTGAACTATGTTCTTGTCCTTTTTGTCCATGCTCAGGATTCATTGCCACCGAATTGTTGATTGCCTTTACCAGTGTCTCGTTATCCTCTTTCATCTCCATTAAATAACCAGACAAAAGTTGTTCCATTTCTCCAATGACGGCCTTTTGGTCTTTTTCCAACATGCTTAAACGATTTTGACGAAGATATAAAACGATGATGGCAAAAATGGTGAATATGTTCAATACAAACAACAGAAATATAAAAAATGCTGACATGCTGCCTCCTAATTAACCGGAATAGTCAATCCTGTTACCTTTAAACGGATGGGGATCTTTTTTCACTGTTGTTTTTTCTTGAGTACTTTCCCTATTCTCTTCTTGACAAAGTACAGTTCGAACATTCTGTGATTTCGAATCATTTATTGATGCAGGTATCCGCAAAAATTCTATCAAGTTGATTCACAGGTCTTTCTTCGTTCAATAGGAATCCCTAATGCCTTCCAGACTCCATAGCCCTTTTCAATGGAAGTATCTTCATTAAATCTTTTGATCTTGCATCGTGTTTCTTAATTTATAAATCGCTTTCGAGTGAATTTGGGATATCCGTGACGTAGATAGGCCCATCACTTGTCCGATTTCGGTTAACGTCAGTTCTTCTTTATAAAAAAGCTGTAAAACCAACTGTTCTTTTTCATTTAGGGTTTCAATGACTTTGGCTAATTCCTCATACAGTTCGTCCCTTAACACATGTTCCTCAGGTAAATCCGCCTTTTCATCTTTAATATGAAAATTCGCGCTTTCTTTATCGTCCTCTTGGGGATTTTCATCCATCGATAGTATATTGGCAAAGAAATTCTCATTTAATGCAGCATATACTTCATCTTCCGGAATATTCAATTCAGCGGCAATCTCAGTTGGCGAAAGGTTCCTCATGTATTGCTGCTCCAGCTTCTCTATTGCAGATTCAATTTTCTTGGCTTTATCTCTTGCACTCCGTGGAAGCCAATCCTCTTTTCTTAATCCATCTAAAATGGCACCACGAATTCTAAATGATGCATATGTGTCAAACTTGAGGTCACGCTTCGTATCAAAACGTTCCAGGGCATCGAATAACCCCATCATCCCTAAACTCCTTATATCATCCCGGCTCACATTTTTAGGAAGACTTACTGAAATACGTTGAACATGGTACGATACGAGAGGTACGTATTTCTTTACCAAAATGTCCCCGGCTAGCGGATCTCTGCAATCCACCCAATTTTTCCAACATAACTGCTCTTCTTCGATGGTCAGATGAGACATTGGACATCCTCCTAACATTGTTATACGATTTGTGATCAATACGGCCCTTAAAGCCATACATGCAATAATGATTCGGTTGCAAATGTACCTGTCATATTTTTGGCTTTTCAAGCCAAATCCGATCCTATATGTTTTTAGTCCCTTTTGTAACGGTCCGTATATTTAGCAGACAATCATTTAAATTGAATTCAATCGTTCTTCCGCTATTCCCGCCAACATCTTCGGCAACGATTCTAATCCGCAGGTCAGATAACTCTTTCCGGACAGCTTCCACATTCCGGGGTCCGATTCTCATTAAATCCCCTCCGGAGGCAAATTGAAACATTTGTGCTCCTCCAGCCAGCTTCGCTTTGAGGTATGGCATTCTTGCGCCTTCTTTGACTAATACCTGCACTAATTCCTTTATCGCCGTATCTGCAAATTTGGCAACATTGATCTGTCCCGATTTTGCGAGTGAAGAGTCTGGAAGCATAATATGGGCCAAACCTGCGATTTCTTTTTTTTCATCATAAATCACAACACCGACACACGATCCCAAACCTAAAGTACGAATCGTATATGGAGGTTTTATTATATTCATATCCGCTATTCCAGCCTTAACAACCTGGACCTTTACGGATTCAGTCATTAGGTGAAACTCCTAAGGCGGAAAAAATGATATCAAAAAATTCGGGATCAGGTAATAAAAAGAAATGTCCACTAACCGAGTCAGCAAAAAGCTTTTCCTTTTCAAGTACAGTATCGATGACGATGGCTGCGTCACTTACTTGAGATAATTCCAATAACCCATAACTGATCGTTGCCCCTACCATATCGATGCTCAAGGATGGAACGGATGGATAGATATTCAATCGGGTAAAATCAGAAAGGGAAGAGAGATAGGATCCCGATAAAATATTCCCTAATTCCTGAAGGCAAGAGAGTTCCAGTTCAGTATAGGGTGCGGATTCCATCAAAAAGGTTTCATCACCAGTCATCCTACGAATCAAGTATTGGGCTACAGGAAGTGAAAGGATAAAAAACATACTCCCTGAAGCATCACCTTCTATTCTAAGAAAAACGCTGGCCACGACGTGATCGGCCCCGCCAGCCATTTCCAACAAAGTCGAAAGGACGAACCTGTATGAATGATGTTAAACGGTTAATGATGGCGGTTGCCTGATCAGTGCCTAATGCCTTTTCCAGTACCTGCTTCGCATATCCTATCCCTCCCTGCGAGATGTAATCCTGTGCCAAAGCAATATTATGGAATTCATCCAGGATTTCTTCTTTATCATGGGAGTCCACTTTCCTCACTCCAGAGATTTCAAGGGTCTATCTCTCAATTTCCTCTTCAGTAAGATGCTTATATACGGATGCAGAAACATCCGGGCCTAAGGAAATAAGGAGGATGGCAGCTTTCTGTTTGCCAGTCAATCCGGCCTTTTTTTTCTTTCTGTCACTTTCCAAGCCTCCTAGTCTTCCGCTATCCAGCTTCTTAATAATTTTGCAAATTCATCCGGCTTTTCTTTTGCAAGTTTCTCCAATTGTTTTCTTTTTAAGGATGTTTCCGTTTCCTTCTCTTTGTTCAAATCCGGAACTTTGAATACGACCTCTTCCTCTTCAACCACGTACTCCTCTTCCAATTCAGCTAGTTTTCGGGACCGGAGGAATAAGATTAATAGAATGATAATGGCAAATATTAGCACTCCGCCGACGATGTATGCCCATATTGGTAACGAATGCTCCGTTTCATCTTTTTGCAATTTCATTTTTCCGTTAAAGGGCTGAACGGAAATCGCAATTTTATTATTAAGCTCCTCGTTCGTCAGTTCTTCCCCTTCAGCTTTTTTCTCGATTGTCGTGCGTATTATCATCCACACTCTGTTGAGATAAAGAATTCGGATCGTCAGCTGAAAGCAGTTCGACCATGACTTGAATACCTAAATCTTTAACTTTATATGGGCTTTCGACTATTTCTTTCTTGATTCGGTTCACTTCACCATTTATCGTTTCATCCACTTTTTCATAATCACCGGAACCGTTTGTGCCTTCAGCGTATTGGGTCCCCAATGAATCTGAGGAATCCTCACTTTGCGGAACGCCTCCTGCACCTGCTGCGTCCCTACTATACGATTCATTGATTCTTTGTGCAGAAATCTCAATCCCTGCCATATTTTCTTCATCGACCGGTTCAACTAAATTCTCTTCCCGATTCTCTTGAGTGAAATCAAGGTCTGTCGTGACTGAAACAACGACTTTGTCTCTTCCCATTATCGTTCCAAGCATATTTTGTCCCTGTCTTTGAATATCGCGTTCTTTTTTCTTTTTTATTTCGTTTTGGGTAGCAAATGCGGACGCAAAAGAAGAATTTTGATTTTCAAGATCGAAGTACTCAAACTCTTGGTTCATAATGATGATATTATCTGTAGGGAGATTCGGACCACTTTTTGAGACAAGATGATAAAGGGAATTGATTTGACCTTCTTCAAATTTATAACCGGGTTTCGTATTCAATATAATGGATGCTGAAGCTTCCCCAGCTGAATCACTGACAAAAACTCCTTCACCAGGAAGAGTGATCATAACACTTGCATCTTCCACTCCATCAATCTTTTTAATTAAATTGGCCAATTCCGTTTGCATCGAGTCCAATTTAATGACATTGAATTCATTTTCAGTCATTCTGATACCGGCACTTTGACTAAAAAAGGAATAGTCGATACTGCCTGATTCCGGAATTCCTTCAGCTGCCAGTTCCACTTTTAGTGAATCCAGTTTTTCTTCAGGAACTTTTATGGTCGTTTCATTTTCAGAAACTTCATTCATAATCCCTTGACTGTCTAAATTTTCTTTAATTCTCCCCGTTTCCAAAGGAGTTAAGTTAGGTTATAAGGGCCCAGCGTCGTACGCGTGGTTAGTATTGAAACTGCCGTAATGATGATGATAATTAATGCCGCCTGAACCAATCATCATGAATTTTTGTTTTTTACTGCGGCTTGTTCAGTAAGCAGTTATTTTATTTTTAAAGTTCACTAGTACTTCATTCATTTAAATCCCCCGGTCAGTCTATGAATTTATGATTGGGGGATTTCTTTTCCCCCTGGTCATTTTTCTCTATATTATGAGGTTAAAAAATGAATGCTATATACTCATTCTCATCATTTCCTGGTAGGCTTCCACAACCTTATTCCGAACCTCTAATGTAGCCTGCATGGTAACACTTGCTTTTTGTGAAGCTATCATCACCGAATGAAGCTCAACATCCTCTCCATTAACCAATGTGGTTGTAAGGTCATCAGATGTCACTTGTGTTTCGTTGACTTTATTCATTGATTCTTTTAATACCGACGCAAAATCCCTCTGTGCTTCGTATGGTGTATTAGTATTGTTTTGCTCTTTTTTCAGTACATGATTTGCATGGTTCACTGCCGAAAGAGAAATCCTCTCCATGACAACTTCTCCTTTCAAAATTTTATTTTCCGATTTCCAAAGCTTTCATCATCATTCCCTTTGATGCATTTAGAACTGTCACATTCGCTTTGTATGAACGTGTGACACTCATTAAATCAACCATTTCCCTTAGCGGGTCGACATTTGGCATTTCAACATAACCATCTTCATTGGCATCAGGATGGTCGGGATTGTAATCCAGTTCAAAAGGTGTTTTATCCTCTACTATTCCAGTCACCTTCACTCCATTCCCTACTTCGCTCGTTTTTCCGGTTTGAAGGTAAAGTGTCTTTCATCGGTACGATATGACTCGATGGAAGATTCCCGCTCCGCCTTAAAGTACTGTGTTTTGTCGACCTCTTTAGCTTTATAATTAGGCGTATCCGAATTGGCTATGTTCTGTGAAATGACTTTTTGTTTAGGCATTAGAATTATCAAGGGCATTTTCTAGTGATTGAAAAGTATTCAAAAATAATTCCACATCGATCACCTCTTTCTATAATTAACAGATAATTACTTTATCGACAAATTAACCCAACTCATTTTCGTTTTAATTTTAAAGAAACATTATAACTAAGTTCATAAACTATACATAGACTTTAGACCTATCATCATCGAAAATTGTCACAAATTGAATAATTTTGTCGTTTTTCTTAGTATAATTATAGGATTAATATTACGTAATCTTACATTTTAATATGATATTATACAAATTAACCAAATTTTATTTCTATTATCTTTTATATCATACCGGAAAACCATCCTATATACCTGATACTTTAGAACTAATTTTCACATTTAATTTCAAATAATTATTTTAATTTAGTTGATTTCACCCTTTTAAATAAAGGATTTATAAGAAAGAAACAGATTACAGCATTTTTTCTTTTTTGAAAAAAATCTTTTTATCAAAGTGTTGAACCATTCGACAAATTTCCCTAATGACTGAAAACCGTTATCGATAGTCTTTTAAGAATCAAAAAGTTGTCCTATCGTTCATTTACACCATTTCGACAGTTATAATAATATAATTACCCTTTATAAGAAATACTTAACTATATTTTGCTTCTAATAGAAAACATGCCCATATTCACATTTCCATTTTACCTGAATTACCTCTTTTCCCTTTCTCCCCCTGCCCTTCACCGCATTTGCCTGCTTGTCCGGGACAAGTAACACATCCAAATATCAAAAAAAAGGCAGCCCTTTTTCAAGGACTGCCTTTCTATATGTTAATTATTTTTAAGCTTCTCTAATTCAAGAAGGAATTTATCGTTCAATACCTTGATATAAGTACCTTTCATTCCAAGAGAGCGTGATTCAATGACCCCTGCACTTTCCAGTTTCCTTAGGGCATTTACGATAACGGAACGGGTGATGCCGACACGGTCCGCAATTTTTGATGCTACAAGCAGACCTTCATTACCTTTAAGTTCCTCAAAGATGTGCTCTATTGCTTCCAATTCACTGTAAGATAACGAGGAAATCGCCATTTGAACGACAGCTTTACTACGAGCTTCCTCTTCTATCTCTTCTGATTTTTCACGAAGGATTTCCATGCCGACTACAGTCGCACCATATTCAGCTAAAATTAAATCATCATCGTGAAATTTTTCTTGTAAACGGGCAAGAACCAATGTTCCTAAACGTTCTCCACCACCCATAATCGGTACGATCGTTGTTAATCCAGTTGCGAAAAGTTCCTTGTTTTCGACTGGGAAAGCAGTATATTCGCTTTCGATATCAAGGTTCGAAGAGGTTTCAGGAATATTGAACAGGTTTTTTGTGTACTCTTCAGGGAATTGTTTATCTTCCAACATTTTGTACATGCGTTCGTTTTCAATTTGCTGACTTACCGCGATGCCAAGTAATTTCCCGCGGCGGCTGACGACGAATACATTTGCTTCGATAACTTCACTTAAACTCTCAGCCATTTCCTTGAAGTTAACTGCTTTACCTGCTGCTTTTTGGAGCATTGCATTGATTTTTCTTGTTTTTGCTAATAAATTCATTTGATTTGTTCCTCCTAAAAATACCATGGTTCACAATAACTATGAAGTTGTATTTCCGTAATTTTATGTTCATTGCGTAGGCAAATCATTGCCAAAATTGTTTCTAATTAAAGGATAAACTGGCTTAAATCTTTGTTCCGGGCGATAGAACCAAGCTTACCTTCGACATATTGGGGTGTAATTGTAATCTTCTCCATCGTTATTTCCGGAGCTTCAAACGATAAGTCTTCAAGCAACCGTTCCAAAATGGTATGAAGTCTTCTTGCACCAATATTGTCTGTGTTTTGATTTACTTCGAAGGCCACTTCTGCTATCTTACGAACAGCATCGTCAGAAAATTCAATTTCTATACCTTCAGTTTCCAATAAAGCAACATATTGTTTTAACAAGGCATTATCCGGTTCATGCAGAATCCGTACAAAGTCGTCTACAGTCAGTTTGTTCAATTCTACACGAATTGGGAATCTACCTTGTAATTCCGGGATTAGGTCGGATGGCTTAGCCATATGAAAGGCCCCTGCAGCAATGAATAGGACATGATCCGTTTTAACGGAACCATATTTAGTCACTACTGTTGAACCTTCAACTATTGGCAGGATATCCCTTTGGACACCCTCTCTTGATACATCCGCTGATGAACTTCCAGATTGCTTACTCGCAATTTTGTCTATTTCATCTATGAAGATGATCCCATTTTGCTCAGCCCCGTATACTGCATCTGAAGTGACTTCATCCATATCAATCAATTTTGCCGCTTCTTCATTTGTTAATACGGTTCTCGCTTCACTTACTTTCAATTTGCGCTTCTTACTTTTTTTCGGCATCAAGCTTCCTAAAGCGTCCTGCATGTTCATCCCCATTTGTTCCATTCCCGAACCTTGGAGCATATCAAACATCGAAGCAGCCTGTTCTTCCACTTCGACCGTTATCATTTCACTTTCCAGCTCACCATTAGCCAGCTTTTCAGCGACGATTTTTCTTTTTTCCTGCAAACTTAAATCTTCGGAATTTTCTTCCGGGTCCTGTTCGTCTTGATTGTTATTGCCTCCAAAAAAGACTTCAAGAGGATTCTTGAAATTACTCTGTTTTTTTGTTGATGGCACTAATAACTCTATTAGGCGGCGATTTGCATTTTCTTCTGCCCGTTCTTTTACGCTGGCCATCTTTTCTTCCTTCACGAGGCGGACGGAAGTCTCAACCAAATCACGAACCATGGACTCTACATCACGGCCGACATACCCGACTTCCGTAAATTTTGTTGCTTCAACTTTTACAAAAGGAGCACCTACCAATTTAGCCATTCTCCGAGCTATTTCTGTTTTCCCAACACCTGTCGGTCCAATCATTAATATATTCTTCGGAACGACTTCATCACGAAGTTGATCCGAGAGAAGGGAACGTCGGTAGCGATTCCGAAGAGCCACTGCCACTGCCCGTTTTGCCTCACGCTGCCCAACGATATACTGATCCAGTTTTTCAACGATTTGCCTCGGTGTTAAATTAGCTTTTTTTGACATTTGCGCTCCTCCTTACAACTCTTCCACGATTATATTCGTATTCGTAAATACACAAATTTCCGCTGCAATTTGTAAAGATGATTGAGCGATTTCCTTTGCCGATAAGTGGTCGCTGGAAAACCGCATCAATGCCCTGCCGGCAGCCAATGCATAATTCCCTCCCGATCCTATAGCGAGAATCCCGTCATCCGGTTCAATTACTTCCCCGGTGCCAGAAACGAGCAGTAAATGGTTCTTATCCATCACGACTAGCATGGCTTCAAGCTTCCTCAATACATTGTCACTTCTCCATTGCTTTGCCATTTCAACGGCAGCGCGCTGAAGATTGCCATTATACTCTTCAAGTTTGGCTTCGAACATCTCAAATAAAGTGAAAGCATCTGCAACGGAACCTGCAAAACCTGCAAGGACATTACCATTAAAGATTTTTCTTACTTTCCTCGCTGTATGCTTCATCACTACTGAATTTCCTAAAGTAACCTGCCCATCACCGGACATGGCACATTCACCTTTATGATGCACTGCAAATATCGTTGTCATAAAGTGTCCCCTTTCAACATTTAAGGCCGCGGATGTGATGCATTATAGACTTTTTTCAATTGGTCTTTTGTAACATGCGTATACACTTGCGTTGATGAAATTTTAGAATGACCAAGCAATTCCTGAACCGTGCGAATGTCCGCCCCATTATTCAATAGGTGTGTAGCAAACGAATGCCTTAGCATGTGGGGATGAAGACTTCCATCTGCGGCTGACTTTTTAATCAATTCATTCAATATATAGCGAACTCCCCTAGGTGTCAGAGGGTCTCCACGAAAATTAACAAATAAATAAACATGCGCCTTGGCGTCAGACGAAGTCAATTCCATCCTGGCTGTACGTATGTATAAATCTATCGCTTCCTGTGCATATCTACCAACCGGAACGTAGCGATCCTTTTTTCCTTTTCCATGGATCAGTACCGTCCCTAAGGAAAGATCGATATCCTGCAGTTTAATATCACAACATTCACTTACGCGAATGCCTGTAGCATACAATAATTCCAGTAAGGCATTGTTCCTTATTCCTATCGGTGAATCTTTCTTTAAAGAGGAAAACAACTGATCCATTTCCTTCTCATAAAGAAACCGTGGCAGTCTTTGATCCTTTTTAGGTAAAGAAGCGAGGGAAAAAGGGTTATCTTTCACATCACCTTCACGCAGTAAAAATTTATAAAGGCTCCGCAAGCAAGAAGTTTTTCTTGCAACAGTGCGCTTAGAAAGTTTTTTCTCATATAAATTCGTTAAATATAACCGGACATCAAGATATTCAACGGACGTGATGTCCTCAATCCCCTGTTCATTAAGGAACAGAAAAAATTCCTGAATATCACGTTTGTAATTTTCAATGGTGTAATGTGAACTGTTCTTTTCAATTTGTAAATATTCGATGAAGGATGATAATGCCTTTTTTTGATTAATCATGGAAACACCTCGCAAAGGCTAATAAATAGTATCATACTTTAAAACAGCAGGCAAATATTTTACAAATTTTTCACAAAGTTCTGAATTGTGTCCAAAGCGCGTTTAGCATGTGTTTCGTTCCGCTCTTTTTTGGATTTGATTCTCACTTCAAGGTCTGGAAGCAATCCAAAGTTGGCATTCATCGGCTGGAAGCTCTTACCATTAGTCGACGTTATGTACCTTGCCATGCTGCCCATCGTCGTCTCCGCAGGGAAAATGATAGGCTCCAAACCTTCGACGATCCTTGCAGCATTGATACCCGCTACAAGTCCCGACGCAGCCGATTCAACATACCCTTCAACTCCAGTCATCTGACCGGCAAAGAATAAATCATCGCGATTCTTGAATTGGTACGTTGGCTTCAAAACATTAGGTGAGTTTATGAAAGTGTTTCTATGCATGACCCCATAACGTACAATTTCCGCATTTTCCAATCCAGGTATGAGCTGCAATACTTCTTTTTGCGGCCCCCATTTCAAATGTGTCTGAAAACCAACAATATTGTAAAGTGTTCCTGCCGCATCATCCTGACGCAATTGAACTACAGCAAAAGGGCGTTTTCCCGTTTTTGGATCTTCTAGGCCAACAGGCTTCAATGGACCAAATAACATCGTTTTCTTCCCACGTGATGCCATCACTTCAATCGGCATGCAGCCTTCAAAAAAGATTTCTTTTTCGAATTCTTTAAGCGGGACTGTTTCAGCAGCAATCAATGCATCATAAAAGCGGTCAAACTCTTCTTCCGTCATCGGACAGTTCAAATAAGCCGCTTCCCCTTTATCATAACGGGATTTCAAATATACTTTATCCATATTGATGCTGTCTTTTTCAAGAATTGGTGCGGCAGCATCATAAAAGTACAAGTATTCTTCATCCATGATTTGCTTTAAGCTATCAGATAGTGACTGACTTGTAAGCGGACCGGTTGCAATGACGGTAGGACCTTCCGGAATTTCCGTCACTTCTTCATTAATGACCGTCACATTTGGATGATTTTTGACCCTTTCCGTAACAAGACCGGCAAATTCATGACGATCAACAGCTAATGCACCGCCAGCCGGTACAGCACAAGCATCCGCTGCGGACATGATGACCGAATCCAGTATACGCATTTCTTCTTTTAATACACCAACTGCATTTGTTAACGTATTTGCCCGAAGTGAATTGGAACAAACAAGTTCAGCGAATTTATCGGTATGATGGGCTGGCGTTTGTTTTACAGGGCGCATTTCGTATAGATCGACTTTAATTCCTCTTTTAGCTAACTGCCACGCCGCTTCACTTCCAGCAAGCCCAGCACCGATTACACTTACTTTTGTTTCTTTCATTTTTCGAACCTCCATGTATAGATATGATAAGACAGGATCATTTATCATTAAAACTGCTTTCCAGAAGTTTCATTTTTAACGATATCTATGTATTTATACCCGAAATACTCATTCCTGCTAACGATTATTTTAAAGATATGCCATCCTTATTCACTAAAAGGGTAACGGACGCAAATAGGAATTATATCTTTAAAAGAATGTACTTGTCCACTGAATTTTACATCACATGGCCTAAATAAAAAAGTTTCAAGTGTTATCCATTTTCTTCTTGAAAGTAAATCCACATATCACCATGATATCATACTTCCCTGAACATAAAGAAACCCGGCAAATGCCGAGTCCATTTATATTTAGGGTTTATCGATAGTTCACAAGGAAAGTAAACGATTTCACGGCCTTTTCTATGCTTGGGGCATTTCTTTAAAATCACAATCCATGCACTGGACCTGGACTCCTTTTTTGAGTTTTTTCTCAACAAGTGTACCTTCACATTTTGGACAACTCCGCGGCAGCGGTTTATCCCAAGATATGAAGTCACATCCAGGGTAGGTATCACACCCGTAAAATATGCGTCGTTTTTTACTCTTCCTTTCAATGATATTTCCTTCTTTACATTTTGGGCATTTGACCCCGATTTCCTTGACGATTGGTTTGGTGTTACGGCAATCCGGGAAATTACTGCATGCCATGAACTTTCCATAACGTCCCATCTTAAAGACCATCCCATGTCCGCACTCCACGCAATCTTCACCTGCAGGTTCATCTTTGATTTCAATTTTCTCCATCTCGACTTCGGCCTTGGCCAAATGAACGGCAAATTCTTTATAAAATTCATCGATGACCTTAATCCATTCAATATTGCCTTCCTCAACGCTGTCAAATTCCTGTTCCATCTTGGCAGTGAACTCTGCATCGAGAATATCCGGGAAGAATTCGCGTATCAATTCGAGAACGATCTCACCAAGCTCTGTCGGGATGAACCGTTTATTATCCAAGGTAACGTAGCCCCGTTTTTGGATCGTATCCAAGGTAGGCGCATATGTAGAAGGACGGCCTATTCCCAGTTCCTCTAGGGTCTTGACCAGACGGGCTTCAGTATATCGGGGCGGAGGCTGTGTAAAATGCTGCTTCGGCTCGATATCTTTTGAAAAGAATTGATCTCCTTTTTTCACATCCGGAAGTGCATTTTCCTTTTCTTCCACCGAGTCATCGGATCCTTCAACATATACCTTCATGAAACCCGGAAATTTAATTTTTGAACCATTTGCCCTGAAGATGACATCCCCGTTATGCAGGTCGATGCTCATCGTATCCATGACCGCCGAAGACATTTGACTGGAAACGAATCGTTCCCAAATCAATTTATAAAGACGGAATTGATCTCTGGATAAGAACTCCTTGACTACACCCGGTTCACGTAATGTGCTTGTTGGCCTGACCGCTTCATGCGCGTCCTGGGCATTAGTTTGTTTTTTCTCCTTGCGCTGCTCGACCTGAACATATTCTTTACCATAATTATTTTGAATGAACGTATGGACTTCCTCTTTGGCACTATCTGAAATACGGGTCGAATCGGTTCTCATATAAGTGATTAACCCGACTGTACCTTCCTTGCCAAGCTCGATTCCTTCATAAAGCTGCTGAGCAAGCATCATGGTTTTCTTCGCACGGAAATTCAATTTACGTGCCGCTTCCTGTTGCAGGGAAGAAGTTGTAAAAGGTGCTGCTGGATTGCGCCTTCTTTCCTTTTTAGCCACGGCTCCTATCGTAAATTCGCCGCCATTTAAAGAAGCGAGCACTTTTTTGACGTCCTCTTCGGTATTTAATTCCTTCTTCTCGCCGCCAAGGCTGAAGAAAGAACCTTCAAACTGTTCTTTCCCTTTTACAAAATCAGCCTTGATTGTCCAATACTCTTCCGGAATAAAATCTTTGATCTCCTTCTCCCGGTCAATGATCATCCGTACAGCAACCGATTGGACCCGTCCCGCGCTTAAGCCTTTTTTCACCTTTTTCCACAATAACGGGCTTATATTGTATCCGACCAAACGGTCCAAGACCCTTCTTGCCTGCTGAGCATCAACCAATTTCATATTTATTGGCCTAGGCGATTTAAATGATTCCTTGATAGCCTCTTTCGTGATCTCGTTGAATACCACGCGGCAATCCGAGTTAACGTCAACATCAAGACTGTGAGCCAAATGCCAGGCAATCGCTTCCCCTTCCCTGTCGGGGTCAGCCGCGAGATAGATTTTTTTCGCTTTTTTTGCAGCGGTTTTCAATTCTTTTAAAACCGGGCCTTTGCCGCGGATAGTTATATATTTAGGTTCATATTCATGTTCAACATCGACACCCATTTGACTTTTAGGCAAATCGCGTACATGCCCCATGGAAGCCTTTACTTTATATTTTTTTCCCAAGTAACGTTCTATTGTTTTCGCCTTTGCGGGCGATTCCACAATCACTAAGTATTCTGACATCCAATAAATCCTCCTCAAAGAGGTAATATAAATCTTCACTATTATTAATCATTCAAAAATCATTTGTCAACACCTCTTTATTTTTCAAAGCATGCTGATTCATTTATTTCTAGTTTTTTGACAAGAGGTGCCATTTGCAAAACTTATAACAGTTTTACAATATTTTCAACCTTTTTGTCTAATAATTCAACCCACCCTTCAAAAAAAGCACCTATTTTTTCAATTTTCCCGTTTGATTCTCCGTCTATCTTCTATATTATATTGTTCAAAACTCTTCCTCGATCTGCCTGGAGCTAAAAACAAGTTTGGCACCATCATAAATTAATTGATTGGTACCCAGTGATTCAGGGCTCGTAACATTACCAGGAAGCGCAAATACTTCCCTGCCGTGTTCCAAAGCTGCTTGTGCCGTAATAAGTGAACCGCTTCTTTCTTTTGCTTCCACCACGAATACGCCCTGTGATAATCCGCTGATGATTCGATTCCTAAGTGGAAACATCCATGGTTCCGCCTTCACTTCCGGCGGAGTCTCAGATATAAGCAGGCCTTTATTCATGATTTCTTCAGCAAGGGTAAAATTGGATTTCGGATATATTTGCTTAAGCCCTCCGCCTAAAACCCCGATCGTATCTCCGCCTTCCCTTAATGTGATCTTATGTGACTCTGCATCGATTCCAGCCGCCATTCCGCTTATGATCACGAACTTTTTCTTTACAAGCGGTAATAGAATCGTTTTTAAGGCCTCCAGCCCATACGAGGTTGGCTTGCGTGTTCCAACAACACCTAGGGTATTCTTCCTTGTTAAAAGCTTCTTATCACCTTTAAAATAAAGAACCCACGGAGGATCGAATATTTGCTTTAGCAAAAAAGGATATTCATCATCGAAGATCGTCAAACAATGGATTTGGCTATCTTCGTATTTTTTAAGTTTTTCGATGGAATGGAGTGAATGTAAATCTTTGAGAAAGAGGTTAAGCTTATTTGAAGGGATAGGGAGCATTTTTGCCCATTCAACGTAATTCGTCGTGAACAGGGAAGATAATGATGGGTCTTTGGACATGATTGCTTGGATTGTTTTCCATCCTGCTCCGCGGCAATGATGGAGATGGATTAACTTTTCTTTTTTATTCAATCGGAAACGCCCCTAATCGGATATTTTTAAAGGTAGGTTGATAGTGATGTACTTGGTCTCTCCCGAGGAAATTCGAGGAAATAAAGACCGACCCAAAAAAAGGTCGGCCCAGCTTAAATCAATGTGTTTTACAAGGTTCGTAAATATCTTTTTCTTTTAAAACGGAAATCAATGTTTCTCCCATTACGGATGGAGTTTCGGCAACTTTAATTCCACATTCGTTCATGACGCGGATTTTCTCGTCAGCCGTCCCTTTTCCTCCTGAGATAATGGCACCAGCATGTCCCATGCGTTTACCGGCAGGAGCCGTACGGCCACCAATGAAACCAACAACTGGCTTAGTCATATTTTCCTTCACCCAGATTGCCGCTTCTTCTTCTGCCGTTCCGCCGATTTCCCCGATCATGATCACCGCATGTGTTTCCGGATCTTCATTGAACGCTTTTAAAACATCAATGAAATCCGTTCCGTTAACGGGATCTCCACCGATACCGACAGCCGAAGATTGCCCGATGCCTGCTTGCGATAATTGGTGAACAGCTTCATATGTCAAAGTTCCAGAACGGGAAACTACGCCTACATGGCCTTTTTTGTGGATATACCCTGGCATGATACCAATCTTACACTCTTCAGGAGTAATGACACCCGGGCAGTTCGGTCCGATCAAGCGAGTTTTTTTGCCTTCCATGTAGCGCTTCACCTTGACCATATCCAGTACAGGAATATGTTCCGTGATACAAATGGCAAGATCAAGTTCCGCGTCTACGGCTTCAAGAATTGCATCGGCAGCAAATGGTGCCGGTACATAGATAACAGATGCACTCGCGCCGGTTTCAGTGACAGCTTCGGAAACTGTATTGTATACAGGTACCCCTTCCACTTCTGTTCCACCTTTACCCGGAGTGACTCCCCCTACGATTTTCGTGCCGTATTCCAACATTTGTTTTGTATGAAATAATGCTGTTGAACCAGTGATTCCCTGAACGATCACTTTCGTATCTTTATTAATATAAACGCTCATTATGTTCCCCCCTGCCTATTATCCTACAAGTGATACTATTTTTTGTGCTCCATCTGCCATTGATTCAGCAGCCGTAATATTTAAACCTGACTCTTTTAGAATCTTTTTGCCAAGGTCCACATTCGTTCCTTCAAGACGAACAACAAGAGGGACATCCAGTCCAAGCTCTTTGGCAGCAGCCACGACGCCTGTAGCGATGATGTCACATTTCATGATTCCTCCGAAGATATTAACGAAGATGCCTTTAACATTTTGATCGGAAAGGATGATTTTGAAAGCCTCTTTTACTTTTTCCTCAGTGGCGCCGCCACCAACATCAAGGAAGTTAGCCGGATCTCCCATATAATGTTTAATGATGTCCATCGTCGCCATAGCAAGCCCGGCACCATTAACCATGCATCCGATATTTCCGTCAAGCGATATGTAACTTAGGCCATGTTTTGATGCTTCAATTTCTTTCGCATCCTCTTCATCCAAATCACGGTACTCCGCGATGTCCTTATGGCGGTAAATTGCATTATCATCGAAATTCAATTTAGCATCAAGCGCCATTACATCGCCGTCGCCCGTTACCACTAATGGGTTGATTTCTGCGATTGAGCAATCCTTATCAACGAAAGCTGTATATAGGTTAATCATCAGTTTAGAAGCTTTATTTATAAGTGGAGCCGGAATATTGATATTGAATGCAATCCTCCGTGCTTGGAAACCAGTCAGGCCGACAACCGGATCGATTACTTCTTTGAATATTTTCTCTGGTGTCTTTTCGGCCACTTCCTCAATTTCTGTACCGCCTTCTTCAGAAGCCATCAATACGACACTGTCCGTAGCACGGTCAAGGACAAGCCCGATATAATACTCTTTAGTAATGTCGCAGCCTTCTTCAATAAGTAAACGCTTAACTTCCTTGCCTTCAGGTCCCGTTTGATGGGTCACCAATGTCTTGCCAAGAATCTCTTCTGCATATGTACGTGCTTCATCAAGATTCTTCGCTACCTTGACTCCGCCGGCTTTACCGCGGCCGCCCGCATGAATTTGAGCTTTGACGACAACAACTTCCGTACCTAACTCCTTCGCTGCTTCAACTGCTTCATCAACAGTAAAGGCAACCCGGCCATTTGGAACGGATACCCCGTATTGTCGCAATATCTCTTTCCCCTGATACTCATGGATATTCATTTCCCATCCTCCTTATCTACTAAAAAACAACTTTGAAATTTAATGCGTGTTTTCTCTATCATATTACAACAAAATTCTCCCTCGTGCATAATATTCTTTCACATAATTTTTGAAATATTATTATAATATACTTCCTTACCCTTTAATAAAATAGAAAAAACCTTCTGCGCCGTTGTGTTTTTTTCTTATTAATACCATTTATTCCGGATCTGCAATTCTAGTACAAATAGAGTCATATTTCTATCAAAAAACACTTCCATGAAAGCCTTTTCAATCTTTTGATCCAAAGATATCCTCATGAAAAACTACTGTTAAAACCTGGTCTTGATTCAAAGGAAAAGCAAAAGGACAAAGCCATGGCCTTGTCCTTTAACAAATAGTTTAGTATTTTTTTAATATAATGAAAAATCGTCAGTGATTTCCCTAATATTCTACATAAACCAACAGAAACCCATTGGTGAAACCAAATGGTTAGTCTCCTACCGATTCATGCCCTTGTCAACTTTATAAATGAATGCAAATACCTCTGCAACAGCTCCATACAATTCTTCCAGAATCGTTTGATTTATATCCAATTGACCTAAAAGTGCAGCAAGCGATTCGTCCCTTTGGACCGGTATATCGTGTTTCATGGCCTTTTCCATAATAGTTTCAGCCGTTTTCCCTTTCCCCTTGGCCAATATGACGGGCGCTTTGGATGTCTTTTGATCATACTTTAAAGCAATGGCTTCTTTTCGTTTATCTTTTATCATATTCGAATATCCACTCCACTATAAAAAGGAATCGCTTTCCCCCTAAGGTCCCGCTCTTTTTCATATACGGGATTTACAAACGAAACTCCTGATAATCTGTAACCCATTTTCCCAAGATTCTCTCTCAGGATGCCAAGATATTGACCGGCCGCCTCTTCAAGGGTGCACCATGTCCATTGATGACCGTCACCTTTATGATTCGGTTTTGAACCTGCATGTCGATGACCGTCTCTTCAAGGCGCCCCAATTCTAAATAAAATAGGACTCGGCAGTAATCCGGGTCTATTTTGCCTTCTTTTGTCTTCCTTCCGCTCCATTGTAACGTCAGATCTGTTTGAACAAACCCAAGATTGAGTGGAGGTGTAAGGAGTAAATTCTGAATCGGCCCGTTTTCCTGTGAAAGGATCTGTTGCGCTGTAATCCGATTCAGGATTTGTTCTGCCATCTCCTTGATAGCTGCCGAAATTTGCTCATTCAGCAATTTAAGCAGCAGCGGTTTAAGTGTCTCTAAATCATTGGGGTAATCCGCCCTATCATCTCCTGGAAGATTAATGAGTGCATGTTCCAGCTGGAGTCCAAGGATCTTGGTCATTTCTTTCAGTCGGTGTGCGACAGAAGGTCCATTGGTAAAATCGATTGATTGAAAATCAGCTGCCAATACATGTGAAAGGACCAACTTCTCATTAATCCTAGCATATTGGGCCTCAGGAGGCTCATTAAGCGACTTAAACAGTAACTCAGCCGCTTTACCCTTCGACTCAGCTACTTGCTCTGTGTCCATATTCAAGTAGCCTATAAGGTCATTCACTTCTATTTTTCCGCCTACCGCCTTTGTAGCTATCGCTTCGGCAAAAGCATTCTGGAGTAAATGAAAGGCAAGAGGGGTAAGTTTTTCTGCAGAAATGTTTTTTCTCTGCATCGAGTGGATATCAATCGGCAGTTTTGCCTTCTCGTGATCATGACTATTCAATATGCGGTTAATAGCCATTTCGATTTCTTCAACATGTGCAAATGCTCCGCCTTTAGCCTCGGAAAGCAGCTGCAATCCTTGGTGTAATTTATCAATCGCTGAATTTTTAGGAATACCGGACCTAACCTCAGCTCCATCCACTAAACTTTCCAGAAAGACGGATTCCGTCATTCCCTTTGGAACGAAACCCGTTTTTTGAAGCAGGGAAAATGCCCCGGATTTCATTTCTGGCGTTGAATCGGAATTCAGCCAAGTGGTCACAAGTTTTTGCAAGCCGATTTGTTGAAGCTGGTTCTGTTTGGCAACATGTAATGAGTCCAATACCTCCTTTAGTTTGGAGGCAGTCCCCGTTACTGCCCCACCATCCTGCAGCTGCTGCCTGAAGCCACTGAGGAGTTTGTGGAAAGGTTCACTTTTGGACTGCGTAAATAATGCATCAAATACACCTTTTACAAAAGGCAGTTGCTGAATGAACATTGTTTTTATTACAGGCAGACCAACTTCTGCAGCATCAGCAGCTTTTAACCATTGCAAAGCGGATCGAAAGGTCTCCTTGGTTATCGGAAGGCGGTTTGTCAGCAGGTATTCGGCAAGCTTGGTTGCGGACGGTTCAGGTTTTATGCCGAGGTGAGCGATCAATTGTGCAACTGTTCTCTTTAAGCCAGAAACGTTCAAATTGGGGGAATCTAAAGCTTTTAACACGACAGACCCCTCAATTGGTTGCTGCACTTGAATCCAATACTTCACTCCTGTACGAAGCGGGATATCAAGAGTGGCAACCATTTTTTGATGGCCAAACTGTACCTCGGCCGTTTGGTTAAGAAAAACCTTATTTACTTTCCCTAAAAGGATTTGCCCGTTTTTAAAACTCGCAGTTCCTTTTATTTCAAGGGGTGAAGCTACGGGTTGACTGCTTGCTATGGATTGCACCACTCATCCCCCCCTTATTCCTTCGTTCGTGCAGCGATTTCCTTAACTGGCGCAAAACTTCTTCTATGCCAAGGTGTAAGCCCGTGTATGTCGAGCGCTTCTAAATGTTGGCTTGTCCCGTAACCCATGTGCTTTTCAAAACCATATTCCGGATATTTTTCACCATATTCCTTCATCATCCTATCACGAGTCACCTTGGCTATTATGGATGCCGCAGAGATGCTAATGCTTCTTGCGTCACCCTTTATGAGCGAAAGCTGGGGAATCGGCACATCCAGTTCCATCGCATCGATCAACAAATGATCCGGAAGTTCTGACAGATCGTTCACTGCAGCCACCATTGCCTTTTTCGTAGCTTGATATATATTGATTTCATCAATTACTTCGCTATGTACAACACCTACACCTACGGATATCGCTTCCTTAAAAATCATCTCATAAAACTGTTCCCTTTTTGACTCCGGAATCTTTTTAGAATCATTAAGCCCTGGCAAATAAAAAGAATCAGGCAAGATGACTGCACTTGTCACAACCGGTCCTGCCAGAGGTCCCCTTCCCACTTCATCGATGCCAGCGAGAATGGAAAAACCCTGTTTCCTTAATTGCCTTTCAAACTTAGTCATTTCCGTGAAAGCATCCCTTACCTGTTGTTCTTTTTCATAAGTTCTTTGCCATTTGTTTACTAAGTCGGTTACTCCCTTCCGACCGTCCTCCCGGCATTTCTGTAAAAATAAATCTTCAGGCTCTCTTATCGTCTTTAACTTTATGGAGATTTCCTTTATGCTCATTGCAGTTATCATCTTTTATCACCCATCATTTTAATTATCGGCAGTCTTGCTTCCTTTCTACAGTTCAAACAAAAATACGGAGCGGAAAAGAGACATCAAAAAGAAAAAATCTTTTCGACATCCAACTCCAGCTCCGTATTACAACACTCAAGTCAATGTTAATCTTATTCGGGGATATCATCCTTTTCATAATCCGAAGGAACCTCGAACGTAAGCGGGCCCATCTTTTCTGAACGGATTTCACGTACGACCAACTCTGCGGTTTTGTCATAATCGATGAAGCCCCCAGATGCTAAACAGCCCCTGAACTTTCCGACAGCATCAAACAATTCGAGCGTTTCCTGTGGAATTACATCCAGGTTATAACGGGATTTCAGTCTTTCCGGGTATTCTTTTTCCAAAAAGCGAAGGCCGTATAATGAGACTTCGTGCAAGTTTAAAATCGTATCCTTGATCGCACCTGTCAACGCAAGCTTCAAACCTACTTCTTGATCCTCGAATTTCGGCCAGAGAATCCCCGGCGTGTCGAGCAATTCCAATTCCTTACCCACTTTTATCCATTGCTGCGCTTTAGTGACTCCAGGTGTATTTCCTGTTTTGGCAATGTTCTTTTTGGCAAGTCGATTGATTAAAGTCGATTTCCCCACGTTCGGAATGCCGACTATCATGGCACGGATCGCTCTCGGCTTTATTCCTCTTGATTCCATCCGCTCATACTTTTCTTTTAAAAGATTTTTGGATGCAGCTGTAATCTGGTTTAAACCGTTTCCTGCCTGTGAGTTAATGGCAATCGCCGTTTTCCCCTGCGATTTATAATGTTCCAGCCACATATTCGTTTTTGCCGGATCGGCCATATCAGCTTTATTCAAAAGGATGACCCTCGGTTTATGCTGAATGATTTCGTCGATCATCGGATTTCGTGAAGATGCCGGAATCCGGGCATCCACAAGTTCAAAGATAATGTCGATCAGTTTTAATTTCTCTGTTACTTCCCGTCTTGCTTTGGCCATATGGCCAGGGAACCACTGTATTGTCAATGGAATCCACCTTCCTACTATTCCGCCAATCGAAAGTCCTCGATCGGCCAATAAACTAATTTAGTTTTTCCTAACACTTTATCGTAAGGAACGACACCTACACCAATATGGCGGCTATCCTTGCTGAAACGGCGATTATCCCCCAGGACAAATAGGTGATCTTCAGGCACCTTTCCTTGTTCTATGACATCACTTAATGTAAAAGGTTCCGTCAAAGCCCCGCCATCAATCAATTGTTCTTTATATTCATCCAAGTATGGCTCATCATAAGCTTTTCCATTCACGTAAAGAGTATCATTTCTATATTCAACTTTTTCCCCTGGCAATCCGATGACCCGCTTTATGTAATCTTTGCCTTCTGGAGCTTCGAAAACGATAATGTCGAATCTTTTGGGTTCGCCAATCGAATAGGAGATTTTATTAACGATCATGCGGTCCGTATCCTTTAATGTCGGCATCATGGAATTGCCGTCCACAACAATAGGAGCCAGGAGGAAATAACGAATCAGCGTCGCCGCTATAACCGCGATTATGACCGCCTTTGTCCATTCCCACAATTCATTTTTCTTTTTCGCCATCCTTATCCACCCTTTTTGAAGCATATCAACAATTATTTTAACATGTTGCAGACGCTATAGCGAGCAGGATTCTATATAGCTTTCACCCTATGTGCATTCATCGTTTCTTAAAGTGCAAAAAGGGAGCCTGATAAACAAGCTCCCTTTTTTTGCATGATACTGTTTGGTTATTCACCTTATGTGGATCATGGTAAACCCGCATGAAGATATTCGAAGAATTAACGACGAATTTCTTTAATACGTGCTTTTTTACCACGAAGTTCGCGTAGGTAATAAAGTTTCGCACGACGTACTTTACCGTGACGGATAACTTCTAGTTTCGCAATTTTTGGTGTGTGAACAGGGAAAGCACGTTCAACTCCAACGCCGTAAGAGATCTTACGTACTGTGAAAGTTTCACTAACTCCGCCGCCACGACGTTTGATTACAACGCCTTCAAACAACTGGATACGTTCGCGAGTTCCTTCAATAACCTTTACGTGTACACGTACTGTGTCACCAGGTCTGAATGATGGAAGATCTGAGCGAAGTTGTTCTTTTGTGATTTCGTTAATAAGATTTTGCATCGATTTCAACTCCTCCTGGACGCTCTTGCAAATACTTATTGTTTGCAGCGGAACATCGTTATAAGACTGAGCATTTTGCCCAAGTCACAAGGTATATCCTATCATACTCTAAACGTCGATGCAATAGACATCAGTCTTCTTTTTTAATCTCGGACAATAATTTTTTTTCAACTTCCGATAGTTCATAACTATCGAGTAAATCCGGACGTCGAATCCAGGTTCTGCGCAGAGATTCCTTCATCCGCCATTCATCGATTTTTTTATGATTCCCGGATATTAGCGGATCGGGAACTTTCATCCCCCGGAAATCTGCAGGTCTAGTATAATGGGGATGCTCTAACAAACCAGAAGAATAGGAATCAAGGATCGGGGAGTCAACATTCCCCAAAACGCCAGGCAGCAAGCGAACAACGCTGTCAATAATGACCATTGCGCCCAATTCCCCGCCTGTAAGCACAAAGTCACCTATAGATATTTCATCCGTTACGACATGCTCCCGGATGCGCTCATCATACCCTTCATAATGCCCGCAAATGAAAATGAGATGTTCTTCTTCAGCAAGCTCTTCGGCTTTTTTCTGCGTATAACGCTCTCCCTGGGGACAAAGGAGGACTACCCTTGGGGTTAGCTCACCTTGCCCTTTAAGAGCCTCCACAGCATCAAAGATCGGCTGTGCCTTTAATACCATTCCGGCACCGCCTCCATAAGGATAATCGTCTACCGTCGAATGCTTATTATCTGCATAATCTCGAAAATTGGTCACCTTATAGCTAACAGCCTGCTTTTCCGCAGCCTTTTTTAAGATTGACGAACCAAATACCCCTTCGAACATTTCTGGAAAAAGCGAAAGCACATCGATTTTCATCAGTCTAAAAGTCCTTCCATCGGTGTAATGATGACCTTTTTAGCGGAAATATCCACTTCTTTAACAATTTGTTCAATATACGGGATCAGGATGTCCTTACTGCCAGCTTTCTTAATGACCCAAACATCATTGGCACCAGGCGTAAGAACCTCAACGATTTCCCCAACTTCCATTCCTTCATCCGTAAATACCGAACAGCCGATGATTTCATGGAAGTAGAACTCACCTTCGTCCAATTTACCAAGCTGTGCTTCCTTCACTTTCAGGACCCCGTTTTTAAATGCCTCGACCTGTCCGACGTTATAATAGTTCTCGAACGTCAATAGGTTAAAGTTTTTATGGGTGCGATGCGACCTGATGATGAGGGGCAAGGGTTTTTTCTCCGTGTCCCTAAACAGATACAGAGTATTTCCCACTTTGTATCGTTTTTCTGGAAAGTCTGTTGAAGAAATTACACGGACTTCTCCTAAAAGACCATGTGTGTTGACAATTTTACCTACATTAAACCATTTTTCCATTCTTTCACCTCTAACGAATTTCCGAGACGATCCCATCTTTTATGACAATGGTCTTCGTTGCCATGATTTCGTCCCAATCTGCCCCAATTTCCACATCAATGATACTTTGAACTTCCCGTTCCTTCAATTCACTACCTGCGGGAAGGATCTCCAACTGCTCCATTTGAAATTCAAGCAGTTTAATTTTTTCTTGCCTCTGGTTTATTTCTTTTTCAAAATGAGCACGGAGACTAGCAGGTTGGAGAGTTCTTGTTTTTTCAAGTTTTTTCAGTTCAAAGCGAAGCTGTTCACTCTCTTTTTGAAGCTGAAGGCGTTTTGACTTGTATTTCTCGAGGAGCTGATTCTTGCTGGATTCCGTTAATACTTGGTTAACGATTACATTTTGGAGAATTTTCATTCCAGCACCTCCTATTATCTATGATTTCTTATTTCCTTCAAAAAATATGTATGATGGGGTAATCTTTTTGAAATGGGGGTCATTCTCTTAAGTATAACGTAAATCGATAAAAGATGCGTCTTAAAAAGGCGTAAAGTTTAAAGTCCGGGTTTATTCAATTAGGATCCAGGTCGAAATTTCACTATCTTGAAGTACAAAAAAAGGAGGGCTATTAACCCTCCTTATTCGGAAATCTCCAAATAGATTTTCTTCTGCTGTGAAGATCCTGCTGCATATACCACAGTCCGAATCGCCTTAGCAACACGCCCTTGTTTACCGATAACCTTGCCCATATCCTCTTTATGAACGGAGAGGATATAAACAATCCGGTCGGATTCTTCCTTGGAGGTCACAATGACCTCTTCCGGATAATCCACAAGTGCTGAAACAATCGTTTCAATAAGTGCTTTCATCAACTACCGTCGATTACTTGCTGTTTTTTGCAACATGGAATTTTTCCATGATGCCTTGTGTAGAGAATAAGTTACGAACTGTATCAGATGGTTTAGCTCCATCTTGTAACCATTTAAGAGCAAGCTCTTCGTTGATTTCAACTTTAGCTGGTTGAGCAACCGGGTTATAAGTTCCTACCACTTCAATGTAACGTCCGTCACGTGGTGAACGAGAATCTGCAACTACAATACGATAGAAAGGAGATTTTTTAGCTCCCATACGTTTTAAGCGAATTTTTACTGCCATTTTAAATAAGCACCTCCGAATAGTTTCACACAAGATAGTATAATATCAAATGTCTTGCATGTTTGTAAAGGTTTTTTTCTTAACAGGTAAAAAAAGTGTTGAAATACATGGCTTCGACCCGTATTCGCCTCAGTTTTAACCTGAAATAAACCTTACATGAACGGGAATTTGAATCCCTTTTTCTTTCCTTTTTGCATGTTCGTAACCTGTTTCATCATCTTTTTCATTTCTTCGAATTGCTTCAGTAGACGGTTCACTTCTTGAATCGATCTGCCGCTTCCTTTTGCAATCCGTTTCTTGCGGGATGCATTCATGGTTTCCGGATGTTCCTTTTCATGCGTTGTCATTGAACGGATGATAGCTTCAACATGACCGATCTGTTTCTCATCGATCTGAAGGTTGTCCATCCCTTTCATTTTATTCGCACCGGGAATCATTTTCAGAATATCATCAAGCGGTCCCATATTCCGCACCTGACCAAGCTGATCAAGGAAATCATCAAAGGTAAAAGTGGCGGTACGCATCTTTTTCTCTAATTCTTTCGCTTTTTCTTCATCTACATTGGCCTGTGCTTTTTCGATAAGGGTCAATACATCACCCATGCCGAGGATCCTTGACGCCATCCGTTCTGGATGGAACGCTTCAAGTGCATCCAATTTTTCACCCATACCGACGAATTTGATCGGCGTGTCGGTGACTGAACGAATTGATAGTGCCGCACCACCACGTGTATCCCCATCAAGTTTCGTTAAAACGACTCCTGTCAGGCCTAGCTGTTCATTGAAGCTTTGGGCTACATTGACCGCATCCTGACCTGTCATCGCATCGACAACCAGGAAGATTTCATCAGGTTTTGTCAACTCTTTGATATCCTTCAGTTCGCCCATCAAGTTTTCATCCACATGAAGACGGCCTGCGGTATCAATCAACACATAGTCATGATGTTCTTCCTTAGATTTTTCAATTGCCTGTTTGGCAATTTCGACAGGGCTGACCTGGTCCCCAAGGGAGAAAACAGGCATGCTTAATTGTTTGCCAAGTGTTTCGAGCTGCTTAATCGCCGCCGGACGGTAAATATCAGCCGCAACGAGCAATGGCTTGCGGTTGTATTTTTTTCTAAGAAGATTGGCAAGCTTTCCGGTGGTCGTCGTTTTACCAGCACCCTGAAGACCCACCATCATAATGACTGTCGGTGGTTTCGAGGCAACGGCAATCTTGCTCTGTTCGCCGCCCATCAGCTCAGTCAATTCTTCCTTAACTACTTTAATTACCTGTTGACCGGGGGTTAAGCTTTTCAGCACTTCCTGACCTACCGAACGTTCACTGACACGTTTTACAAAATCCTTCACGACTTTAAAGTTAACATCCGCTTCAAGCAGGGCCAATCGAACTTCACGCATCATTTCTTTAACGTCCGCTTCGTTGACCTTCCCTTTTCCACGGATCTTTTGCATCGTGCTCTGCAGTCGGTCGGCCAATCCTTCAAATGCCATATTGCCGCCTCCTAATCCAACTTCTCAAGCGTTGTGATTGCGTCTAGCAGCTTCTCTTTTGAAAAGGATTCCTTTTCTATGAGTCCCTTCATATTCGCAATCCACTGGTTACGCTCTTGAAATTTTTGAAATAACAATAGCTTTGCTTCATATTCCTCAAGCATCGCTTCTGTTCTTTTTATATTATCATAGACTGCCTGCCTACTGACTTCGTATTCATCGGCAATCTCGCCAAGAGAGTAATCATCCAGATAGTAGAGGGACATGTAGCTCTGCTGCTTCTCTGTTAACAACGATTGGTAAAAGTCATACAAATAATTAATCCGCGTTGTCTTTTCAAGCATCTTAGCAAGCCTCCCTGCTGTTAAGTGAAAACCCTTTACAAGTTTATATTGTAAAGCCTTGTTTATTTGATGTCAAGTTAAACTCCTTACCACGTGTTTGCAAAGCATTATTTTTTTCATTTTCCGCTTCTTTTTTGGACCTTTCTTCAATAGGTCCTCCAATTATCATGGTAAAAAAACCAGAAGAGAATGAACTCTTCCGGCTTACAATTTTCCCTTAAACCTCTTCTTTATCGATGATATCAGCAAAAAGGCCATAAACATATTTCTCGGCATCGAATTCCTGTAGATCATCCATTTTTTCACCTAGCCCGACAAATTTAACGGGAATGGCCAATTCATTGCGAATCGCCAAAACAATTCCACCTTTTGCGGTGCCATCAAGCTTTGTTAAAACAATACCGGAAACATTTGTCGCTTCCTTGAATGTCTTGGCCTGGATAAGGGCATTTTGTCCAGTTGTAGCATCAAGGGCAAGCAGCACCTCGTGTGGTGCACCTGGTACTTCACGTTCAATTACACGTTTCACCTTTTCCAATTCCTTCATTAGATTCACTTTATTCTGCAAGCGACCGGCAGTGTCACAGATAAGGATATCCGCTTTTCGTGCCTTGGCGGCCTGAATGGCGTCGAACATGACAGCTGCTGGGTCAGAGCCTTCACCCTGTTTGATTACACTGACACCGACACGCTCACCCCAAACCTCAAGCTGTTCAATCGCACCGGCACGGAAGGTATCCCCTGCAGCCAATACGACAGATTTTCCTTCTGTTTTGAATTTGTGGGCAAGTTTACCAATGGTCGTCGTTTTACCTACCCCATTAACCCCTACAAACAAAATGACCGTCAAACCTTCTTCTTGTATATTCAGGCTAGACGTCGCTTCATCATCACCTTGGTAGATTTCAACAAGCTTTTCGGAAATAACGGACTGCACTTCCCTCGTATCAGAGATATTGCGAAGCTTGACTTCCATTTTTAATTGATCAATCAGTTCCATCACAGTATCAAAGCCTACATCAGCCTGAATCAGGATTTCTTCAAGTTCTTCAAAGAAGTCCTCATCCACTTTCCGATAACGGGCAACAAGTTCATTAACCCTTCCAGTAAAGGAATTCCTCGTCTTTGTCAAACCTTGTTTGAATTTTTCCCCAATGGATACTTCTGCTTCAACTGATTTTTCTTTTTCTTCCTGAGTCGTAAATTTCTCTTTTAACTTTTTGAAAAAACTCATTGTCCCACTTCCTCTAATTCATGAATTTTAAACTTCCATAAAGTTTTCTGATTCTTCCATCCGGACGGAAACAAGTTTGGAGACACCTGACTCCTGCATCGTAATGCCATATAGGACATCTGCCTCTTCCATCGTGCCTTTGCGGTGAGTAATCACGATGAACTGCGTTTCCCTGCTGAACTTTCTTAAAAATTGGCTGAACCGGACGACATTCGCCTCATCTAGCGCTGCCTCGACTTCGTCAAGGATACAGAAAGGAACAGGACGCACTTTTAGAATGGAGAATAAAAGGGCTATGGCTGTCAATGCTCGTTCTCCGCCGGATAAGAGGCTCAAGTTTTGCAGTTTTTTTCCGGGAGGCTGTGCAATGATATCCACCCCTGTATTTAGCAAATCATCAGGATTCGTCAGTTTCAGCTCCGCCCTGCCTCCGCCAAATAAAGCTTTGAAGACTTGTTCGAATTCTTTACGGATCGAATAGAAAGTATCCGCAAAGCGGCGTTTCATTTCATCATCCATTTCATCGATGACTTGGAATAATGTATCTTTCGCCTGTTGAAGGTCTTCCTTTTGACTAAGAAGGAATTCATAGCGTTCAGCTACACGTGCGTATTCATCAATTGCACCTAAATTCACCGTCCCCAGTTCCTCGATAGCAAGCTTGATGAGCTTCACCCTTTTTTGAGCTTCGTCGGCAGGCATCATCAATGGATACTGTTCTTTAGCACCTTCAAAGGAAAGGGTATATTCTTCTCGCAAGTGGTCGAGGCGATTTTCCAGTTCGACATCCAGACGAGTTAATTTCACTTCTTCATCCTTCATCACTTCGACAATGCCTCTATAAAGTCGATTTTCTTCTTTAAGGGACAGTTCGAGCGTTTCAACTTCCATTAGAAGCTCGTTTTTTTCCTGTTTTTTTATGGTGATTCCTTCAATTGCTCCATTTTTATCGAGCAATTTCTGCTGAGCCATATCTTCCAGGGACTCTTCCCCGCTTGAACTGTCTGTCATTTCATTGGTCAGGAGCCCTAAATCATCTTTGTTTTCAGCAAGCCTGCTTGATTCCTTAGAAAGGTCCGATTCAATGCGTTCCATCTTCTCTTTTTGGTTTTGCAGCTGGCCACGCTTGGAAGCCAGCATTACCCTCAGTTCATTCGTTTCTTCAGCAAGGCTCTCTTTTGAAGATTGTTGTGATTGCTTTTGTTCGGTCATTTCGGAAATCAACCGGTCCAGACCTTCAATTTCCGATTTACATGATTCCAAAAGTTCTTCCAGCTCTTCAAGTCTTGCTTTTTTTTGCTGTTGTTCTTCTAAATATGAATTCTTATCCAAATCATAAAGATGCAGCCGTTCATTCACATTTCTTTCCTGAAGCTCCACTTCACGGAGTTCCCCTTTAAGGGTTTGTTCTTGTAACCGAAGTCTCTCTCCCGTTTTTCTGGTTTGTTCAAGCGTTTGCTCTTGAACACCCACATCCACTTTGAGCTGTTTGACTTGCTTTTCAAGCTGATTCGTTTTGACTTCCATGGCAGCAAGTTTTTGTTGGAGCTCCTCCAGTTCCGTTTTCCTTGAAAGCAGGGAGGTCGTTTTTTGCTTTAAGGCTCCACCAGTCATTGAACCACCTGGATTGACGATATCCCCTTCAAGTGTTACGAAGCGGAAACGGTGCTGCATCATTTTCGCCAGATCATTTGCCCCTTTTAAATCTGTGGTGATAATCACTGTTCCTAATAGGTTTTCAGCAATCGCTGCATGCCTATCATCATATTGGATCAATGAGGAACCAGTCCCTACAAAAGCTGAATGGCTCTTCAGCATCGATAATTGGTTAGCTGATATCTCTCTTGCCTTTATAACTGATAAAGGCAAGAAAGTCGCACGCCCGTACCTATTTTTCTTCAAGAAGGAAATGGCTTCCCGTGCATGCTCTTCGCGTTCCACGACAACATGCTGCATCGCTCCGCCCAAAGCCGTTTCAATGGCCGTTTCATACTCCTTTGGAACCTTTATCAATTCCGCAACTGCCCCTTCAATGCCTCGAAGGGTTTCTTTCGCTTTCAAAACCTCTTTTACACCCTGAAAGAAGCCTGCATAATCATCTTCCATTTCTTCAAGCAGTTCCTTACGCGATTTAGCCTGTTGAAGGAATTGATAGGCCTTATAAAGGGTGGTTTCTTGTTTTTGATACGTATCTTTTGCCGCATTCAATTTATTCTGCTGATTTCGGAAATAAGTGACATGCTCTTCAAGCTGCTTGGTCATATTGTCCATCAGCTGTGAATATTCCATTTTTTTAGCAGTGATATCCATTCTTTCAGTTAAGAACTTTTCATTTTCCATATCAAGTTTTGCATTTTTATGTTCCTGCTGCGCAAGCTGCTGAAGCAGGTATTGTTTTTCGTTTTTGGCCGAGGCCTGCTTGTTCAGCCACTCGATATAGTCACTCTTTTTCGCTTCGATCACCGCTTCGATATCACTATTGAATAGGCCGAGGCTTTTTTGTTTTTCATGTAAGGTTTCAGATATCCCTTTCACTTCCAAGTTCAGTGCATGCAGGATTTCCGTTTCCCTTTCCTTTTGCAAAGACAAACGCTCGACAGCAGCCTCACCTTCCACAATCGCTTTTTCCAGCTGTGACTTGTTTTGGGCGGCATTTTTTTTCCGTTCTTTCAAAACTTCTTTACGGCCTTCAAGCTTTTCAAGTTCTTCGCTGGCATTCAGGAGAATCTCCTGAAGGCCATTGATCGATGTCTCAAGCGTCGCAAGACTATCCCTTAGCTTTTTGAGATGCGCTTCCCTGTCCTGAAGCTTTCCTGCCATTTGCTGTTCCATTTCATTATGTTTTTCAAGTTCCTGTGATAGTTTTTCCCATTTTTCATAAAGCTCTTCAATTTCATAAACGGTTAAAGCCACTTCTATTTGCTCTAGTTCGTCTTTCTTCGCCAAAAATTCCTTGGCGAGGGAAGACTGAATTTTTAACGGCTCCACCTGCCCCTCCAATTCATGGAGGATATCATGGACACGGTTTAAATTATCCTGTGTTTCCGTCAGCTTCGATTCCGCTTTTCGCTTTCTCGTTTTATACTTCAGGACACCGGCCGCTTCTTCAAAAATCACTCGTCTTTCTTCAGCCTTACTGCTAAGGATTTCTTCTACTTTCCCTTGGCTGATGATGGAAAACGCTTCTCTCCCAAGACCGGAATCCATGAAAAGGTCTATGATGTCTTTCAGACGGCAACCTTGATTATTAATGAAAAATTCACTTTCTCCCGATCGATATACACGTCTTGTCACACTGACTTCATGAAAGTCGATCGGCAGGGAATTGGTCTCGTTATCAAGGGTCAATGATACTTCCGCAAAATTCAACGCTTTCCTCGTGTCACTTCCCGAAAAGATAATATCTTCCATTTTTGCTCCACGCAGTGATTTCGCAGACTGCTCTCCAAGGACCCACCGGACTGCGTCGGTCACATTACTTTTACCGCTTCCGTTTGGTCCAACCACTGCCGTGACACCAGGTACAAAATCTATCGAAATTTTCTCTGCGAAAGATTTAAATCCTACAACGTCCAAACGTTTGAGGAACATGACCTTTCCCCCTCTACTGTTCAACTATCTTGTTGATTTTTTTCTTTTAAAACGATCAATGCATGCTCGGCTGCATGCTGCTCCGCTTCTTTCTTGGACTTTCCTATTCCAGAGCCAAGTTCTTCCCCATTCAGTGAGACCGTCGAAACAAACTCCCGATTATGGGCCGGTCCTTTTTCCTGCAAGATCTTATATTGCAGGACACCGATGGCATCGCGCTGGATCAGCTCCTGAAGCTGGCTCTTATAATCCATCACATGAGAAAAAGCACCCTCGTCTATCTTCGGAAACACGACATTCGTCAAAAACTGCACAACTGGCTCTAATCCTTGATCAAGGTACAAAGCACCAATATAGGCTTCGAATACATCCGCAAGCATGGCAGGGCGTTCCCTTCCACCTGTCATTTCTTCCCCTTTTCCGAGTAATACATATTCCCCGTAAGAAAGGCTATTGGCAAAAGCAACAAGTGAAGGCTCACACACAATGGCTGCCCTTAGTTTGGTAAGTTCACCTTCGCTCATCATCGGATATTTTTGATATAAGTATTTAGAGATGGTCAGTTCAAGTACAGCGTCCCCCAAGAATTCAAGCCTTTCATTATCTTCATAAGGCTTACGGCGATGCTCATTCACATAAGATGAATGTGTAAAAGCTTGTTTCAATAAATTTTCATCTTTAAAATGAAAACCCAGATTTTCTTGCAACTGTTTGAATTTATTTTCCTTGATTGATGGTTTACGATTATTTCCGTTCCTACGCATCACACAAAACCCTCCACGGTTCAAAAAGCATATTTTTCCAATATATAAAAAGAAACCTGGCAGGAATTCCTGTCAAGCTTTCCTATGTAACATCATACATGATTATCCGCTTAAAGAAAACTAAAGGCAAAAGACACTGCATGCAGGCGGAGCATACCTGTGAACATGCTCATTCCGTTATCTGCCGCTGAATCAAACTTCTTTAAGCAATAAGAGAAAGCCCCGTTAAAAAACGGAGCTTTTAGTCAAATGACAATTCATTACATAGTGCTTTGTATGTAATTCACAGCATCACCTACTGTGGCGATTTTTTCAGCGTCATCGTCCGAAATTTCCATATCAAACTCGTCTTCGAATTCCATGACTAGTTCAACTACATCAAGGGAATCGGCACCAAGATCTTCTTTGAAAGAAGCTTCAAGTTTTACCTCTGATTCTTCTACGTTCAAACGATCTACAACGATTTTAGTTACTCTTTCTAATACATCTGCCAATGTGTTCACCTCCCCTCAAGACATTATAAATTAATTTCGAAAAAAATCAAAGAAAACTTACATGACCATGCCGCCATCTACATGAAGAGTTTGCCCAGTCATATATTTGCTTGCATCGGAAGCAAGGAAAGACGCCACTGCAGCAATATCTTTAGGGTCACCGAAACGTGCAAGCGGAATTTGGTCCAGCATGGCTTTTTGGACATCCTCAGGCAATTCCCCAGTCATATCCGTTGAGATGAAACCTGGGGCAATCGCATTGACCGTAATGCCTCTTGATGCAAGTTCCTTTGCCGTCGTCTTAGTCAAACCGATGACACCTGCTTTAGCCGCTACATAATTAGCCTGCCCTGCATTTCCGCTTACGCCGACGATCGATGCCATATTGATGATCCTGCCGCTGCGCTGCTTCATCATTTGCCTTGTAACAGCTTTGGTGCATAGGAACACGCCTTTAAGATTCGTATTGATAACAGAATCCCATTCATCTTCTTTCATGCGCATCAATAGGTTATCACGTGTGATGCCGGCATTATTAACCAGGATATCCACTCTTTCAAATTGTTCGACGACCTCTTTGATCATGCTTGTCACCGATTCACTATTTGCAACATCGCATTGTATGGCGAATGCTTTTCGGCCCAATGCCTTGATTTCATCAACCACTTCATTCGCTTTAGCTTCACTGCCGGAATAGTTAATGGCAACGTCTGCTCCCTGCCGGGCAAGTTCCAATGCAACTTCCCTGCCAATACCTCGTGATGCTCCCGTTACAAGCGCTTTTTTACCTTCGAGGATCATGCTTGTACCCCCTTCAATGTTTCAATTGTTTTAGTTAGAGTGTCTATATCGGATACCGAATGAATTTGAACGGAACGATCAATTTTCTTTATCAATCCGCCCAACACTTTCCCTGGGCCAACCTCGATGAACGTATCCACGCCCAATTCAAGTAGATTTTTCACACTGTCCTCCCAAAGGACCGGTGAATACAGCTGTTCTATTAATTTTTCTTTTATTTCGGCAGGTGCTGTAATGGGCTTAGCCGTTACGTTTGAAATGACAGGAATTTCTGCCTGTTTGAAGCTTACTTCATCAAGGACACCCTGTAACTTTTCTGCTGCCGGTTTCATTAATTCAGAATGGAACGGTCCACTCACTTCAAGAGGAAGAGCCCGTTTAGCCCCATTTTCCTTGGCTTTTGCACTTGCAAGTTTAACCCCTTCGGAGGTGCCTGAAATGACGATTTGCCCTGGACAATTAATATTGGCCAATTGAACGGATTCACCTGTGGCCGTAATTTCAGAAGTGACTTCAGATAGAGCTTCACGGTCCATTCCCAAAATCGCAGCCATTGAGCCTTGTCCATTCGGTACCGCAGCTTCCATGAATTCACCGCGTTTACGCACTGTATATACGGCATCTTCGAAAGAAATTGCACCAGATGCCACTAATGCCGTATATTCACCTAAACTGTGCCCGGCAGTATAATCGGGTTTGATTCCCGCTTCTTCCAACTCCTTGACAAAAGCATAACTCGTAGTCAATAAGGCTGGCTGTGCATTATAAGTCACCGTTAATTCTTGTTGTGTGCCATTAAAGATCAATTCCGTAAGCGGAAAATCAAGTTTTTCATCTGCTGATCGAAAAATTTGCTGAGCACGCTCTTTTTCCTGAAATAAGCCATGCCCCATTCCTATTGATTGTGATCCTTGTCCTGGAAAGACAAAAGCAATTTTACCCATCTGTTACTCCCCTGCCTCTATGATTTATTATTGTTTTTCTATTGTCTCCGCAATTGTCAATATGACGTCATTTCCAACCATATCGCGAGTCTGGCGTATAGCATTATAGACCGCATTCGCATCTGAAGAACCATGCGCCTTAATAACAGGGGCCTTCAAACCGAAGAGGCCAGCACCGCCATACTCCGAGTAATCCATTTTATTTTTTATGACTTTTAGTTCTGGCTTTACCATTGCTGCAGCCAACTTACTTTTGAGGTTGCTCATCAAGGCAGCTTTCACCATTTTGAATACGCCCATAGCAGTACCTTCAAGAGTCTTTAACACCATATTTCCCGTGAAGCCGTCCGTCACGACAACGTCCGCCGGCCCGTTTAGGAGGTCCCTTGCCTCTACGTTACCTATAAAGGATATCTCCGATGATTGCTGCAGTAATGTAAAGGCATGCTTAGTCAGTTCATTCCCTTTTTTTTCTTCTGTTCCGATATTAAGTAATCCGACACGGGGCTTTTCGATTCCCCGCACTTTTTGGGCATAAACAGACCCCATTATGGCGAATTGAAGGAGATGCTCCGGTTTCGCATCGGAGTTCGCGCCTACATCCAGTAATACAAAACCCTTTCCATCGATCGTCGGAAGGGTGGGAGCCAATGCCGGACGTTCAATGCCTTCTATCCTTCCGACCACAAACAAACCTGCAGCCATCAGCGCCCCCGTATTGCCTGAAGAAATGCATGCGTCCGCTTCTCCGTCAGCCACTTGCTGTGCAGCCAATACCATCGAAGCGCTTTTCTTGCGGCGAACCGCACGAACAGGTTCATCGGTACTTAATATTTTTTCATCAGTATGTATAACCCTTATTCGGCCATGCTTCGCTAAGTATTGGTTAATCTCGGATTCATTGCCTATCAAGGTAATTTCCACATCGGAAAAAGCCTCGACAGCTTTCATCGCTCCCAAAACCTGTGCCTTGGGAGCATTATCGCCACCCATTGCATCTATCGTTATCTTCATTTTTTTCATCCTTTACTAGCAAGTTAAGAGCGATACATTTCGAACTCGCCTTTAAAAACCAGTTCATTACCTACGTAGCTTCTAACCTCCACCACGGAACGATCATTGGTGTGGTCCACGTTTTTAACCCTCGCTTTAGCTACCACTCTTTCATTTTCCTTTACAGAACGAGTGAATAAAATGGATGCTTTCGCAGTTAATGCCAATTCATCATTTATGACTGCCACAGCCAATGAGTTTGCTTGGGCAAAAAGGTGATGTCCCCTTGCGATTCCATTCCGCTTAAAGACATGCTCTTTATTTATATCCAAAATCGAAATTGCATTATCATCTAAATTAAGATCAATTACTTCCCCGATGATTTCATCCAAAGGCAATGCCCTGATTTCGTCACTGAATTTTTTCTCGGCCACGCTTTTAATCCGTTCACGCAGTTCCGGTATCGATAATTCAAGACGGTCAAGCCTAATGGTCTGGACGCTCACCGAATATTTTTCAGCCAGCTCCTCATCCGTTACAAAAGGATTCTGTTTAATCGTTTCGATTAATAATTGCTGGCGTTCCTTCTTATTTCTTCGCATTTGAAGGTCACCATCCGTAGTATTATGACTAGGTACTAATAGTAGTATATATATTTTAAAAACAGATTGCAAGATATTGCGTAAAATCTCACAATCTGCTATTGGTTTTTTATTCAGTTCAGTCCAGCTTTTCTCCTGTAAATACTCCCGTTCCCTCTAAATAGTCCCGCAAAGGTGCATACTCCGGGGAATGCCAAAAGCTTTGGGAGGCAATCAATTTTGCTGCATCCATCCTTGCCACTTCAAGGGTCCTGTAATCATGGACCATGTCGGCTACCTTGAATTCGGGAAGGCCGCTTTGTTTTTTACCGAAGAAGTCCCCAGGTCCACGGAGTTCCAAATCTTTTTCGGAAAGGGCAAAACCATCGTTTGTCTCAGTCATGATTTTCATCCTCTCTTTGCCGACTTCCGTTTTCGGATCAGCCAGCAGGATGCAAAAGGACTGATCGCTCCCCCGCCCAACCCTTCCGCGCAGCTGGTGCAACTGTGAAAGTCCAAAGCGCTCCGCATCATAAATGACCATTACCGTTGCATTTGGAACATTCACCCCAACCTCGACGACCGTCGTGGAAACAAGGATTTGCGCTTCATTGGCACTGAACTGCTGCATCACTTCTTCCTTTTCATCCGCATGCAGCCGTCCATGCATAAGACCCACTTTGTACCTGTTCGCAAAGTATTGTGTCAGCATTGCATGAACATCAAGAACATTCTGTAAAGAATCGAGTTTCTCCGACTCCTCAATCAATGGACAGATGACGTAAGCCTGTCTCCCTTTCTTTAGTTCCTTTTCGACAAAGGATAAGATCCGATCAAGCATTTGGTGTTTCGCCCAATAGGTCTCTATCGCTTTACGCCCGGCAGGCATTTCATCGATCGTCGAGACGTCCATTTCCCCAAACACTGTAATTGCGAGAGTTCGCGGAATAGGTGTAGCCGTCATGAAAAGCACATCTGGATTGGTACCTTTTTCACGAAGGATGCGGCGCTGCTCCACTCCGAAACGATGTTGTTCATCCGTTATGACAAGACCTAAGTTGCGGAAATTCACTTCATCTTGAATCAATGCATGTGTTCCTATCAAAAGATCCAGCTCCCCGGATTCCAGCATTTGCAAAAGTTCCTTGCGCTTTTTGCCTTTTACCGAACTTGTCAACAATGCGACCTTTACTCCACTAGGTTCCAACATGGCTTTCAGCGATTGTGTATGCTGCTCAGCCAAGATTTCCGTCGGGACCATAAGTGCACCTTGGAAACCTGCTGTAATCGTCGCCTTCAGGCATATGGCGGCAACCACCGTTTTCCCAGACCCGACATCCCCTTGAAGCAGGCGGTTCATCCTGTAGGGAGACTTCATGTCATTCATTATTTCCCCGACGACCCTATTCTGAGCGTTCGTCAAAGGAAAAGGGAGGGTTTCAACAAAGGCTTCCAGCCGCTCCATGTCAAACTCCTGGCCTATTCCTTTTGACTGCTCCCGCTGTACTTTACGAAGTGCCTGCATTTTAAGTTGAAACAATAAAAATTCTTCATACACAAAACGGCGTCGGGCCTTCTTCACCTCATTGGCCGATTGAGGGAAATGCATGGTACGAAGAGCATCATTACGCGGCATCAGTTTGTATGCCGCCAATAATTGCGGGGGCAGATTTTCTTCTATCATTGTCCCATATTCAGAAAATGCATTGGAGATGAAGCGGCGGAGCCCTTTGACGGTAATGCTGCCCTTCACTGAGTACACCGGTTCGAACTCTTTCTCCCGGCTCCGGTCACCAACATGGCATTCCGAGCCTGTAATGGTTTGACGATGACGATCCCACTTCCCCGTTACCGTTACAGTTTCGCCTATCGCAAGCTTCGGCTTCAGATAAGGCTGGTTAAAAAAAATGACGTTTATTAAATATCTCCCAGTCAAAACTTTAATCGTGAGCCTGGATTTTTTCTTTCCGAAGTACCCTAACGTGGGTACCGTATGAACTTTGCCTTCTACAGTAACCCGTTCATCATGCTCGACCGTTTCTAAATCCCTCAACCGGTAATCTTCATAGCGATATGGGAGGTGCTCAAGGAGATCCGCGACGGTATGGATCTCCATTTCCCCCAAAGCTGCTGCCGTTTCGGCCCCAATGCCTTTTACTGCGGTAATGGGTTCGCGTAAAGTCGAGTTCACTTCTTATTTAGCGGTAAGCCAAAGATTTTCGCTTCCAACTCCCGCCCAGTCGGTGTAGCCGCTAAACCTCCTTGTGCAGTTTCCCTAAGAGCAGATGGCATCGTTTGCCCGATTTTATACATCGCATCAATTACTTCATCACACGGTATGCGGCTTGTGATACCCGCTAAAGCCATATCTGCTGCAACCATGGCATTGGCTGCACCCATGGCATTACGCTTCACACAAGGCACCTCCACAAGCCCAGCAACAGGATCACACACAAGACCAAGCATGTTCTTTAATGTGATTGCCATCGCCTCTGCACTTTGTGCCGGTGTCCCTCCTGCCATTTCAACGATGGCTGCCGCTGCCATACCCGAAGCAGAACCGACCTCCGCCTGACAGCCCCCTGCGGCTCCAGAGATCGAAGCATTATTCGCTACTACAAAACCAAACGCCCCTGCTGTAAATAGGAACTCAATTTTCTGTTCCCGATTCGGTTTTAATTTATTTTGCAAAGCGAAAAGCGCACCAGGCACAACACCAGCAGATCCGGCAGTCGGTGTCGCACAAATCGTCCCCATGGCTGCGTTCACTTCGTTTGTTGCCACGGCTTTGCTTACCGCATCCAACAGCAGTTCACCGGATAAGGAGTTTCCGGATTTAATGTAATTCTGAAGAAGGACTGCATCCCCTCCCGTCAGGCCGGAAACGGACCGTACACCTTGAAGTCCTTTTTCAACTGCCTGTTCCATTACATCCAGGTTGACTCCCATCTGGCGGATGATTTCTTCACGGCTTTTTCCCGTTACTTCCATTTCCTGCTCGATCATCAGTGTTGAAATTTTTTTCTGCTTTGATTCAGCTAATTCTACTAATTCCGCTACATTTCGAAACATGATTTCTTCTCCTTCCTAAGTGGGAACGATTGCTCTATCAATCCACAATCCTTGCTACTTGAGTGATATTGGGGAGTGCTGTAATTTCAGCTATGACGTGATCCTCCAGGTTTTGGTCCACTTCAATCGTCATCAAGGCCATCTGCCCTTTCTCTTTTCGGGAGACTTCCATTTGGCCAATATTGATTTGATGCTTGGCTAATATGTTTGAAACATTGGCAATGGCACCAAATCGATCATCATGAACGACAAGTATGGCAGGGTTGTGCCCGGACAGCCTCAATTTAAATCCGTTCAATTCGACGATTTCGATCTTTCCCCCGCCTATCGATATTCCGACAAGTTCCAATTCACCATCATCATCACCAACTGTTATTTTTGCTGTATTGGGATGTTCCGGTACTGCCTCTTCTTCTCGAAATGTAATTTTCATTTTCTTTTTGCGTGCTATTTCCAGCGATTCTTTGATTCTCTCATCAAATGTATCAAAATCAAGCAAGCCGCCTACAATGGCTACATCGGTTCCATGGCCTTTATAGGTTTTGGCAAACGATCCGTAAAAAGAAATATGGGCCCATTTTGGTTCCCGGTCGAATAAATTCCTGGCAACCCTACCGATCCTTGCAGCTCCTGCTGTATGGGAGCTGGAGGGGCCGATCATAACAGGACCAATTATATCGAATACACTTCTAAATTTCATGATTAGCTCCTCCTTCTATTCACTTGGAGTCAGTTTAATAATAAAGCCTGATATATTGTAATTACAATTATGCTGTCCGTAATCCTTCTTTTCATAAAAATAAAGGCTCTTTTCGTAAAGATTGTTGTTTTTAAACGAAACTATTTAAGATTGATTGGAGCGGAAGTGCGAGACTCTTGCGGGAGCAGCGGGACAGGTGAGACCCCACAGGCATTTACGCCGAGGAGGCTCACCGCCCGCCTCGCGGAAAGCGAGCATCTGGAGGGGAAATCAACCACAACTCACTACCTGGTAAATAGCAACAAAGTATGTGAAAACAGCCAAAATAAAACTGCATAGCCTAATGACATATGCAGTTTATTGCCTTTTATTTTTTTCGGGATCCTCCAAACTTTTATGACGGATAGGTTTCCCTTATTTTCATGTTCTCTACTTATTCAATTGAAAAAATGAAAGAATATAAAGGTTGTTTCCCATTATGGACTTCAACTTCAACGTCTTCGAAATTCTCATTACAAAACGCAACAAGACTTTCGACATCTTCAGCAGTGGCATCTTCACCATATAAAATGGTAAGGATTTCTGAATCTTCGTCAATCATATCGGAAAGAAGATCTTTTGCCGCTTGGGTCATGTCTTTATCCTTCACCTTGATGGTGCCTTCAGCAATTCCCATGAAGTCCCCGGTCTCGATTGCAAGACCGTCAATGTTGGTATCCCGGACAGCATAAGTAATCTGGCCCGTTTTCACATGCGAAAGGGCTTCGATCATCGCTTTTTTATTCTCTTCGGCATCAAGTGAAGGGTTGAAAGCCAACAATGCAGCCATTCCCTGTGGTACTGTTTTCGTTGGAATGATAGTCACATGATCCCCAAGTACATCTGCAGCCTGATTGGCGGCCATGATGATATTTTTATTGTTAGGCAAGATGATCACATGATCTGCATATGCCCCTTCGACAGCTTTAACGATATCTTCCGTACTAGGATTCATCGTTTGCCCGCCTTCGATGACGGACTTAGCGCCGATGCTTTTGAATAATTCGCTGATGCCAGCTCCCATCGCCACTGACACTACAGCGTACTTCTCTTTGGTGGGCGGTTTAGTTTGAAGCGGTGTATTCGTCTCACCTACAATCGCAGTATGCTGTTCACGCATATTATCGATTTTCATTTTTATTAAACTACCATATTGCTGTCCATAATTCAGGCAGGTGCCAGGCTGTTCAGAGTGAATATGTACTTTGACGACTTCATCATCTGAGATGACTAGTAAAGAATCTCCGTATTCACTTAAATCATTTCTGAATTTTTCTTCATCAAATGATTGATTGGCAAGTTTTTCACTTTCCAACCGGACCATGAATTCCGTACAGTAGCCAAACACGATATCTTCCGTGTTCATATGTCCTTGTACATTCATATGATGTTCGGCACTGATCATGTCATCCATGCTTGGACCATTAGCGGATCGGACTGGAAGGGCTTCACCTTTCAGCTCAGCAAGGAAACCTTCATATACAAACACCAACCCTTGCCCCCCGCTATCAACGACACCCACTTCTTTTAAGACTGGAAGAAGATCAGGTGTACGTTTTAATGAAGCATTGGCCTCCGTAACGATTTCTTCCATTACCTGAATTAGGTCTATATGCTTTGCTGCTGATGAAACCGCTTGCTTGGCTGCATCTTTTGCAACCGTTAAAATGGTTCCTTCAACAGGTTTCATAACGGCTTTATAAGCTGTCTGAACCCCTGCTTCAAAAGCTTGGGCAAATTCTTCACTATTGATTTCCGATTTATGTTCAATCGCTTTAGCAAAACCGCGGAACAGTTGCGAAAGGATAACTCCCGAATTGCCGCGTGCGCCCATAAGCAATCCTCTTGAAAGCGACGCACCCACTTTTCCGATGTGTTCCTGGACGTTATTTTGCACTTCCTTCGCTCCCGAAGTCATCGATAAATTCATATTCGTTCCTGTATCTCCATCCGGAACAGGGAAAACATTCAACGCATCAACCATTTGGGCATTAGCCGCTAAATGGTTGGCACCTTGAATGATCATTTCTGCAAAGCGCTTTCCGTTCAAACTTGTAATTGACACAAAACTTTCCTCCTATACTTAAGGGTTCGTCACACGAACTCCCTGTACAAAAATGTTAACGGAATCAACAGCTAATCCTACAGTTTTGTCCAGAGTGTACTTTACCTTTGATTGCACATTATGTGCAACTTCCGAGATTTTCGTTCCATAACTTACGATAATATACATATCGATATGAACTTCTTCCTCTTCTTGTCGGACAATTACACCTTTAGTAAAGTTTTCTTTTCTTAAAATTTCGGCAATGCCGTCTTTAAATTGTTTTTTGGAAGACATTCCTATAATTCCGTAGCAATCCACGGCTGCGCCGCCTGCTACAGTAGCGATAACCTCATTAGAGATATCAATTTGTCCATACTTCGTTTGTAATTCGATAGACATTTTCTTTTCCCTCCCAAAAATCAAATCAACTAAAGACATTTTACTATAATGTCTATGGTTTTAAAAGTAAATGTCTTACGGTACTCTATATAATTCAATTTTGAAGTATGTATGTCAAGGTTTTTTTCTTGAAAGTAATTAACTGAAGTATTGCATTCTAGCGGTAGGTATGATAAATTATTAAAGTATTTTACAAAGACTTAAGACGACTGCGAAAAACTTAAGCTTGTTGTAGTTAGGAGGGAATTTGACATGGCACGTAAATGTGTAATCACTGGAAGAAGAACTCGTTCTGGTAACAGCCGCTCTCACGCAATGAACGCTAGCAAGCGTACATGGGGCGCTAACCTTCAAAAAGTACGTATTTTAGTTGACGGTAAACCTAAACGTGTATACGTTTCTGCAAGAGCTCTTAAATCGGGCAAAGTAGAACGCGTATAATGTTACGGCATCCTCTTAGGATGCCTTTTTACTTGTAATGGCCGGTATTTAATGGGGATGGTTTCAAATCCTTGACCAGGTCCAGTCTGCATCAAGAAGGATGCCTTCACCCATTAATGGATGGCCGCCCTATTTTACTAAAAAATAACACCTCCCTTAATTTGAGAGGTGTCATGGAGATAAGTATCAGCCTTTTTTAAACGCTCCGAGCATAGCCCTTACCAAACTGCCCAGAACTTTTGGCAATTTAATCGTATAAAATTTCATCATGCCCCTCCTCTTTGCATCCCACAATTAAAGATGAAGTGGAATTTTTCTATTACAACATAAGCTTTTAAGCGGATATAGGATGATCGTAATTATATCCGAATCTGCTCTAAGCATGAATTTTAATCACTGCTTCTTATCACCATTAATATGCCTTTCTCAAATGAAACATTCCCAGATTCGGAAATTAGTTCGTTGCTGATGCAAAGCGTCGAACCCATTTCCAAGCTTGCATCGTCCAGCGGATATTTGAAACCCGAAAGAGTAATGCCGGTGACTTCAGCGTTTACTGGGAGCAAGGACAAGTATTTCTTATCTTTCAAAGCAGTGACCTTATATGAACCTGCTGTCTTTACTGTGATTATATTTTGCCGATCGACTATGTATATATCCATATCACCATGATGAGGGAGGACACTTTCTTTTTGGAGCAGCTGGATATTCCCGAGAAAATGGTCCATTCTTCCCCCTGTTGCGCCCAGAATGTGAATTTCTCTTGGCTTTTGCCCCATTGCCCATTTAAATGCGATTTCTAAATCCGTTTCATCCTTTTCCGAGGAATAAAGATTGATTTCTTCCAGCATTTGCTCAATCTTTTCGTATTCACCTTCCGAAACCGAATCAAAATCCCCAAAACCGTACTTAGGTTCGATACCTTTTTCAAGCAGAGACCATACTCCCCTGTCAACCCCGACCCAAAGATCTGTCTTCTCCTTATACCATGTCAGATCCGGCCAAAAACATTCCGGACCTCCAGCCATTATACTGATAATCATCGAAATCATCCTTTTCCATATAAAAATCATATCCAAGGTGCCTTAGTTTAATTGATAAAAAAAGCCGATCACCATCATATGAATATGATAGTGTCGGCTTATATCACTTTCCCCGAATCTTTTGAATCGCTGCGTGTCGATCTTCCTGATCATATATTGCCGAACCGGCCACCAGGATTGTCGCCCCTTGTTCAATACATAGTTTAGCCGTTTCTTCATTTACTCCACCATCAATCTCTATCTCGAGATTTTGATTATACTTTCCTGCCAACGCCTTCACTTCGGCAATTTTCGGAAGAACGGATTTAATGAACTTTTGCCCCCCAAAACCCGGATTAACCGTCATCAACAATACCATGTCAATATCTTCGATTATAGGTTGTATCAAGGAAGCCGGAGTGGCTGGATTAAGCACCACGCCTGCCTTTACACCAAAAGATTTGATCAATTGAACCGTTCGATGCAAATGTGTGCAGGCCTCTACATGTACAGTTATATAATCAGCTCCCGCTTTCGCAAAGGACTCGATATAACGATCAGGTTGTTCAATCATTAAATGAACATCAAGCGGAAGCTTCGTTACTGGGCGGATAGCATCAACAATTAGTGAGCCTATCGTTATATTCGGCACGAAATGCCCATCCATGACATCCACATGGATCAAATCCGCTCCGCCCCTTTCCACATCAAGAATTTCTTCTCCCAATTTTGCAAAGTCAGCTGACAAAATGGATGGTGCGATTTTAACCATTTTAATACCTCGGCTTTCTATCTCTTATTTCTTCTAAGAATTGCATATAATGCTCGTATCGATAACGGGGAATTTCCCCGGAATCAACCGCTTCCTTCACTGCACATTTCGGTTCTTTATCGTGGAGACAGGCCCTGAATTTACAGTCTTCCCCATGCTTATGCATTTCCGGGAAGCAATAGGATAGCCGTTCAGCTTCCATTTCCATGAATTCAAGTGAACTGAACCCTGGAGTATCCGCGACAAGTCCAGAGCCAATATGGATCAATTCAACGTGCCGGGTCGTATGCTTCCCGCGTCCCAGGTGTGAAGAAATATCATCCGTCTTTAAAGCCAATTCCGGATTGATCGCATTCAGCAAAGACGATTTCCCAACACCGGACTGACCCGCAAATACACTGGTTTTCCCTTCTAAATACGGCACTAGTTCTTCAATCCCTCCGGCGGTAACGGAAGATGTCTCCAATACAGTATAGCCAAGTTTCTGATAGTCCTTGATATACTGAGACAATTTCTTTTGATTTTCAGCTGTAACCAAGTCCAGTTTCGTCACGACGATAATCGGTTCGATTTCGTTATCTTCGATCAATACGAGAAATCGATCAAGCAAGGCTGGACTGAAATCAGGTTCCACTGCCGAAAAGACAAGGATTGCCTGGTCTACATTCGAGATTTGCGGACGTATCAATTCATTCTTTCGCGGTTTTATTTCGGTCACGGTCCCGTCCGTTTTATTTTCCGATTCAAAAACAACATAATCACCAACGAGCGGGGTTACCTTATTCTTCCTGAACAGGCCCCTTCCACGGCATTGATAGACCTCTTCACCATCAAGGACATAATAAAATCCACTTAATGCTTTGATAATTTTTCCTTCGGGCATAACCACACTCCTAATTATTAAATTTATTCTGGATATGAGACGGATTCGTCAATGATGACCTGATTGTCCCTCATGACTTTATATCCTGCTTTCTTATCCGGGGAAACCATTAATTCGATCGTTCTCTTCGCATCTTCCAATATATAGAATGTTTCTTGAGGCTCCGTCATGCTATTGTCGATATCCTCGATGAAAATTTGGATTTTTTGTGATTTGCCTGGCTCAACCGGATCATACTCGATTTTGACTTCCTCCGTTACACTCTTGGGCGGAATCTCTTCTTTCCCTTTTGAAATGACCACTTTCACAGTACTGCCCTTTTCCACCTTCGTAGCAGGTTCCGGTGACTGGGAAATGACAAGCCCCTCCGCTACGGAATCATCATAGATTTCTTCTTCGACATCGATCTTTATTCCGCTTTCACTGGAATAATCATCAAGGGCAGCTTTATTGAACCCCGTTAAGTTCTTCAAGCTCAACAGATCTGCCCCTTTACTGACCGTCAGCTCAAGCTCCGTTTCGGATGGTACGACCTCAGTGGCACCCGAGGGAGATTGATCTATGATCGTGCCGGGAGCACTTTCATCATATTTTTCAGTAACGCTTATGTTTTTGAATCCCATTTTTTCAAGCAGGGATTTAACATCAGAGTAATCTCGACCTTCATAGCTGGACAATGAAATCGTCTCTTTACCAACGCTTTGATAAATATCGATCACTGCACCTTCCTTGACCGTCTTACCTTCCTTAGGATTGGTTTTGATCACAAGACCAGCTTCAACCTCTTCATCTTCAATCTCGATCGTCTCTCCAATTTCCAAATCCATTTCAAGCAATTCAGTAATGGCGTCATCCAATTCTTCCCCTTTAAGGTCAGGGATCGTCACTTCCTTCGAGACAAGGAGGGGAGGTAAAACTGTGACAGATAAAACAGCAAGCAGTGCGAGAACTAAAAAGGTGGTCACCAAGATCGCAGGCATGTTCTTTCGCTTTTTACCTTTGTGTTCCGACTTATTTTTTTGTTTTTTCTGTTTCTTTTGTTTCTTTTTTGAATTACTCTCTGCTTCTGATTCACTTTCCTCATCGTCCGCATAAACTAACGTATTTTTTTCAGGACCCCTTACGATTGTCTCATCGATGCTTGAAAGCTGATCATCCGTTATGACGGGGATGGCTTTTGTTGCATCATGATCTTCGGGAATCGCAAAAGGAAGTTCATTTGAACGCTCCGGATTAAGCGACGTCCGTATATCATCCTCCATCGAGTCCACACTCTCATAGCGGTAATATGAATCTTTGGCTGTCGCTTTCAAGATAATATTTTCCACACTCTGGGGTATTTCAGAATTCCAGCGTTTTGGTGAAGGAGTTTCCGATTGTAAATGTTTAAGAGCTATCGACACGGCTGATTCACCCGAAAAAGGCAATCTCCCCGTCAACAATTCAAACATGACGATGCCAAGTGAATAAATGTCCGATTTCTTATTGGCCATACCGCCTCTGGCCTGTTCCGGAGATAAATAATGAACCGAACCCAAGACTGCGTTGGTCTGCGTTATGTTTGTTGCACTTAGGGCCAATGCAATCCCAAAGTCCGTAATCTTAACGGTTCCTTCCTTATCAATCAAAATGTTCTGTGGCTTGATGTCACGATGGATGATCCCATTATGATGGGCATGGGAAATCGCTGCCGTGATTTGCCTCATGATATCCAAGGCTTCATCAACTGGAATTGGATAATATTTTTGTATGTATTGCTTAAGTGTAAAACCGTCAACGTATTCCATTACAATATAATAGATGGAATCTTCTTCACCAACATCATAAATACTTACGATATTGGGATGGGCCAAACTGGTGGCCGATTGGGCTTCCCGATTGAAGCGCTTGATGAACTCTTCGTCATTATTAAAATCCATGCGAAGGATTTTCAATGCAACATCCCTATCCAAGATCATATCCCTTGCAAGGTAAACATTAGCCATACCGCCGCCGCCGACCATCTGGATCAGTTTATAACGGCCGTTGATCCTTCTGCCAATCAACATTCAATTCACCTGCTTTCACTTTCTTCAGTAAATTGAACAAGCACAAGGGTGATATTATCTTCCCCACCGTAGTGATTGGCCTTATCTATTAATGAATTCGCCTTTTCTTCAAGTGACTGTGCATTGGTTACCGTTTCTTCCAGTTCCAGTTCACTCACTTTATTCGTCAATCCGTCCGAACAAAGCAATAGTAAATCATTTTCTTCGAAGATGACCGTCATAATGTCCATTTCCACTTGCATTTCTGTCCCCAAGGCTCGTAATAAAACATTTTTCCGTGGATGGTTTTCGGCATCTTCTTTCGAAATCTGACCGGAACGGACCAATTCATTAACGAGTGAATGATCTTCCGTGACCTGCTTAAAACCACTCTCATTATACAAATAACACCGGCTGTCCCCGATGTTGGCAATGGTAGCAAACTTGTCGGTGCAAATGGCTGCAACAATGGTTGTCCCCATGCCCTTACATTCCGTATTCGCTTCTGCATGTTCAAAAAGCAACTGATTGACCGTGAAGATTTGCTGCTTAAGCCAATCTTCGGCATCATTTGCCGTTTCGATTCCGGTGGATACTTCCCAGCCCTTTTTCAGAAGGTCTATCGTCATTGCACTGGCTACATCCCCGGCACGGTGGCCGCCCATGCCATCTGCAACGATGGCAAGGCGAACGCCTTCCGAGTTCTTAAAGATTCCGCCATTATCTTCATTATGCTGGCGGACTTTTCCACGGTCTGTCTTAAATATTGCCCTCATAGGGTCACCTCGTCTCTTCTTTGCGCTCCTTGGCCCGAAGCTGGCCGCAGGCTGCGTCAATATCACTGCCTTGTTCCCTTCGGATCGTTACATTAATGCCGCGCTTCTTCAATGTTTTTTCAAACTCAAAAATCTGGTCCCGAGGTGTTCGTACATAGTTGCGTTCCGGTACATAGTTAACCGGTATTAAGTTCACATGGCATTTTATCCCTTTTATTAAAGCTGCTAATTCTTCAGCGTGCTCCACTGAATCATTTTCGCCACCGAATAGACCATATTCAAAACTTACACGGCGGCCTGTTTTTTCTGTATAGTATTTGATGGCCTCAATCAGGTCTGGAAGTTTGTAGGCCTTATTGATCGGCATCAATTTACTTCTCAATTCCGTATTCGGTGCATGAAGGGAAACAGCAAAGTTTATTTGCATGCTTTCTTCGGCAAACTTATAGATTTTAGGAATGATTCCACTTGTGGAAACGGTAATATGACGCGCCCCGATGTTCAAGCCCTTTTCATGGTTTATATTCTTCAAGAATGACATCATATTATCGTAGTTATCAAACGGTTCACCGATTCCCATGATAACGACGGAACTGACACGCTCTTCCGACTCATCAAGTGCTTGCTGAACTTTAACGACCTGGGCAACAATTTCCCCTGATTCAAGATTCCGCTTTAAACCGCCAAGTGTCGAAGCACAGAATGTACAGCCAATTCTGCATCCTACCTGCGTTGTCACGCAAATGGAGTTTCCGTATTCATGACGCATCAGCACCGTTTCAATCGAATATCCATCTTGGAGTTCAAATAAAAACTTCATCGTTCCGTCATTGGACGTTTGCTGAATCAAAGTCTTCAATGTTGTGAAGGTGAATTGCGACTCCAACTTATCCCGTAATGATTTCGAAAGGTTGGACATATCTTCAAAACTGGAGACACGCTTTTTATAAAGCCAGTCATATACTTGCTCGGCCCGGAATGCCTTCTCTCCATTTTGAACAAGCCATTCTTTAATTTGGTGAAGCTCCAATGAGTAGATTGATGGTTTTTCTGGTGTCGTGTCTTTTCTTACTCTAGATGATTTAGTGATTTCTGCCATTACAGCACCTTCTTTCTAAAACTCGCAATAAAGAATCCGTCACTGCTAAAATATTGCGGAAAAACTTGCAGCGTATGACCCTCGATATATGGCTGAACGCTTTCAGGCATTCTTGTGGACAAGGTTGCATCGCTTTCAAAATCCGGATGGCTTTCCAAAAATGCTGCAGCGACTTTGTCATTTTCTTCTTTATCCACCGTACAGGTACTATATACTAACCGTCCTCCTTGCTTAACAAGCGGGGCAGCCGATTCCAATAATTGTTGTTGTATACTTGAGAGTTTCATTATATCATCTTTTGTTTTAGTATACTTTACATCAGGTTTCCGGCGCATGACTCCCAACCCGGAACATGGTGCATCGATCAGGACCCTGTCAAACCCTTCTTTATTAAAGTGCTCTTGCACTTTTCTGCTATCAAGGGCCATTGTCTTAATATTGTTTCTGAGTTTTAGGCGCTCCGCCTGCTCTTTAATCAGCTTGACCTTATGTTCATGAAGGTCGAGTGCATATACTTGTCCTGTGGTCAAGCCTTCTGCGATATGGGTCGTTTTCCCTCCAGGTGCAGCACAGCAATCGAGCACAGCATCATTTTCATTCGCACCCAATGCATGGGCAACTAGCATTGAACTCTCGTCCTGAATCGATAAATACCCCATTTTATAGCTTTCTGAATGAGCAAGATTCCCTTTATAGCTGACGATTGCTTCGGGAACGACTTCACTCGCTTCAACATCATATCCTTCTTCCGTTAAGATGCTGATCAGTTCACGGCGTGAGATCTTTTTTAAATTAACACGTCCTGTCTGTAGTGGCGCAGTTAAGTTGATTTCACACATTTCCTTGGTTTTTTCATAGCCAAATTGCTCTACCCAACGCTGGACCAGCCAAATAGGATGACTCACTTCTATGGAAAGCCGTTCCAGATCATTTTTAATTTCCTCTAAAGAAGGAACACCATTTCTTTGAATATTACGAAGCACACCATTGACCATCGAAGAGGTGCCCTTGTGTCCGCGCTTTTTGGAAATTTCTACGGCCTCGAAAATGATTGCATGATCAGGCACTTTATCTAAATAGACCATTTGGTAAACGGAAAGTCTAAGTAAATTGATGACCCAGCTTTGCGTTTTTTTAGGTTGTTTAATAAACGGGTTCAAAAAATAATCCAAAGTCATTTTCCGCTGGATGGTACCGTAGCTAATCTCTGTAAGCAAACCGCTGTCCACGGCGGATAACTGGTGCTTTTTAATCAAGTTGTTCAATAATAGGTTACTGTAGGATTGGTTTTTCTCTACAGATTCCAAAATATCGAGAGCGATTTCACGTACTCCCTTTTTAGTTTGCTTCATTCTGTTCTCCTAACTTCATGCCTGCTTTAATGAACGATCCGGCTCCGCGCAAGTAATCTTTCGCCGGCATTTTTTTCTTTCCTGAAGGCTGCAGTTCTGTTACTAGTATTGCCGTCTCATTGCCTGTCGAAACGATGAAACCATCATTTTGCACCTCAACGATCGTGCCCGGCAAGGCCTGCTTGCCAGCTTCTAATTTCTTTACTTGCCATATTTTCATAATGGAACCGTCTAAGGTTGTATAAGCAACAGGCCAAGGATTCAGGCCGCGTACATGGTTATAGATGTCTTCCCCTGATTTCGACCAGTCGATTTTTTCCTCCGACCGTTTGATGTTAGGCGCAAAAGATGCTTTAGCATCATCTTGCTTGATTGCCTGTAACTCTTCATTTATAAGTTTCGGAAGTGTCTCCGCAAGTAAATCCGACCCTACCTTGCTTAATTTATCATGCAGTGTACCAACATTGTCTTCTTCCTCTATAGTAACTTCCGCCTGAGTCAATATATCACCGGCATCCAATTTTTCTGCCATATACATGATGGTTATCCCAGTCTTTTCTTTCCCCTGTAAAATGGAATAATGAATTGGCGCCCCTCCACGCAGTTCAGGAAGCAGGGAGGCATGTACATTAATACAACCGTACTTAGGGGCATCCAACAATTCATTCGGAAGAATTTGTCCGAATGCCGCCGTCACCACTAAATCAGCATTCAATGCAATGATTTTTTCAAGTTCTTCTTTTTCCCGGATTTTTTCAGGCTGATAAACGGGTATCCCATGCTTTTCGGCTTCGACTTTAACTGGAGGCGGCGTAAGCACCTTTTTGCGGCCCACTGGACGATCTGGCTGTGTGACAACAGCGATCACATCATACCCTTCATCAATGATTCTTTTCAATACCGGCACCGAAAAGTCCGGTGTACCCATAAAAATTATTTTTGTCATTCTTCTCCATACCTTTCTAACTCTTCTTCCGAAATATACCGGGAAACCTTACTTGTAAATAAGACTCCTTGCAGATGATCGATTTCGTGTAGAAGGGCCCTTGCAAGGAAATCCTCCGCTTCTATCTCGAAAAAAGATCCTTTTCGGTCTTGTGCACGGACTTTGACACGATAAGGACGCACTACTTCACCATATAAACTCGGGAAGCTCAAGCATCCTTCAACACCTGTCTGTTCTCCTTCCAATTCCAGCACTTCCGGATTAATCAGTTCGATTGCACCTGATCCTTCCTCTATTTCAACGACGGCCACTTGCTTTTTCACGCCAACTTGAGGTGCTGCAAGTCCAACGCCATCCGCCTCCACCATCGTTTCATACATGTTATTTAACAGCTTTGCCAACTTTTTATCAAAACTTGTTACTTTATCGCATTTTTGTTGTAAAATTTTTTCAGGAAACAAAACAATCGGTAAAATAGCCAAAATTAAAGGTACCCTCCTAGATATGAAAAACAACACTTCATTATATAAAAACGCAAGCTGTTACAGCTCGCGGTAATCATCCATCTCTAAAATAATTACATCATGATCTGTGGATTTAAATCTATTGAAATCTGCAGATGATTTTGAGCGGTTTCTTTTTGGTAATGCTCTAAAAGTGTGCGTAAATGCTGATTCAGGTCCGGCTCTCGTTTGTATTTTATCAGACATTGATAGCGATATCTATTGTTGATTCGACTAATGGGCGAAGCAACCGGACCTAGTACGACAGAATCCCGATTCAATCGCGAGCCTAAATAATTGGTGATTTTCTCAGTAACACTCACCGTCTTCATTAAATCTTCATGTGAAACGGTTATGAGGACAACATAATAATATGGAGGGTAATGACTTTGCCTCCTTAGATACATCTCCCGTTCATAAAAAGCATCATAATCCTGCAGGGCAGAAAGCTCGATGCTGTAGTGCTCAGGCGTATAGGTTTGGATGACCACTTCTCCCGGAAGCTGATGACGTCCCGCCCTTCCGCTGACCTGCGTCAGCAGCTGAAATGTCTTTTCCGAAGAACGGAAATCAGGCAGATGTAGCATCGTATCGGCTGAAAGGACTCCAACAAGAGTGATATTAGGAAAATCAAGGCCCTTGGCTATCATTTGGGTGCCTAGCAATATATCCGCTTTTCCTTCACCAAAGGCATTCAGCAATCGCTCATGTGAACCCTTCTTACTCGTCGTGTCAACATCCATTCGTATGACCCTTGCTTCAGGCAGGATTTTTGCAAGCTCTTCTTCAACCTTTTGAGTTCCTGTACCAAAGAACCTTATATGTTCACTTTCACATTCAGGGCAAACGGAAGGCATTCCCTCTTCAAACCCACAATAATGGCATTTCATTATATCATTAAAGCGATGATATGTAAGTGAAATGTCACAATTAGGGCAGTTGATGACCAATCCGCAGCTTCGACACATCACAAAGGAAGAATGCCCCCTTTTATTTAGCATCAGGACAGTTTGCTCACCCTTCTCAAGCCGGTCTTTCAGCTTGGTAAAGAGCAGCTCCGAAAACATGGAACGATTTCCCGTTCTTAGTTCTTCCCTCATATCTACAATATCCACTGCTGGCAAAGCATTTTTATTCATCCTCTGGCTAAGGGTCAATAATTTATAGACATTTTTCTTGGCTCGAGCAAAAGATTCAAGTGTAGGTGTGGCGCTGCCAAGAATAACCGGACAACCATATGATTTTGCTCTTTCAATGGCAACATCCCTAGCATGGTACCTTGGTGTTTCTTCTTGCTTATAACTGGATTCATGCTCTTCGTCAATGATGACCAGCCCCAGGCTTTCAAAAGGAGCAAACACGGCAGAACGCGCCCCGACCACCACTTTTACTTCTTTGCGGTGAATTTTACGCCATTCATCATATTTTTCACCTACGGATAAACCGCTATGCATGACAGCTACCTGCTCCCCAAATCGTTCCTTAAACCTCTTCACCGTCTGTGGCGTCAAGGAGATTTCAGGTACAAGCATGATGGCTTCCTTCCCTTTTTCAATGACAGAGGCAATTGCCTGTAAATACACTTCCGTCTTCCCGCTGCCGGTTACACCATATAAAAGGAAGACATCATGTTCATCATGATGTATTTTCTCTTGGATCGGCTTTAATGCAGCGGCTTGTTCAGCTGTCAGTGTAAAGGGAATGGATTTTTCGAACACACGGTTTTCATAAGGATCACGGTATACTTCTTGATCCATTTCAGCCAAGGCCCCTTTTGAAACTAGGGATTTGACGGTACCGCTTGATGTGTTCATCAATTCAAGCAATTCCTTTAACGGGATGGGTTCTTGATGTTCAATAAAGTATTGAAGGAGTTCCTGTTGTTTTTTTGCATGGCTGGATATGGCTGATGCCATTTCTTTCAGTTCCATAGGGGAAAGCAAAGATTTAATGACTCGGACCGTCTTCTTGTTAAGTCGGTTTTTCACATTGTATTCGAGCTCAAGATTGCCATTTTGCATTTCCTTTTGGACCAGTGAGGCATTCTCTCCTTCAATCACGTCTTTCCAAGATAGTGAATCACTTTTTCCGAAAAGGTTTTGAATGGAGGGAGGGATCTGGTCCTTTTTATCTTCAACGACTTTAATGACTTTTTCATACTTTGCTTTCATCGCTGCCGGAAGCATGGCCTGTAGCGCTGAAATTTTAAAACACATCGCCTCCTTGGTCAACCAGTCACCTAGCTGAAGCAATTCATCATTGATGATGGGCTCCAAATCCATTGGTTCCTTTATAAAGCGTAATTTCGCAAAGTCGCTTTTAACTTTTAAGCCTGTGACGAACCCCTGCACCATTCTTGGACCGAATGGGACGATGACTCTCATTCCGGGCTTGATGACTTGGTTCCACTTTTCAGGGATGCGATAGTCGAATTCTCGATCCGTTTGTTTAGCAGGTACATCCACGATGACGGATGCTATATCCATAAGACATCATTCCTTTTGCTTGCGAGATACTTCTGCCAGGATGCTTTTAGCTACATCCGCTTTACTCATTTTTGGAAGTTCGGTCGCACTTCCATCTTTATCGTAAATGGTCACGATGTTCGTATCCGTTCCAAATCCTGCCCCTGCAACGGTAACATTATTGGCAACGATCATATCTGCATTCTTTTTAACCAATTTTCCTCTTGCGTATTCTTCAACGTTGTTCGTTTCAGCCGCAAAGCCCACCAAAATCTGATGCGTTTTATTTTCACCGAGTTCCTTTAGAATATCCTTTGTCCGTTCAAATTCAATCACATTTTCCCCTGGCTGCTTTTTCATCTTTCGAGTATGATAGACCTTCGGTTTATAATCCGCCACTGCAGCGGTCATGATTACGACATCACTGGCAGCGAACTGATCGAATACCGCATCATACATATCTGCTGCTGATTCCACTGGTATTACTCTGGCCTTGGGAGGTGGCGTCAAGTTCACTGGGCCGGTAATCAATGTCACCTCAGCGCCCATTTCAATTGCCGCTTCGGCTAAGGCATAGCCCATTTTGCCGCTAGAATGGTTCGTCACAAAACGCACCGGATCAATCGCTTCACGTGTCGGTCCTGCCGTTATTAAATATTTCTTTCCTTTAAGAGGCTGTTGCTGTAATTTGCGTTCATTGAAATATCGATTAAGATGTTCTACGATTGTTTCAGGTTCCTCCAATCGCCCTTTCCCTACATATCCGCAGGCCAAGTACCCTTCACCCGGTTCAATGAATTGATATCCAAACGACCGAAGTGTCTCCATATTTTTCTGAACCGCTGGATGTGCGTACATGTGCACGTTCATTGCCGGCGCAACCCAAACAGGTGCTTCCGTTGCCAATAGGGTGGTCGTGATCATATCATCCGCGATTCCATTGGCTACTTTGCCAATGACATTGGCTGTAGCTGGAGCCAACAGGATGATATCAGCCCAATCAGCCAAGTCGATGTGGGCAATGACTGAAGAATCCTTCTCATCAAAAGTATCTGTGTACACATCATTTCTCGAAAGTGCTTGAAAGGTGAGCGGCGTCACGAACTTACGTGCCGATTCACTCATGATCACTTTAACATGCGCACTTTCCTGAGTTAATTTACTTGTCAGGGCAGCAGCCTTATATACAGCAATCCCGCCGGTGACACAAAGAAGTACTTTTTTATCGATAAGCATGCAAATTTCCCCTAACTATACATTCTATTCTTTCTAATTATGACGGAAAACCGAAGAAATTTCATTTGAAATGCGCAATAACCTATGGATTCCCCCAAACATTACTTTTAAAAAAATCAAAACAAACAGGCCTGACACCTTGGCCGCAGGAAGGAGGCACTTTCCAAATGTAACGCTCCTGTTTGCTTTAGGGTGTCAGGCCCGATAGGTCAAGCTCTGTGTTCTCTTAGTTTTCCTCGTAAGAATTATCGTAAGTCAATTTACCGGAATGAATTTCTTCAAGGGCACGACCTACCGATTTATGGGAAACCGGTTTTATAAGGCAATTATCTTTAATTTGCATTTCCCTGGCGCGTTTAGCTGCCACCGATACAAGTGAGTATTTAGAATCGATTTTAAGTAATAGAGAATCAATTGATGGATATAACATGATTTATTCCGCCTCCAACATTTTTTTATATAAAACTGCAACTCTTTCCCGACGGCAATGCTCGGCAATTACAATTGCATTAATTCTAGCACATGCTGCATCCACATGATCATTTTCAACAACATAATCGTACAGATCCATAAGTTCTATTTCTTCCTTGGCCACTTTCATCCGGCCTTTTATCGCTTCCTCCGTCTCGGTTCCGCGAGTAACGATGCGGCTTTCGAGTTCAGTCAAACTCGGAGGAGCAAGGAAAATGAAAAGTCCTTCAGGGAACTTCTCCCGGACCTGTTTAGCTCCTTGAACTTCTATTTCCAGAAATACATCTTTTCCGGAATCGATTGTTTCACGGACATAATCCACGGGTGTTCCATAATAATTACCGACGAACTCAGCATATTCCAGCAATTTGCCTTCTTCGATCAGTGCTTCGAATTCCTCGCGTTTTTTGAAGAAATAGTCCACTCCGTCCACTTCACCATGGCGAGGCAGCCTTGTCGTCATCGAAATTGAATATTCGAATGCCGTTCCTGGCTGAGAAAAAATCGCCTTCCTAACAGTTCCTTTACCAACACCGGATGGTCCGGACAAAACGATTAATAAACCTTTTTCTCTCATATTGTTTCAGTTACCCCTCTTCTACGCTGTCATCTCTATCTTGTAGCCGTGCAGCAACCGTTTCCGGTTGAACGGCAGATAAGATAACATGGTCGCTGTCTGTAATTATAACGGCCCTGGTTCTTCTGCCATATGTAGCATCTATTAAGGATCCGCGATCTCGGGCGTCTTGGATGATCCTTTTTATCGGAGCCGATTCAGGGCTCACGATGGATACGATCCGGTTCGCGGAAACGATATTCCCAAAACCAATATTAATGAGCTTAATTGACATTTTTGTCCCCCATTCATATCTATTGTCACCTTGTTAGGTTCATCATAAACCGACTACTCGATATTTTGAACCTGTTCCTTTAATTTTTCAAGCAAACTTTTCATTTCCACCACATCTTTCGTAATGGCCGAATCATTTGCCTTTGATCCAATCGTATTGACTTCCCTATTCATTTCCTGGACAAGGAAGTCAAGTTTCCTTCCAATTGGTTCACTATGGGTAAGGGTCCTTGAGAATTGCTGTAAATGGCTATCGAGTCTGGTCAGTTCTTCATTTATATCACATTTATCTGCAAAAATGGCCGCTTCTGTCACAATACGGCTATCTTCAATCAAACCATCAGTCAACTCGGCCAGTTTGATTTCCAATCGGGCTTTATATTTTTCGACGACTGAAGGTGCATGCATTTTGACTCCTGCTACAATCTCACCAAACTTTTCAAGCTGGCGTTTCATGTCCGAGGCAAGTTCCTGACCTTCGAGATCCCGCATTTTTTTCAGATTTTCCAATGCCCCCGTGACGGCCTTCATTAAAAGGGATTCCAAATCGGCAGGAACCGCAGGTACTTCTTCCGTCATGAAAATCGATTCAAGTTGCAGCATATCCTGTAATGTAATTGAACTTTCCAGATTGTATTTTCCCTTGACTTCATCCATCAATCCCACATATTGATCAGCAAGATCCCAATCGATCTTCACCTTTTTGGAAACCAGGCTCTCACCTTCCACTGTAATGAAGATTTCCACCCGTCCCCTTCTTATGTATTGATTCGCCTTCTTTTTCACCTTTTCTTCCAAAACCAAAAGCTGGCGCGGCATTCGAATCGTATATTCACAAAAACGATGGTTAACGGTCTTGATTTCAGCAAAAACCCTGACCTGTTCGTTTTCCGCTTCTTCTCTTCCATAGCCCGTCATACTGGTAACCATGGTTCCACATCCTATCAAAACATAATGTAGTAATTTGGCCTTTTGACATTCATTATATATTAGCTAAAGTACGGAAACATTAGCTTACAAATAAAATACCATAAAAATAAAAAGGCAATAGAGCAAGACTCTACCACCTTAAAGATTATACCATATATCACTGTGCTTTTCTTGCTAAAAAGGTTCCAGCCAGTAAAAAAGTTGGTATGGATGCCATTCCTATTACTAATAGCCAATCCCTTCCCGAAATCGGTACTGTATGAAAGATGGTTTGTAAAGGCTGTACATACATGACGGCTACCATCAATAATAGGGAGGATAGCACTGCCCCCACTAGATAAAGGTTACCGAATGGATTTCTCGAGAAGATCGAACGTTCACTTCGGCAATCGAATACATGTATAAGCTGAGCCAAGACCAAGGTAGCGAAAGCAATCGTTTGTGCATAAGCAAGATTATCCGGATTTGCACGATATACAACATAAAATGCGATCAATGTGGAAACCCCTATCAGAAAACCGCGTGAGATGATCTTCCAGCCAAGCCCCCTTCCAAAAACACCTTCATTGGCATTTCTTGGATTTCTTTTCATTACATCTTCTTCTGCAGCATCCAGGCCCAATGCCATCGCGGGCAGTCCGTCGGTTACAAGGTTCACGAATAAGATCTGGATTGGTATCAATGGTAATGGCAAGGCACATAGCATCGCAAAAAACATGACCAAAATCTCCCCAACATTGGAGGCAAGCAGGTAACGGATGAACTTCCTGATGTTTTCGTAAATATTCCTGCCTTCTTTAATGGCCGATTTTATTGTGGCAAAGTTATCGTCAACCAATATTAAGGAAGAAGCTTCTTTAGCAACATCAGTCCCCGTGATGCCCATGGATATACCAATATCCGCTGATTTTATCGCCGGGGCATCATTGACACCATCCCCTGTCATTGCAACGACATGTCCTTTATTTTGCAAGGCTTTTACGATTTTTAACTTATGTTCCGGGGAAACTCGGGCAAATACCGAAACAGTTTCAACAACTTCCTCAAGTTCCCCGACTTCCATGTCCGCCAATTGCCGTCCTTCAAGTACACGGTCTTTTCCTTTTAAAATTCCAAGCTCTTTAGCAATTGCCTTTGCAGTTATCACATGGTCGCCTGTAATCATGACAGTTTTGATCCCGGCGTCCCTGCATTCCTTAACTGCCTGTTTCACCTCCGGACGCGGGGGATCGATCATGCCCTGAAGTCCCATGAAGGTCAAATTACGCTCAGCTTCGGTTTCATGCAGCAAAATCGTTCCTTTTGAAAGAGGTTTATAACCTACTGCAATCATTCTAAGTGCCTGCGAAGCAAGCCCATTCATGTCATGTTGCACCCTTTCCTTGCTCTCCCGATTTAATATTTCCGACCTTCCTTCCCAAAGAATCGTGTCGGACTGGGCAATCAATACGTCCGGGGCACCTTTTACGATAACGAAATGATTCTCTTTATCATCCTTCACTATGACACTCATCATTTTGCGGCTCGAGTCAAATGGAAACTCCTTTACTATCGTAAACCTCTTAGATAGGTGTTCCCTCGTCAATCCAGCTTTCATTGCCGCGACCAACATCGCCCCTTCTGTCGGATCTCCGTCTAGAATATATTGTTTACCATTTTCCTTTAACTCAGCTTTATTACAGAGCATGCCGAATGTAATTATTTGAAGCAAGGCATTATGGTTTTTCGGGGCAACTGAAACTCCATCTAAAGAAAATTCTCCGACCGGATTGTAACCAGTACCGCCGACATCCCAAGTTTTCCCTCCACTCCAAACCTTCGTCACCGTCATTTTGTTTTGTGTCAGTGTACCTGTTTTATCTGAGCAAATCACTGTTGCACAGCCAAGCGTTTCTACGGCAGGCAGCTTACGGACAATCGCTTTTTGTTTGATCATACGCTGAACACCTAAAGACAAGGCTACGGTCACAATGGCCGGCAAGCCTTCAGGAATCGCCGCAACAGCCAGAGATACCCCGGCCAAAAACATCGTATAAAGGTCATGTCCTTGAATGACACCAGTCAGGACTACGATTACAGTTAATATTAAGGCCGTGACGATCAAAATTTTACCTAGCTGCTCCAACCTCCGTTGAAGCGGTGTTTCTTTTGTTTCCGCAGTCTGCAGGAGATCCGCAATCTTTCCCATCGCCGTATTCATTCCAGTAGCGATCACGATTCCGACTCCATTCCCTCTTGTCACCATCGTTCCCATAAACGCCATATTTTCCTGATCACCGATACCTTCAACCTCATTCATCAATGGATCAGAACATTTAACGGCCGGGAGTGACTCGCCGGTAAGTGCCGACTCTTCTATTTCAAGGCTTGAATGGTCGATGATCCGTAAATCGGCACCAATACGGTCACCGCTCGAAAACTTCAGGATATCCCCAACAACCACTTCTCTCGATGGGATTTTCATCCACTGGCCATCTCGAAGCACGTTAACTTGCGGTGCAGCCATTTCCTTTAAGGCATCCAAGGATTTTTCTGCCTTCCGTTCTTGGAAAAAACCAAGTAATCCATTCAAAAAAACAATCGCCATGATGGCAATCGCATCGATATATTCACCCAATATCCCCGAAACCAATGTCGCGGCAAGTAAAACAATGACCATGAAATCTTTGAATTGGGCGAAAAATAAAAGAATGGCTGACTGTTTTTCTCCTTCCTTCAATTCGTTAAAACCATTCTTTCGCAGCCTGTCCTTTACTACATCATCGTCCAAACCGTGTGTAACGTTTGTTTGAAGCGCTTTCTCCATTTCTTGATTATTCATTTCCCTGAACTCCATCAAGTATCACACATCCCTTTGAATAGAATGAAATAGGCTCCTGTATACATCTCAACAGGCGCTTTTTGCTTTACTCTTCCAACACCTGCCTGCTTACCGATACATAAAACAACCTGCTCTTCTTCCATGATTATTCAGACTCGTCCAAAATAATGCTATAATTAAACAGAATTGCGGAAAGAAGAACGATCCGGATAATTTTTAATGAACGAACTGTAACCATGATGAATGGACCAATTTTTGTATTCACTATCTGGAAATAAAAATACATCCATTCACTGTACCTGAACTGCTGCTTTCACCCAGTTGGCTAAAAAAATTGTGATTTACTAAAATGGGCAGACGTGATGCATTTATAACGCCCGGCAAAAATGAGTTCTTAGAAAATCTTATGTAAAGGAAGTAAAAATAGAATGTCATTTGATGGATTATTTACGAAAGCGATGACGGAAGAAATCGCTTCTTTATTAGAAGGTGGACGAATCAATAAGGTACATCAGCCTTATAAAAATGAAGTAATACTGGTTGTTCGTGCTGGAGGTAAGAACCATAAGCTCTTATTATCAGCCCATCCAAGTTATTCGAGGGTGCAAATGACCGAAGAAAGTTATGAAAATCCCAAAGAGGCACCCATGTTCTGCATGCTTCTTAGGAAGCACCTCGAAGGCTATACGATAGAAAACATTTATCAATATGAACTTGATAGGATGATCATTTTTGAAGTGAAGGGCCGTAATGAGCTTGGCGATGTCTCTCAAAAGCAGTTAATCATCGAAATCATGGGGCGACACAGCAACATTGTTTTAGTAGATAAAGAACGAAATATGATTTTGGACAGCATTAAGCATGTTTCACATGCCGTCAATAGTTATCGGGCGATATTGCCCGGCCACGAGTATAAGGCTCCACCCGCACAGGAAAAGAATGATCCCTTCAAGGCTACCGAGGACGATATCAGGAAGAATATTGACTTCAATGCAGGAAAGCTGGATCGACAGCTTGTTGCCCATTTTTCAGGGGTTTCACCATTAGTTGCAAAGGAGGCCGTCTACCGGGCCGGACTTGCCAACAGCACGACCCTTCCAACAGCCTTTTTAAAGATTATCCAGGAAATCTCGGAACGGAAATATGCTGCCACGATCAAACAAGATGGAAATAAAGAAGTTTTTTATATGCTTTCACTAGAGCATCTGTCTGGGAATCAACGTACGTTTTCTTCATTGAGCGAGATGCTCGACCGCTATTACTTCGGAAAGGCAGAAAGAGATCGGGTTAAGCAAAAGAGCCAGGATGTAGAACGTTTCATTACTAATGAAATCGAAAAGAACTCAAAAAAAATCGGCAAGCTCGAACGTACATTGAAAGATACGGAACGCGGTGAACAGTATCAGTTGTTCGGTGAGCTGCTTACAGCTAATCTATATCAAATGAAAAAAGGCATGAAGGAAATAGAAGTCGTCAATTATTATGATGAAGAACAAAGTATGATCACCATCCCGCTTGACCCATTAAAAAATCCGTCAGATAATGCACAAAAGTACTTCTCAAGATACCAAAAGTCCAAAAATGCAGTCGGAGTCGTCCAAGAACAAATCGAAAAGACAAAATTGGAATTGGCCTACTTCGAAGCCTTGCATCAGCAGCTCCAATCAGCGTCACCCAGGGATATAGAGGAGATTCGGGAAGAACTTCAGGAAGAAGGTTACATTAGGCAAAAAAAGAAAAAAGGCATGAAAAAGCCTGCAAATGCAAAACCGCAGCTTGAAACATATTATGCTACGGATGGAGATCTCATTTTTGTCGGGAAAAATAATAAACAAAATGATTATTTAACGAACAAGTTTGCACGCCGGGATGAAATATGGCTTCATACAAAAGATATACCCGGCTCACATGTTGTGATTCGAAATGAATCGCCAAGTGAAAAAACGATAAAAGAGGCCGCCATATTAGCAGCCTTCTTCAGTAAAGCAAAGCAATCGAGTTCAGTGCCCGTTGATTTCACACAGGTTCGCCATGTTAAGAAACCGAATGGTTCCAAGCCCGGGTTCGTAATCTATGACCAGCAGCAGACCGTTTATATTACACCGGATGCCGATACTGTCATACGCTTAAAGGAAGAGGTAAAGGAGTAAAAAAATAGAGGGGGCCCAGTCCTGAGTGATTGGGCCCCCTCTATTTTCATGCCGAAATCCAAGCTGTATCAGCCGGATTCTCCCGCCATTTTTTTAGCTTTTCCAATTCTTCTGCCGTGATGTACCCTTTATCATTAGCGACTTTTATCAAAGTAGAGTAGTCACTCAACGAATGGTTAATAATGCCCTCTGCTTCGAATTTTTCTTTTCCCTTTTCCAATTCGTAAGTAAAGATCGAAACGACTCCTAGAACATCACATCCAGCCTCTTTCAGCGCGTTAACAGCAGTAATCACACTTCCGCCGGTTGAAATCAAGTCTTCTACAACGACCACTTTTTGTCCTTGAACTGCGCGGCCTTCGATTTGATTGCCCTTACCGTGCTCCTTGGCTTTGGATCGAACATAGCACATCGGTGCATTTAATTTTTCACTCACCCAAGCTGCATGCGGAATGCCGGCAGTTGCTGTGCCTGCAATCAGTTCAGCCTCAGGGAAATGCTGTTCAATCAAACCTTTCAATCCTTCCGCTATTTCATTGCGAACCTCTGGGTATGAAAGGGTCAAGCGATTATCACAATAAATGGGTGATTTAATTCCAGATGCCCAAGTAAAGGGGTCATTCGGCTGTAGGTACACTGCTTTTATTTCCAATAGATGTTCCGCTATCTTATTATTTAACATGATATTCCCTCCCAAGCTGCTTTCATATCCAAATACGCCCTTAATGGATCTGCCGCCCCCGTTATGGCTCTCCCTACAACGATGGCATCCGCTCCAAAATCCCTAGCTTGTTCAGGCGTGGCAATTCTCTTTTGATCATGCGTCTGTCCACCTGCACTTCGGATTCCAGGTGTGACGGTCAAGAATTCATGACCGATGCGTTCATGTATGTTCTTTACTTCATGGGTAGAACAGACGACGCCATCCAATCCTGCCTGTCTAGTAAGTTTTGCATAATGGAGGACCGAATCTTCCAGAGACCCGGCAATGTTTTGCTCAGCATTCATTTGTTCTTGTGACGTACTCGTCAGTTGGGTAACCCCAATGCATAATGGACGTTTTTTACCAGCGGACGTACCCTTATCCAGACCTTCCATGGCTGCTTCCATCATCTTTTGTCCACCTGCCGCATGTACATTGACCATGTCAGCTCCTAAAGCTGCCAATCCGGTCATGGCCATTTTAACGGTATTTGGAATATCATGAAGCTTCAAGTCCAAAAACACATCGTGGCCTTGCTCCTTTACGAAAGAAACGATTGATGGACCATTCTGATAAAATAATTCCATCCCCACTTTTACAGCCAGTTTTTCCGAATGGAACTGTTTTAGGAATGTCTCCGTTTGAAGGAGGTCAGGGAAATCAAGAGCGATTATTAGTGACTGTTTCATTTTGCTTCCAGCTCCTTCCGGTACATTCTGAAATATGGTCAAATCCCAGCTCATCCAACAATTTCGGTAATTCTTCGATGATGGTCGGGCATACAAAGGGATCCACGAAGTTCGCGGTTCCCACTGCAACAGCACTGGCACCCGCATAGAAAAATTCAATGACGTCTTCCGCAGTAGCGATGCCGCCCATTCCGATTATTGGAATAGAAACTTGCTGGCTAACCTCATAAATCATCCGGAGCGCTACAGGTTTTATTGCAGGACCAGATAATCCACCCGTTCTGTTAGAAAGGATCGGTTTGCCCGTTTTTAAATCCAGTCGCATGCCGACTAATGTATTTATCATTGTCAACCCGTCGGCCCCGCCATCTTCAACTGCTTTGGCCATATCCACAATATTACTGACATTCGGTGAAAGCTTCACATAGACTGGGACGGAAGATACTTCCTTTACCGCCTTGGTTACCTCTTTGGCAACTTCCGGTACCGTACCGAAAGCTATGCCTCCTTCTTTTACATTCGGACAAGAGATATTCAATTCAAGTGCTTTCACATTCCCCGCCTTGCTTATTTCACTGGCAACTTTTACATAGTCTTCTATTTGCGAACCTGCAACGTTGGCAATGATGGGAACATCATACCTGCTTAGCCAGGCCAGCTCTTCACTGATGACCTTTTCCAAGCCTGGATTCTGCAGACCGATGGCGTTCAGCATTCCCGAAGAGGTTTCCGCAACACGCGGAGTCGGGTTGCCGAACCTCGGCTCAGGGGTGGTCGCTTTGATCATGATCGCCCCAAGAATATCCAAGTCAAAAAATTGACTGTATTCACGGCCGAATCCAAAGCACCCAGATGCTGGCATGACCGGGTTTTTCAAGTGTAATCCTGGTAATTCAACTGAAAGCCTGCTCATAATACCACCTCTCCTGCCCGGAATACGGGTCCATCGCTGCAAACCTTTTTATAACTGAAACCAGTTGGGTCATCCCCTGTATGACACACGCAAGCAAAGCATGCACCGATGCCGCATCCCATCCTTTCCTCAAGGGACAGGAAAAGCTTTTTCTCACGATAGCCCGATTCCAAGGCTCTTAACATTGGTGTAGGCCCGCATGAAAAGATCGTTGCAAACTCTTGCTCCAGATTGTCTATTACCGTCGTAACAAATCCTTTTGTCCCGTATGAACCATCCACCGTGGCAATATAAGTATCACCTAATTCACTGAATTCTTTTTCGTAAAAGATGGCTGACTTGGTCTGGAAGCCCAATACATGGATTACCGTTACACCTTTCGCAACCAACATTTGTGATAATTGATACAGGGGCGGGACACCAATCCCGCCTCCAACCAATAATGCCGTTTCACCCTGTTTAGCCTCATGAACGGGAAATCCGTTGCCAAGGGGTCCAAGGATATCGACCGCTTCCGCCTCTTTACGCTGCGATAACAGTGTCGTTCCTTTACCTTCAGCCCTGTATATCATCGTGAACTGTTTTTCACTCCTGTTGTAAGAAGAAATCGAAATCGGGCGTCTTAACAATGGCTCAGTGCCTTCTGTTGTCTTGACTTGGACAAACTGGCCTGGTTGATTCATCTCTGAAACCAATTCACCTTGCAGGGTAAGTTCAAAGATGGACGGGGCCAGTTCCTTATGATTTAACACCTTCATTCTTTCCTTCTTGATCATATATAGCTCACCTCACGACTTTTTTCCGTTTTTCCCATTGCTTCTGCCGAGAAGGTCATGGATTCTATCACTCTTAAGATGGCTTCTGCCGTATCAAGTGATGTTAGGCATGTCACTCCATTTTCAACCGATTCACGTCGGATTCTGAAACCATCCCGTGCCGGCTGCTTACCTTTTGTCAAAGTATTTATAACAAATTGCGCTTCCCCGTTCCGGATGACATCCAGCAGGTTTGTACCTTCTTCGCCAATTTTTCCGACAATCGCAGTCGGAATCCCTGATTGCTCCAATAGGGCAGCAGTTCCGCTGGTGGCTATCAGCTTGAAGCCGATATTATGGAAACGCCTTGCTAAAAGCAGCGCTTCCTGCTTATCTTTATCCGATATCGTCAATAACACCGAACCATGCCCCTTGATCTTGAAACCGGAAGCGACCAGCCCTTTATATAAAGCTTTTTCAAGGGTGGTATCTTTCCCCATTACTTCACCAGTCGATTTCATTTCAGGTCCGAGTGAAATGTCCACACCTCTTAATTTCGCAAATGAGAAGACCGGCACTTTCACATAGACCCCCGTTTGTTCTGGCACTAACCCCGATTTGTAACCTTGGCTTTCAAGTGTGTGGCCCAAGATGACCTTCGTGGCTAAGTTAGCCATCGGCACATTCGTAATTTTACTTAAGAATGGAACAGTTCGGCTGGAACGTGGATTTACTTCAATCACATACACTTCTTCATTGCTGATGACATATTGGATGTTCAAGAGACCGATTATATTCAAGCCTTTTGCCAACCGGGTCGTATAATCAATGATTACTTCTTTTTGTTTTTCCGTTAAGTTTTGTGGCGGATAGACTGCAATCGAGTCACCTGAATGGACGCCGGCGCGCTCAATATGCTCCATGATCCCAGGGATAACGACCGTTTCGCCATCGGAAATACCATCCACTTCGATTTCCTTACCTGTTAAGTAGCGGTCTATCAGGACAGGGTGATCCGGATTAATTTTCACGGCATTTTTCATGTAATGCAGCAATTCTTCTTGTTTATAGACGATTTCCATCGCTCTTCCTCCGAGGACATACGATGGCCTTACTAAAACCGGGTACCCGATATCTTCGGCGATGACGATCGCTTCATCAACCGATGTTGCAGTTTTACCCTTTGGCTGAGGAATGCCTAAATCCTGAAGTGCTTTTTCGAATTTATTGCGATTTTCCGCCCTATCCAGGTCTTCAAGTGAAGTACCTAGGATTTTCACTCCTCTTTCAACCAGACCATCTGCAAGGTTGATTGCTGTCTGTCCGCCAAACTGGACGATGACCCCTTCCGGTTTTTCCAAATCGATGACATGCATGACATCTTCAATAGTCAATGGTTCGAAATAAAGTTTGTCGGAGATACTGAAATCCGTCGAAACTGTTTCGGGATTGTTGTTGATGATGATCGCTTCATATCCCGCTTCCTTAATGGCCCATACCGAGTGTACGGTCGCATAATCAAACTCTACTCCTTGCCCGATCCGAATTGGGCCTGATCCCAGAACAATGACACTTTTCTTGTCAGTGACGATGGATTCATTCTCATCTTCGTATGTCCCATAAAAATACGGAGTTTCCGATTCGAATTCGGCAGCACATGTATCAACCATTTTGTAAACAGGGATGATTCCTTGCTGTTTCCGGTATTCATAGACATCAATTTCGGGAACTTCCCATATTTCCGCGATCGTTTTGTCAGAAAACCCTAGTTCTTTAGCCTTTTGCAATACTTCACAATCAAAAGAATGTTCTTTAAGCTGCTTTTCAAAGTCGATTATCTTTTTCAACTTATGCAAGAAGAATAAATCGATCTGGCTCCATTCGTGGATGGTTTCGATCGTTTTTCCCCTTCTTAACGCTTCGCCGATATAGAATAACCGTTCATCTCCGGCTTTTCTGATCCGTTTCTCTATCTTTCCATCCTCAAACTCGTCATTCAAATTAAGATGGAATATACCCGCTTCAAGGGAACGGACAGCTTTTAAGATTGATTCCTCGAATGTACGGCCGATTGCCATGACTTCTCCGGTCGCTTTCATTTGGGTACCGAGCCTACGGTTGGCGCTTTCGAACTTATCGAAAGGCCAGCGCGGAATTTTCGTAACGACATAGTCCAGTGCCGGTTCAAAGCTGGCATAGGTTTTGCCAGTGACAGGGTTCATCATTTCATCGAGCGTCAAACCAACGGCTATCTTTGCTGCTAGCTTTGCAATTGGATAACCAGTCGCTTTTGAAGCAAGTGCCGAAGAACGGCTGACCCTTGGGTTCACTTCAATGACATAATATTGATAGCTGTTTGGATCTAGCGCAAGCTGAACATTACATCCACCTTCAATTTTCAAGGCGCGGATAATCTTCAAAGACGTATTTCGAAGCATTTGATACTCTCTGTCACTTAATGTTTGGCTTGGTGCCGCAACGATTGAATCGCCTGTATGGACACCGACAGGATCGAAGTTTTCCATATTACAAACGACTATTGCATTATCATTGGAATCACGCATCACTTCATATTCCACTTCTTTGAAACCGGCAATGCTCTTCTCAAGCAGACATTGGTGAACCGGGCTGCTTTTCAGGCCACCCTCAACGATCTCGATAAGCTGCTCTTCGTTATCACAAATCCCACCGCCTGTTCCGCCAAGCGTGAAGGCTGGACGAACAATGACCGGGTAGCCGACTCGTTCAACGAATGTATAAGCTTCTTCCAGGTTATGAATAATGTCGCTGTCAGGCACTGGTTCCCCAAGATCGTTCATTAGCGTACGGAAAAGGTCACGGTCTTCCGCTTGTTGTATAGCCGAAAGTTTGGTCCCAAGAATTTGGACATTGCATTCTTCCAGGATTCCTGATTCGGCAAGCTCAACTGCCATGTTCAAGCCAGTCTGTCCGCCCAAGGTAGGTAACAGTGCATCCGGGCGCTCTTTACGAATGATTTTGCTGACAAATTCCAATGTGATCGGTTCGATATAAACCGCGTCAGCCATTTCAGTGTCTGTCATGATTGTCGCAGGGTTAGAGTTAATCAGGATCACTCGGTAGCCTTCTTCTTTTAAGGCTATACACGCTTGGGTTCCTGCATAATCGAACTCGGCGGCCTGTCCGATGACGATCGGACCGGAACCAATTACTAGGATGCTTTTTATATCATTGCGTTTTGGCATGTTTTTTCCCCCTTGTTGGTTGCAGCTTCAATCATTTGTAAGAATTCATTGAATAAGTAGTTGGCATCTTCAGGACCTGGTGATGCTTCCGGGTGATATTGTACGGTGAAAGCCGGATACTTTTTATGGCGCAGGCCTTCAATCGTATCGTCATTCAATGCTGTATGTGTCACAATAAGATCTGTACTTTCAATGGAAAGCTCTTCAACTGTATATCCATGATTTTGAGATGTGATGGATACCTTTCCGGTACGAAGGTCCCTGACCGGATGATTCGAACCTCGATGGCCGAATTTTAATTTTGCCGTATCCGCCCCGTTTGCAAGTGCGAATAATTGATGTCCTAAACAGATTCCGAATAACGGTACTTGCGTTTGGATTGTACGGATCATTTCGAGCGTCTCAAGAACACTTTTCGGATCTCCAGGGCCGTTTGAAAGCATTACGCCATCCGGATGGTATTGCATCACTTCTTCGGCCGTGACGTTATAAGGCACAACCACGACATCACAGCCGCGCTTCGTCAACTCACGTAAAATCCCATGCTTCATGCCGTAGTCTACAAGAACGACCCGCGGGCCTCTGCCCGGGCTGGAATAAGGTGCTTTTGTTGAAACCTGTTTTACCTGATTAGAAGGAATCACCGTTGCCTTCAATTGGGAAACCACTTCATTTGCATCTTTATTGATATTGCAAAGCGCCCCTTTCAGTGCACCTGATTTCCTGATGATTCTTGTCAGCTTTCTCGTATCGATTCCGCTTATTCCAGGTATGTTCTTCATTTTCAGATATTCATCTAGTGATAGTTGGTTTCGCCAGTTGGAAGGAAGTTCTGCTGTTTCCTTAACGACGAATCCTGCTATCGCTGGATTGATGGATTCAAAGTCATCGCGGTTTATCCCGTAGTTCCCGATTAATGGATACGTAAGTGTAACGATTTGACCGCAATACGATGGATCGGATAGAATCTCTTGGTAACCCGTCATTCCTGTGTTAAAAACGACTTCACCTATTTTTTCTACGTCCCCTCCGAATGCTTCCCCAAGGAATACTGTCCCATCTTCTAAAATTAGCTGTCTTTTCATCCTTGAACACGTCCTTTTTCCCAAGCTATTTTTCCTTCTGCAATCGTCATGACTGGCCAGCCATAACATTTCTTTTCATTAAAAGGTGTATTTTTCCCTTTTGAAGCAAACTCTTCAGCATTGATTTCTTTTTCCGTTTCCAAATCGATGAGTACGATATCCGCAGTAGCACCTTCTTTTAGCTCTCCATAAGGAAGGGAGAAGCTTTCGGATGGTTTGATTGTCATGAAATCGATCAATTGCTTTAATGTTATGATGCCCTTTTTAACCAATTCGGTGTAAAGCAGCGGGAAGGCCGTTTCCAATCCTACTATTCCGAAAGGAGCCAGCTGCATTCCATGCGCCTTTTCCTCTGCCGCATGCGGGGCATGGTCTGTTGCTATAAAATCGATGGTTCCGTCAAGCAATCCTTCTATCAACGCATCCCGATCTTCACGGCCCCTTAATGGCGGGTTCATTTTATAATTCGTATCAAGTCCCGGTATATCATCTTCACACAATAATAAATGATGCGGCGTAACTTCGGCGGTGACACGGATACCGGCGCGTTTGGCATCCCTTACCGTCCTTACCGATTCCTTCGTGGAAATATGGCAAACGTGATAATGGCAGTCCGCCGCTTCGGCAAGAAGGATATCCCGGGCGATATGTACAGCTTCACATACCGACGGAATCCCATTGATTCCCTGTTCTTTTGAGAATCTTCCTTCATGGACGGAGCCTTTATTGATTAAGCTATTGTCTTCACAATGAGCAACAATGGCCATATCTTGAGCGGCTGCCCGTTTCATCGCTTCCAGCATCATCCCGGCTTCTTGAATTCCTACGCCATCGTCCGTAAAGGCGAAAGCACCCGTTTGTTTTAGTGAAGCAAAGTCGGTCAGCTCCTTGCCAGCTTCCCTAATCGTGATGGATGCATATGGGAGTACCCTGACATGAGCCGTTTCTTCAATTTTCCTGTTAAGCGCTTCTAGGTTCTCCACTGTATCAGGAACTGGCCTTGTATTAGGCATCGCCGCTACCGTAGTGAAACCGCCTCTTGCCGCTGCAAGCGTCCCGCTTGCGATTGTTTCCTTATGTTCGCCGCCCGGTTCGCGTAAATGGACATGCAGGTCAACAAGCCCGGGTGTAATCAGTAATCCTCCAGCGTCAACTACGTTACAATTTTCCGTCTCCAAGTTCTCGCCGATCTTTGTGATGACCTTGCCTTCTATCTCAATGTCCGCTTTTTTGAATGAATTTTGATTATCTAGCAATACTCCATTTTTGATTACTGTTTTCATGGATGTTTCCCCCTTCGGTTTGTTCAAGCACATTTTTTAATACGGCCATTCTAATGAATACTCCATTTTCCATTTGTTTAAAAATTCTCGAGCGGCTGCATTCGACTAAATCACTGTCTATTTCAACACCGCGGTTTATTGGTGCAGGATGCATGATGATCGCATCCGGTTTCATATTTTTTTCACGTTGTTTGGTCAGGCCGAATTTTTCCAGGTAATCTCCATTTGCCTGATCGTATTTATCAATATGCCTTTCATGCTGTATTCTAAGCAGCATGACCACATCCGATGTAGCTACCGCATGATCGATGTCTTCATACCTTCCTAAACTGTTTGATCTGTCAAACCATTCAGGCGGGCCCGAAAATACGACATTCGCTCCTAAACGAGTCAGTGCTTCTGCATTCGATTTTGCAACCCGACTATGCCTTACATCACCGATTATCGCAATCTTAAGACCTTTGAAACTTTTAAACTCTTGTTTAATCGTCAATAAGTCCAGTAATGATTGGGTTGGGTGATTTCCGCAGCCATCCCCTGCATTGATTATTGGAATTCCGATCTTCTCATTCAATTCGTCAAAATAATTATCCTGTTCATGACGGATGATCAAGGCATTTACACCTATCGCTTCTAACGTTTTAACTGTGTCATATAAGGTTTCGCCTTTTAACACGGATGATGTACCCGCATCAAAAGGAATGACCTCAAGTCCCAATTTTCTTTCAGCCATTTCAAAGCTTGATTTTGTACGTGTACTTGGTTCAAAGAAGAGATTGGCAACTGTGGTCAGCTGCTTTGGAATCCAGCTGGCTCCGTTGGCAAAACACTCTGCCTCATGTAAAATCCCTTCAATTTCACTTATTGTCAATTCATTCATGGTCAATAATTTTTTCATCGATCCTGCTCCTCTCACATTTGTGATGCGGGGCATAAAAAACACCCCGCCATTAAGGACAGGGTGTAGGTCATAAAGATTGTGAGGACACGGATTGGTTTACACTTTTCCCCGTTCTCATTCATCTTTACAGCAACACCCTTTTAAGCCTCTCTGGACTTCTTTTAAAAGGTGATCTATTGTTTTGATGCAATATCTTATTTTCCAAATATATCTCCGGATATTTTTTCCCGGTCAGGAAGAATCAAGTTAAGAAGGATTCCGACGATGGCTGAAAGTGCCATTCCGGAAAGCGATACCGTTTCCGATAGTTGTACGAACGCTCCTCCGATTCCTAACACCAGGATGACTGAAGCTATCATCAAGTTTCTTTTTTTGTCAAAGTCTACCTTATTATCAATCAGCATCCTCAATCCACTTGAGGCGATGATACCGAAGAGCAAGATGGAAATGCCGCCCATCACAGCTGTAGGTATCGAGCTGATGACTGCTGAAATCTTACCGTTAAAGCCAAAGATGATTGCAGACAATGCTGCCCCTCCGATGATATAGACACTGTACGCCTTCGTCATGGTCAGGACCCCAATATTTTCACCATACGAAGTCAGCGGCGGCCCACCGATGAAGGACCCAATCATGATTCCTGCGCCGTCTCCTAAAATCGAGCGATGCAAACCTGGCTTTTCCAAAAAGTTTCTGCCGACTACTTTGCTCAGTACCATCTGATGTCCGATATGTTCTGATAAAGTTACGATGGCAACCGGTACTATGATGGCAATGACTTCCCATGAGAAGGTAGGTGTATATGTTACATACGGAAACATGAATTCAGGCATTTCCCACCATTTTGCTGCCTTGATCGGTTCATAATCTATTATTCCTGCTACAGCCGAACAGCCGTAGCCCACTATGATTCCCATTAAAATGGGGATCAAGTTAATGAATCCCTTAAAGAACACGTTGCAGATGATGGTTACCGCTAAAGTGATCAGCGCTATAATTATATAAGTGACGCTGTATTTATCTTGCGGATCATACATTGCCATGTCCACTGCCGTTCCGGCAAGGCTTAATCCGATTACGATAATCACCGGTCCCACCACAACCGGAGGAAGTATATTCATTAACCAGCGCAAACCGACTTTCTGGATGATCAAAGCTACAATCCCATATATGAACCCTGCCGCAAAACAACCGATCATGGCCGCTTCCGGACCTCCCAAAGCCTTAGCCGCGATGATTGGCGTAATGAAAGCGAAAGATGAACCGAGATAAGCTGGTATCTGACCTTTCGTTATCAGTAAGTATGAAAGTGTTCCCAACCCGCTTGATACCAGTGCTACCGCAGGGCTTAAACCTACCAGGAATGGCACCAGCACCGTTGCACCGAACATGGCGAACAAATGCTGGATGCTTAACGTAATCCACTGTCCAGCCTTTGGCACGTCCTCGACATCCAGTACGATGTCCCTTTTCGTTTCTTCCATTTCCGTATCCCCCTCATGAAAATTCCATCAAAACTGTAAAAACCCTCTTTGCTATATACAAAGAGGGTTTCTCAGAAGGTAAATGCCTATACATAGGGCACAGCTCTTCCGATTGACTCCCCTTTGCCAGCCTCTCTGGACTGTCTTTAAAAGGGTAATATGAAATTTTCATGGTGTTTAGTTTTCTAATATAGTAACTTGATCTACTTGATCTACTTCTGTTAAAGTAACTGTAATTTTTTCAGATTGTGAAGTCGGAACGTTTTTACCGACGAAATCCGCGCGAATCGGCAATTCCCTATGTCCCCTATCCACTAATACGGCAAGCTGGATCTGCGAAGGTCTTCCCAAATCCACCAGAGCATCCATTGCGGCTCTAACGGTTCTGCCTGTGAAAAGAACATCATCCACTAAAATCACTTTCTTGTCAGTGATATTGACCGGAATGTCAGAGCCTTTTACGATGGGTTCCCCATCATTGCTCTTTTTCGAAAGGTCGTCGCGATAAAGCGTAATATCCAGTTCACCCAGCTCTATTTCCTTGCCTTCTATTTGATTGATGCGCTTCGCAAGTCGGTCAGCGAGGAAAATCCCGCGTGTACGTATCCCGATTAAGACGCAATCCTCAATCCCCTTATTTTTCTCAATGATTTCATGGGCAATCCTCGTCAAGGCTCTGCTAATGGCCTGCTCATCAAGTACTATGGCTTTCTCATTCAACACGTCGGCCACCCCGATTCTTTTTTCTGATAAGTCCATTTCAACAAAAAAATCCTCATGCCAAGAAGGCATGAGGATTTTACCGCGGTGGGCATAATTATCCCACTTTGCGTATCCGTTTCCTTCTCAGTCTCTCTGAACTGTGTTAAAGGTTCTTATTAAGTTGTTATTATAATATATCAAAAAAGTGAATGTGTCAATCCTTACTTCTACGTAATTGATTAATTAGATTTTCAAACTCCTCCGGAATCGGAGCTTCGAATTCCATATACTCATTAGTACGTGGATGAATGAAACCTAGAAGACCGGCGTGCAACGCTTGTCCATCCAATTTCAGGGTCTTTTTCGGACCATATTTCGGATCTCCCGCCAGTGGGAAGCCAATGTATTTCATATGAACACGGATTTGATGTGTCCTTCCCGTTTCAAGCTGGCATTCCACCAAAGTGAAATCTTTGAAGCGTTCGATGACACGGAAATGCGTGACGGCATTTTTGGCATTCGAATCTGTGACAGTCATGCTTTGGCGATCTTTTTTATCGCGGCCGATCGGTGCATCGATCGTTCCGAAATCATGAGGGATCACACCATGAACTACAGCTTGATACTTACGGGTAACCGTTTTGTCAACGAGCTGCTGTACCAGTTTCTCATGTGCCATATCATTTTTGGCAACCATCAATAGACCTGATGTATCTTTGTCGATCCGATGGACGATTCCAGGACGCATGACACCGTTGATTCCAGAAAGATCCTTGCAGTGAGCCATCAATCCATTTACAAGCGTGCCAGATACATGTCCCGGTGCCGGATGGACGACCATACCGCTCGGTTTATTAACCACGAGTACATCTGCATCTTCATAATAGATATCCAAATCCATTTCCTCTGCTACCGCATCCAATACCTCAAGTTCTGGAATCGTCACTTCGATTGTATCGCCAGGAACAGCTTTGTAATTCGTTTTAATAACCGCGCCATTTACCAAAACATGATCTTCCTTGATCCATTGCTGGACCTGAGTGCGAGACCATTCCTCATTCAAAGTGGAAAGGGCCTTATCAATCCTAACTCCTTTTAGTGTTTCATCGATGCTGTATAACCTTTTATCCATTATCTTTCTCCTTAGCGTTTTTTTCTTCTAAAAACATATGAATCATGAGCAGTCCGACACCAATTGAAAGCGCAGCATCAGCAACATTAAATACCGGGAAACTGTAGCTGAAAATATAGGTATGAACGAAATCCACTACTTCCTGACGAGCAACACGATCGATGAAATTACCAATCGCACCGCCTAGCATGAGACCAAGTGCAACTCCAAGTAAAATGCTTTCCTTCGCCATTTTCTGAATATAATAGACAAGTCCAATGATGACAGCGATGGTGATGATGTAGAAAAACCACATTTGACCTTGTAGAATTCCCCATGCTGCCCCACGATTACGATGCGAGGTGATATATAGAAGGTTTTCAATAATTTCAATGCTTTCTCCGTACTCCATTTTTTTCACAATCATCCATTTTGTCAGCTGATCGAGAGCTATGACCAAAAGGGCAATCAAATAATAAAACACATTTTTTCCCCCAAACTAATCAAATCTTCACTTTTGAATTGTAGCATAAACTAGAAATAATGACTAATCCGAAAAACAGAAGTCCGCTAACTGCTCCTTAAGAATATCGGGAAGATTGGATAAAGGCAAAATTCTACGATTGGGGTTTTAGCTTTCATTCACACAAAAAAGCCGGCCCTTCATATAGGGACCGGCATTTTTGCAGGAATTATTGATTCACGTAATGTTCTTTCACAACTGTAGCACAACGCGGGCAAAGTGTTGGATGATCCTCCACTTGACCTACTTCCTTCGAAACATTCCAGCAACGTTCACACGTTTCACCTTCCGCTTTTGTAACAAGGATCGCTATATCCTCAAGTTTAACCGCTTCAGCTGGGGCACTTGCCACATCTCCAGCGATTTCAAATTCGGATACGATGAATAGCTGTTCAAAGCTTTCCTTGATGCCATCAAGCAGATTTTTCGTTTCTTCATTAACATATACCGTCACTTTAGCATTCAGTGATTTTCCGATGACCTTTTGATTCCGGGCTTCTTCCAATGCTTTCAGAACATTATCCCGGACATCCATGAACGCCGTCCATTTTGCTTCAATGACTTCAGCATCTTCAATGGAAATTTCTTCAGGCATCAATGTCAACTGTACGCTTTCTTCCGTTACACCCGGAATGAACGCCCATACTTCATCAGCTGTATGAGAGAGGATCGGTGATACCAATTTGGTCAAGCTGACCAATGATTCGTAAAGGACCGTTTGAATGGCCATACGCTCTTTCCCATTTGGTGCTTCACAATAAAGAATGTCTTTTGCATAATCAAGGTAGAACGAACTTAAATCCTGTGTACAGAAATTATTGACCATATTATAAATGGTAGCAAACTCATAATTTTCATAACTTAACTTCGACTGTTTGATCAGCTTATTTAATTTAACCAGCATGAATCGATCGACTTCAGGCAATTCTTGAACAGCCACTTTATCGGTTTTAGGATTGAATCCATCCAAATTCCCTAACAGGAAGCGGAATGTATTACGGATCTTGCGGTAAACTTCCGAAACTTGTTTTAAAATAGGATCGGAAACCCTGACATCCGATTGGTAATCCACCGAAGCTACCCAAAGGCGTAAGATATCTGCACCAAGTTGATTCATGACCTTGGATGGAAGTACGACGTTCCCAATCGACTTACTCATTTTACGGCCTTCGCCATCCAATGCGAACCCGTGGCTAAGTACACCTTTATATGGTGCTTTGCCTGTAACGGCAACGCTTGTTGAAAGTGATGAGTTAAACCAGCCGCGATATTGATCGGACCCTTCTAAATAAAGGTCAGCAGGGCGTTGCAAGTCGTCTCTTTCTTCAAGTACCGCTTGATGAGAAGAACCGGAATCGAACCATACGTCCATGATATCCGTTTCTTTCGTGAAGATACCATTCGGGCTGCCTTCATGTGCATAGCCTTCAGGCAGAAGATCTTTCGCTTCACGCTCAAACCAGATGTTTGAACCGTGTTCGCGGAATAGGTTTGAAATATGGTCGATGGTTTCATCCGTAATGATCGGCTCGCCATTTTCTGCATAAAACACTGGAATTGGTACGCCCCAAGCACGTTGGCGGGAAATACACCAATCCCCACGGTCACGGACCATATTGAATAGACGCGTTTCGCCCCAAGCAGGAACCCATTTCGTTTCTTCAATCGCTTCCAGAAGTTCATTGCGGAAGTCCTTGATTGACGCGAACCATTGTGCTGTTGCACGGAAGATCGTTGGCTTCTTCGTCCGCCAGTCATGTGGATAAGAGTGTGTGATGAACGTCAAGTTCAATAACGCGCCTGCTTCAGTTAATTTTTCGGTAATCGGTTTATTCGCTTGATCATAAAATAATCCGGCAAATTCCCCTGCTTCTTCCGTCATGACCCCTTTTTCATCTACAGGACAAAGTACGTCCAAGCCATATTTTTGCCCAATGATAAAGTCGTCTTCACCATGGCCTGGCGCAGTGTGAACACAACCCGTTCCAGCTTCAGTCGTTACGTGCTCACCTAACATCACTAAAGATTCACGGTCATAAAGAGGGTGTTTGGCAACAGCACGGTCCAACTCGCTCCCTTTTACTGTTTTTTGGATGGACGGGTTTTCCCAGCCTAATGTTTCCGTAACCGATTCAAGCAGTGCCTCAGCAATTAAGAATTTTTCATTTTCGACAGCCACTACTACATAATTTAATTGCGGATGCAATGAGATACCAAGATTAGCTGGAATCGTCCATGGAGTTGTCGTCCAGATGATGATCTTGACGCCTTCATCGATCACACCTTTGCCATCTGTGACTTCAAAAGCAACATAGATCGACGCAGAGCGTTTGTCTTGATATTCAATTTCAGCTTCGGCTAGCGCCGATTCACTTGAAGGGGACCAGTAAACAGGTTTTTTCCCTTTATAAATGTAGCCTTTTTTCGCCATTTCACCGAATACCTTGATTTGCTGTGCTTCATATTCAGGCTTCAATGTGATATAAGGATTTTCCCAATCACCACGGACCCCTATTCTCTTAAACTGCTCCCGTTGATTGTCAATCTGGCCATAAGCATACTCTTCACAAAGCTTTCTGAATTCGGCAACGCTCATTTCTTTCCGTTTCACGCCTTTTTTCGTCAATGCCGTTTCGATTGGAAGCCCATGTGTATCCCAGCCAGGTACATACGGTGCTTGAAAACCGCTCATCGATTTAAATCGGACAATGAAATCCTTTAAAACCTTATTCATTGCATGGCCCATGTGGATATCGCCGTTGGCATATGGAGGTCCATCATGCAAAATGAATAAAGGACGTCCTTCCGTTTGCTCTTGCACTTTTTTATAGATGTTCATTTCTTTCCATTTTTCTTGGATTTCCGGTTCACGCTTCGGCAAATTCCCCCGCATTGGAAATTCAGTTTTAGGCATCAATAAGGTATCTTTGTATTCCATCATAAAATCCTCCATCCGTCTTTTAAAAAATTCATTCGAACCGATGACTTGATATCCGGCCAAAATAAAAAGCCCTCTCATCCCTAAAAAAGGGACGAGAAAGCTTTGCTTCCCGCGGTACCACCCTGGCTAGAAAGATTCACAAAAGTGAATCCAACCTCTCGAGCATTCGTAACGTGAATGAAACGCTTCATTTACTTACTGCAAAAGCAGGTTCAACTCAGAACTCAAGGGTGATCTTCAATTCTTCGCTTATTCCGGGCTTTCACCATCCCCGGTTCGCTAAAAATAAGTGTGTGAAGAATTTACTTTCCCTGTCATCGTCTAATTTCATAATGAATTGTATTGTTAAAAAATTATATGCGAAAAAAGTGTTCAAAGTCAAGGAATCGTTTAAATTTCCTCTTCCACTCTCTCATTTAATTCTATTTCAGTCGCATCCACTTCATAATCCAGAAGATGATCCCAATCGTCATTGTCCAGCAAATCCAGCTGTGCACCGACAAGCATTTTGAAACGTGTCCGGAATACTTTGGATTGCTTTTTCAAATCTTCAATATCCATCGCTATTTTCCTTGCTTTCACAAGTGACTCATTTACGATCCTGTCAGCATTTTTCTCTGCTTCCTTTATGATCAGTTTCGCTTCTTTTTGGGCATTGCGCCTTAATTCTTCGGCTGCTTCCTGTGCGACAATAATCGACTTGTTAAGTGTACCCTCAATTGTCGTAAAATGTCCCAAACGATCAAAAGTCTCGTTCAGTTTATCTTCAAGTTCCTTCTTCTCCCTCAAAATCAGTTCATAATCTTTAATGACCTGGTCGAGAAATTCATTTACTTCATCTTCATCATACCCTCGAAATACTTTGTTAAATTCCTTGTTATGTATATCTATCGGGGTTAAGGGCATTACGGCACCTCCAGAACGGTTTCTACTCTAGTATGTTAAAACTCTATATTCGACAATAAATTTATGATTCCTGCTTTTTCTTGAATTATTTTTGTCTGCCTAACGAGATTCTCCACTTATCCTTCTTGGTTTTCCCATCGATTGAAGCTATTTTACATCTGCCAAAACCTCTGATGGAAAGTGTGTCACCCTCACGGCATTCTTCCGAGACGTTTTCCGTTTGCTTGAAATTCACCTTTACTTTTCCTGACGTTATCAAGGACTGGGTTTTTTGACGGGACAAATTCAGGACGGCCGATAGTACACTGTCAAGCCTAAGAGAACTGACGGTGGTTACTTGCTCTTCCCATTTTTCCTTAACTTGAACGATATTCCCGATTGGAAGCCGTTTGATGGAAACGGAAGCGTTACCTATTTTCTCCAGATTTCCAGTGAGATATGAATCCATCTCTTCGGCAGCTATAAATTGAATATCCTCTTCCGTCACTATTATATCACCAAATTTTTCACGTTTTACCCCTAGTGACATCAAGGTTCCAAGTATTTGCCTATGTTCAAGCGTTACAAATTTTTTTGGATAGGAGATATCGTATAAGGAGATATTGAAATCAGATGGTTCAGGAGAGTAATAATCAGGGTAAATGAGCACACGTTTTCGCTCTACGAAATCGCTCCCGCCATTGAATTGCAGTTTCGCTTCCGGATCATTCCCTATTAGGGAAGTAAGGATTTCCTGCTGACGCGGATCAAGAAAATCAGATAGTTTCGGAGCGTAGGAATGTTTAACCTGATCAATCCAATTCATGGCCTGGTCGATAAAATCTTTTTCCTCCGGCCTGAAATGCTGATAAATACTCATGATTGAATAAATGCTCCTTAGTTATCAAATTAATGGTCGATCATCTGGAATTGATTGAATTCATTCTGCGTTGCAACTACACAGCGGAAAATGTTCCGACTGTGTAGTAATATGCATGTCAGGTTAATTGTTGATCATCCAATTAATGTCTGTAAGTAATAGATTCCATAACCGCTGGCAAAATTAAGAACCAGCAAGGCCACAAGAGGTGAAAGATCAATCATGCCAAGTGGCGGAATGAACTTTCTGAACGGTTCCAAATACGGTTCGCAAATTTTTTCCAAAAACTGACCGATTGATGTCTCCCTTGCATTGGGGAACCATGACATCAATATGTAAACGATTAATGCCATTGAATAAATTTCAATTAAATAATATAAACCCTGAAGCACTAGACCCATTAACCATTACCACCTCGCTTCTTCGTACTCCTCTTCGGCGGCGAAGCCGGTAATATTACCGGAAACATCGACGTTGTCCGGGGTACATAAGAATATATCTGTTCCGATTTTTTGGATATCCCCGCTGATTGCATAGACAGTCCCACTTAGAAAATCGATGATTCGCTTTCCTTGGTCATGCTGGATCCGTTGAAGGTTCACGACTACTGCGCGCCTGTTTTTCAAATGATCAGCTACCTCCTGGGCTTCTGCATAAGCACGCGGCTCCAATAATACTACTTTAGAAGATTTTTGTACGCTTTGCAAACTTACGATATTCTGATTGGTATTATTCCCTGCAGAAGCGGACTGCTGCTGTTTAGCTGACTTCACGACTTTTGGTTCAGCCTCCTCTTCTTCCACCACTTCTTCCCTGTACTCATACTCATCATCCAGCGCGAAATAAGATTTAAATTTTGATACGAACGACATCTATAGCGTACCTCCTTAAAATTATTCGCCTACAAGTGCTGTACCAATCCGGATCATTGTAGCGCCTTCCTCAATGGCAATCATGAAATCATTGGACATACCCATGGACAATTCAGTACAGGGGGCATGCTTCAACTCCAAAGCTTGTATTTCAGCCTGGATGCCTTTCAGTTTCCGGAAGCATTCCCGCAAAATCCGTTCATCATCGGTCAATGGAGCCATCGTCATCAATCCTGCAACATTCACCTTATCAAAAGCAGATAACCCTTTTATGAAATCAATAGTCGCCTCTGGATTCAGACCATGTTTTGATTCCTCACCAGATACATTCACCTGCACTAAACAGTTTATCGGCTCATTAGCGCGTTTTTGAATTTCTTCTGCCAAAGAAATGCGATCCAATGAATGGATATATGAAATTTTATCGATGACATTCTTAACTTTGCGTGTTTGCATGGAACCAATATAATGCCAGTTTGGCTTGTCCTTCAGCACTTCATATTTAGCCAATAGCCCTTCGTCACGGTTTTCGCCCAAATCAAGTATTCCCGCTTCCAATGCTTCATTCGCTCTCTCCACCGAAACATATTTCGTCACTGCGATCAACTTTATCGCTTCACGGTCCCTTCCACTATTTTCACATGCTATATTTATTTTTTCTTCGATGTTTTTTAAATTGTCCACTACTTTCACTGTTACTCTAAATCCTCCTTCCAACCGATAAAACTCATCAATCTGCCTGTCTTCCCGTTATCACGGCGATGTGAAAAAAACAATTCATGATCACAGCTTGTACAGTATGATGTAACGTCGATCTGACTATTTGGAATTCCTGATTTTTGAAGAATCAATGCATTAAGTTGCTTAAGATCTAACTGATATTGTCCTTCACTGATTAAATTATAGGGCTTTTCGTCAATATCTACCAGCAAATTCTGCACTAAATCCATGACATAATCATCAACTACATAGCATTTTGAACAAATCGAAGGTCCAATAACAGCAAATATCTCACTTGCTTTTATACCCTCATTCAGCCATGCCTCAACCATCTTTCGTGCAATCCCATTAACCGTGCCCTTCCAGCCAGCATGTGCCACCCCAATCATACCATGTGCCGGAGCAAGAAAGTATAAGGGCACGCAGTCTGCATAGCAAAGGGTCAATAGAACGTTTGGGTCCTTCGTATAGAATCCATCAGTCGCTTTAAAGGCTGAATCATAATCCGCAGCACCTCTCCCGCAATCGCGGCTGGTAACCTGATGGATATTCGTTTCATGTGTCTGCTCGGCCCCTATCCATTCATTAAGCGGAAACATCAGCTTATCGGCTATAATCCTGCGGTTTCCCTGGACATCACCAAGTTTATCCCCGACATGAAAACCGGTATTCAATGTTTGAAAATCACCTGTACTGACTCCACCATTTTTTGTGGTGAAGCCCGCTACGAGCTGGAGATTTTTTTGTCTCCAGCTGTCAATGAGCATATATTGGTCTTTTATTAAAACAAATGGCTCTTTCATGCTATAAACCTCTTTATTTTTAGTCTAGTGTATCATATATTTGCGCCATGCACCTTTAAAAACGTTCATCTTTCAGTTCTCCTTGAAATACCGTCTGATGTTCAACAAGTATGACATCCGCACCGATCTTTTTTATTTTGCGCCATGGAATCACAATGTCTTGTTCTCTTCCAAAAAAACCCATTAATCGGGTGCCATTTGAAACGACGATGGCCTCAATTTTCCCCGTGGCCGTATTTATTTCAAGGTCTGACATATTACCCAACTTCTTCCCATCCGCTATATTGACGATATCCTTTATTTGAAATTCTGAAATCCTGGTCACATCACTCAGCTCCTCAAAAATTCATCATAGATGAAGGTCCTATTCCTATGTATATGACAAGATGCGCTCAAGGATGAAGATTACGATAAATAAACGTCCCCGATCCACGATCCCTTCCGGAAGGGATTTTCAACAAAATAAAAAAGCCGCAATGGATAAGTAGCTATGAAGCGGGTATCGACATTTTTGCCCTGCCCGCTTCAGCTAACTTTTTCTCATGCTCAGCTTCTACTGTTGGATATTTTTATTCATTTGCTTGATTGCCGCTTTTTCCAAGCGGGAGACCTGTGCTTGTGAAATGCCGATTTCCTCGGCTACCTCCATTTGCGTCTTCCCTTGGAAAAACCGTTTGCGAAGGATCATTTTTTCCCGGTCATTCAACCGTCTCATGCCTTCATTTATAGCTATTTCATCAATCCAGGTACTATCTTTATTTTTTTCATCACTCAGTTGGTCGAGTACATAAATCGGATCCCCGCCATCATTATAAATCGGTTCAAAAAGTGAAACTGGATCTTGTATAGCATCTAGTGCAAAAACAATTTCTTCATGAGGTACTTCCAACACCTTGGCGATTTCTTCAGCTGTCGGCTCACGAAGGGTCTGGCTTATGAGCTTTTCTTTTACCTGCAAAGCTTTGTAAGCGATGTCTCTTAAAGAACGGGATACCCGAATCGGATTATTGTCACGAAGATATCTTCTGATTTCTCCAATAATCATCGGTACAGCATACGTTGAAAACTTAACATTTTGACCTAGGTCAAAGTTATCTATCGACTTCATCAACCCTATACAGCCTACCTGAAATAGATCATCTACATACTCTCCCCGATTGTTGAAGCGTTGAATGACGCTTAGAACGAGTCGAAGATTCCCGTTTACCAGTTTCTCTCTTGCTGAAATATCGCCATCTTGCAGTTCTTTAAAGAGTTTTCTCATTTCTTCATTCTTTAAAACCGGTAATTTTGATGTATCCACACCGCAGATTTCAACCTTATTACGAGACAAAATTATTCCCTCCTCACAGGAGCGCTGTACAAAAAACAGTATTTCCGCGGGAGGAAAAAATATGCACATGGCTAGAACAGAAAATCCCGATTATTTTTCAATATTACTACCGAAGTATTGATTTGATTGACATTTAAGCACTTTATTTTTTTACACCATTTTATTAAATTCTTTACGAAGCCTCTTAATAATCCGTTTTTCCAAACGCGAAATGTAAGATTGGGAAATCCCCAGCATGTCGGCAACGTCCTTTTGGGTTTTTTCTTCTCCTCCTGCAAGTCCAAAACGGAGTTCCATTATCTGTTTTTCACGTTCCGATAACTGTGTAAGTGCTTTTGTCAGCAACTTACGGTCAACGTTTGCCTCAAGGTCTTTCGTGATAATGTCATCATCCGTTCCAAGTACATCGGATAACAGTAGTTCATTTCCATCCCAATCAATATTCAGGGGTTCATCAAAAGAAACTTCAGAGCGGATTTTGTTATTTCTGCGTAAATACATCAATATTTCATTCTCGATGCATCTCGATGCATATGTAGCCAGTTTTATTTTCTTCTCTGGATTGAATGTATTCACAGCCTTGATCAAACCTATGGTACCTATGCTGATTAAATCTTCAATGTTGATGCCTGTATTTTCGAATTTCCTGGCAATATAAACAACCAGCCTTAAATTACGTTCAATCAAGATCGAGCGTGCAGCTTCATCGCCATTTGGTAATTTATTGATCAGTATTGCCTCTTCTTCCTTTGAAAGGGGCGGCGGCAGTGCCTCACTCCCTCCTATATAAAATATTTCGTCCGTTTTCAATCCGAGCTTGAACAATAGTTTGTACCAAAAGTAAGTAAGCCGAAGAATGAATTTCTTCAAAATAATTCTCCCTTCTTAATAAACGGATTATGGGTCAAATTCAAGAGTGAATCGATGGTTCAGGAGGCAGTTTGCACCGGTATGCCGGTTAACATCTTCGGGTGAACGATAGATTGATAGCTATTGTCGGGAGAGAGTTGTTGAAAGGTAAACGAAATGAGACCCTGCTTGACATGAAATTCTTTTTCTCCTTGAACGATTTTAATATAATCCGGTTTGATTGCGGTTAACAGCTGATGTTCATGACCTACGACTTTATAAGGGATGACACGCATTCTTCCTGTCCATGAATATTCGGGCTGCACTTCCTGACTAATCAGGGTATCGGGGTTTTTAAAGAGCTCTAGCATATCATTCGGAATTCCCGTTTCCGCGCCTGAAAGAGAAATGATCATTACTGGGGAACGTGTAATCGGATCATATAGTTGATTGCCGCTATCCACCAATCCATGAAACGTTCCTTCAAAGTCAGAAATTTTAACCGAGACCGAAACCATTTGTTCATGTGTAAGCTTGGTCATTTCCATCCCTTCTAATGTTCGCTTGGAAAATTGCCATGCGAGCGGGAACCCGATCATGACGAATATCCAGCTGACAGGGTCGCCAAAACGATTGATTCCGGCATATTGACCAGGGTCCTTGGACACGATTTGGAATTCAAATAGGTAGTGAAGTCCCAGAAGGATTCCTCCCGATAAAAATGTCACAAAATATAAAGTGGCCACCGATTTCACGAAAAGTTTTAGCCTATTAAACCCAAAGGTTGCCAGCACCATGACCATGGATACTAAAATCTTCATGTATACCCGGTCGGCAATTGCATAAAAAGGAGTGAATGCCAATACGATAATGAAGGAACCAATCAGTCCGCCGATGCACACCCGCCAAAGAGCTACCCTTCGTTTGAGAATGATTGCGGTCCAATATAAAAGGAGGCAGTCAAATAACCAATTCAATAACCAGATCACATCTAAATATAAAGTCAAACACCCTCCCCTCCTTATATGAACTAACCTTCCACTAGCAAAAAGTATAGCGTACCTGCACTAAGAAAGTGTGTCACTTTTTGTACTGAAAACTTAAGAGTTTTTCAGTCATTTTTACCCTTTTTGTAGAAAATCAGCTATTGATATTTTCAATACTGTCTTAGAGACTATCCTGCTCCCTTTTACTGCTGTCGATTTATGTTATAAACGTTTAATAATTTCTCTCTCATCTTTTTACATTAATGAATGGAAGTGAGCAAAAGATGGAAGCTCCCTTCTGCCAGGCAACATCCAGCACAATCCCGTCTAGGTATGCATTTTATTAACGACAAAAAACCGTCCCCAAAATGGGAACGGCATATGACGTCGTTATTAACGGCGTCTATTACGGTTACGGAGGAAGGTTGGAATATCCAAAGCCTCATCGCCTTGATTGGCATTACGTGCAGGCTGTTCATTGACTTCTTCCCTCTTCACTTCACGCTTCACGTTAGACTGCGGCGTTTGTTGTGTCTGAGGTCTTGATTGCTGCTGCTGTCCGAGTGTTGGACGTCCAGTAGGCCGAATTGAAGCTTCAACCTCGTTAAAGCCTGTAGCAATTACCGTAACGACGATTTCATCTTTAAGGTTTTCATTGATAACAGAACCAAAAATCATGTTGACGTCTTGATCGGATGCTGTAGCCACGATATCGGCCGCTTCCTGGACTTCAAAAAGACTTAGGTTCGTACCACCGGTAATATTCATCAGTACACCTTGGGCGCCATCAATCGATGTTTCAAGCAACGGACTGGAAATGGCTTTTTTCGCCGCTTCCGCTGCACGGTTTTCCCCGGAGGAAATCCCGATTCCCATAAGAGCGGAACCTTTGTTGGACATGATCGTCTTCACATCGGCAAAGTCCAAGTTAATAAGACCTGGAACAGCAATTAAATCTGAAATCCCTTGTACACCCTGGCGAAGTACATTATCCGCTTCACGGAATGCTTCAAGCATTGGCGTGCTTTTATCGACGATTTCAAGGAGGCGATCGTTCGGAATGACGATGAGTGTGTCAACCGATTCCTTCATCGATGAAATGCCGCCTTGTGCCTGTGTTGCACGTTTTCGGCCTTCGAAAGTAAATGGACGGGTAACTACACCCACTGTAAGGGCCCCTAGATCTTTAGCAATGCCCGCTATGACAGGAGCTGCCCCCGTTCCCGTACCGCCGCCCATCCCAGCCGTTACGAATACCATATCGGCACCTTTAAGCGCTTCTTCAATCTGCTCTTTGCTTTCTTCAGCAGCTTTTTTTCCTACCTCTGGATTGGCACCTGCACCCAAACCGCGTGTAAGCTTCCCACCGATTTGCATTTTGATTTCTGCTTTTGATAGATTAAGAGCCTGTGCGTCAGTATTGACAGAAATAAACTCAACGCCCTGTACACCATGCTCGATCATTCTGTTTACCGCATTGTTTCCGCCGCCGCCAACACCTATTACTTTTATCGTTGCTAATTGTTCTAGATTAGAATCAAACTCCAACATGACAATCCTCCTATTTTGACGAAATTCCCGATTCTTAATGATTGTTATTCAAAAAAGTAACCCAGGATTTTTTTGAATTTAGATTCACCTTTTTCACCTTGTTTTTTAGCCGTGTTCTCTTTATTTTTCTGAGAAACCTTCTGGCTGCGCTGGTCGTTATCTTCTTGAGCTTGTCCAGCTGCTACAGGAGTTTTATTAGCGGTGTTTTTTTGCATTCTCTCTTTCTTGCATGCGTGTTTAATCAAACCAACAGCCGTGGTGTATTGGGGTTCCCTAACACCGATGTAATTGGGTTCAGCTGTCCTTACTCGGTTTTGGAACACATATTGAGCTAGCTCCAGGACACCCGGCATCTTGACGACGCCCCCGGTCAACACGAAACCACCCGGTATATCCTGGAAGCCAAGTCTCTTCAAATCATCTTGAATCAACTCGAATATTTCGGTCACCCGCGCTTCAATGATATCCGAAAGCATTAACTGGTTGCAGGTCTGTTGCTGATCGCTGCCGATGATCGGTATTTGGAATACTTCATCTTCAGACGCGTCATCATAATAGGCATGTCCATGCTTTACTTTTATTTTCTCAGCTTCTTCCATAGTCGTCCTTAGAACGATGGAAAGGTCCTTCGTAAGTGTTTCCCCGCCTATAGGTATCACAGACGTATATTGTAAATAGCCTTGTTCGAAAATTGCCAGGGTCGTGGAACCTCCGCCAATATCGACAAGTGCCACACCAAGTTCTTTTTCATCCTTGGATAAAACAAGGGAACCTGCGGCTAAAGGCTGAAGGGCGATATCGGTTATTTCCAATCCTGCCCTTTCCACGCAGCGCAGCGTATTATGTAAAATTGTCCGAAGACCTGTGATTAAAATCCCTCTCATTTCCAACCGGACACCTATCATGCCCCGTGGATCACTGATTTCATCAAGTTCATCAACTTTGTAGTGAATCGGCACCACGTCGATGATTTCCCTGTCGGATGGTATCGTTATTAACTCAGCTGCTTCCCTGACACGGAAAACGTCATGCTCGGTAATCTCTTTATTGTCACTGGATACCGCTACTACCCCATGACACGGCTGAAGCGTCACATGATTTCCACTTATGCCGACGATTACCTTTGTTATCTCCATCCCTATCATCCGTTCTGCTTGCTCTATAGCCTTTTGAATGGATTGGACGGTTTCATCTATACCGACGATCGAACCCTTTTTGAGCCCTTCTGATTTAACATTTCCTACACCGATTATATTTAATGTGTCATTGACCATTTCCCCAATGATAACTTTTACACTGGATGTACCGATGTCAAGACTTACGTATATTTCGTTGCTGTTCATTCCATGGCACCTCCTTCAGTTTATACATGTATTAGTAGAATAACATTTTTATATCGAAGACTTATACATTATAGAATAACAGAACTGTTTACAACAACTGACGAATTACATAGATAAGCGTTTCATTTTGTATTTCCCGAACAAAACTCGTACTTTATGGTGCATATTGTTCGCTTCTCTACGTGACTGATTTACTAAAAAAACTAGATACTGCCATAAACTATTCGTCATTTATAACTTAATTCCCTTTAAAATTATAGATTTTTTTTCTGCTTTTTCCGGGAAATGGACCATTTTTCAATCAGGATCCTTCTGATCAGGGCAATATTTTGAAAGAGCCTGACACCGAATACAAAGATTGCGGCTAAATATAAGTCTACACCAAGATGTACACCTAGAAAAGCCAAACCTGCGGCTAAAATAATATTAAAGAAGAATCCTGTTACAAATACAACTTCATCATAAAGATTTTGCAAATGGGCCCGTATCCCCCCAAATAATGTATCAAAAGCAGCAAGCACGGCTATGGAGAGATAATTTGAATATTCATGGGGAATATCAAAATCCACCAAAAAACCAAGGGTGATTCCAATCAACAGACCAAAAACTGAAAGCCACATCACGATTCCCCCCCATCCATAATGGGCTCCATATGTTCCACGTTAATAGCATTTTGGTAAGCCGGCAATGTCAACTTGCCGGAAGGCACCTTAATCTGCACTTCAAAATTGTCTATAAAGAAATCATCCATAAGTTCGGAACCTTCAATGCGCTGCTTCAGTTTCTTTGGATTAACGGTTATTGCCTGCATTTCGACCGGGTAATGAACCAGAGGATATCCGTCCATTTTCGGCTGCCCATTAATATCACGAATAACCGATGTTGATATATACCTTTGTCCTGAAATGGAAATTTCGTCAGCGCCATATCTATACATTTCATTAATGAGCCGAATGATCAATACTGGTGAAATATACTCGACCTTCTCACCAAGAAGGATATCGGCTTTGATAGGCTGTATTGATACGATTACCCCATTACCTTTTATTTCGGTCAAACCTGCGTCAGTCTTCAATTCGGTCAGGGTGTCACGCAAGACTTCTTCTTTACTCTCATTTTTCTTTGTTTCATAAGATGCTATTTTTCCCTCAAGCTTACTGATACCCTCTATTAATTCCGCCTGGGTCTGCTGTTCTTTCAATAAATCATTTTTCAGTTCCCACATATCCCTTGTATCGGATACGACAGGCTGATTCACCAAATTGAATTGAATAGCGAGCATGAAGCCAGCAATCAACGTAACCAAACTAAAAGAAAGCTTTTTTTTCATTTCCAGTTTCTCACCAATCTTTCATCGAATCCGGCGGTCACGATCACCCTCCAATAATTGGATCAAAAATGATATTCTTTTGCTTTTCCACTGTAAAGATAATATTCTCATTAACCAGCTGTTCCTTGATGCCACCCGGTAAATCCAGTGAAGCACCCAGGACTTCCGGGTCCCCTATCGCAGATATGATGAAGGGAGCAGGATGCTGATGGCCATCGATTGTTATCACAGGCCCATTACAGATTATGTATGAATCATGATTTAACCTTTGGCCGTTAATCGCAACAGCCTCTGCACCTGATATGTATAATTCATTGACGACCTTGAAGACATGCTGTTCATGGACGAGGTAATTATTAACATTGGCTTCTGATTCCATATCTGTACCATCTTCAAGCGTCACCTGAAGGCCTGAGCCTTTCACTTTCACTTTTCCGAGAAACATTCGGTATTTTTCCGTTTCCTTTGCCAAATTGAAAAAAAGCTGCTTTTCCTGAGCTAGGTCTTTTTCTATTTGGGATACATTTTCTTGCTTCTGGAGGAGTTCCTTCTGAAGTTCCCGGTTCTGCTTCTCTTGTTCGATCAGCTGCTGCCTGAGCTCATATTCCTGGTCCCAGGCTTTGTCCTTCCCTGCACCTTCACCTTCTTTGGTCAGATTGTAAGAGAAGGCAATCATGAATCCGAGAACCACGCAAACCAGGGGTAAAACCACCCGGTTGCCATTAATTTTCCTCATTGGTGTCTTCCTTTTGTTCAGCGTCTTCATATGCTTTAAAATAAGAACCCACTTCCAGATCGATGACTCCCTTTACATTTGGATCCAGCTGGCTGACTATCGATGGATAGTGAATCATTTTCTCGTATAAAGTCCGGCTTGTCGCACTTACTTCAAACCCATCGTTCATGAACATGACGATATGGTATCCATCGGTTTTTGTAGGAGCGTAATGAATTTCCGAAATGGCATTCTGAATCTCGTCAGGAAGCTTGTCCAGCTCTTCTAAAAGCAACTTTAATGCTTTACCCTCTTTGAAACCAATTAAAACAGGGGCAAATACTGGAATTTCTCCTGTTGCTAACTCCTCTAAAACGGACCCGTTTTCCAAAATGGGTGCAAACTTTCCATTATTGGACAGATATGCCATCCTGTTATGTTCCGAAACCGTAATTTTAATGGAATTAGGAAATACCGGTGTCACCTTAACGCTTTTTATTTCTTGATTTTTTTTGATATTGGCTGCCGCTGTCCCTGTATCAACCTTCCAGATGCTTCGATCCTTCTTCACCTTACTCAATTTAATGATCTGTTTGGAAGTAATATAACGATTCCCCTCTACCTGCACGGATTTCACATAGCTCAACGGGGATAGGAAATATAGCACACAAGCAACAAGAATGAAGAAAAGGGACAGCAAAAGAACAAGTCGCCTGTTTGCTTTGCTTTTTCTTAATTGTTTTAATTTCGGGATGCGGTCCTCAATGGAAACGATTTTTCCCTTTTCCATCCCCTTCACCTCTTCCTGAAAAAATGGATGGTTCTTGACAGTGCGAAATCAAGACAAACTCAATATTATGTTCTTAACAAACTTTAAAGGTAACACATTATATCACAATATTTGGATATAATGAATCCCGTTATTTTCTTCCGATAATTTCCACTTCTGTTTCCATTTCAACTTCAAATTTATCATATACAGTATCCTTCACATGCTGTATCAAGGCTTGAACATCCGCTGCACTTCCATTACCTGTGTTAACGATGAAGTTCCCGTGCATCGGTGAAATCTGGGCTCCGCCAATAGAATGTCCCTTCAGGCCTGCATTCTCGACCAATTTACCAGCATGGTGTGGAAGTGGATTCCTAAATATGCTCCCGGCACATGGAAGATTATACGGCTGGGTATCTTTACGATAATTCTTGTTATTTTGCATTCTTTCAACGATTTCGGTTTTATCCCCCTCTGTCAATTGAAAAATTGCTTCCAGTACGATACCGGGTCTTTTCTTCTGAAGCAGAGAAGTTCGATAAGAAAACTCCATTTCCTCTTTCGAAAGCCAAGCTAGAGTTCCATCTTCAAAAAGAACATGTGCCTGCTTGAGTATTTCACTCATATCGGAACCATGTGCACCAGCGTTCATATAGACCGCTCCGCCGACGGAACCAGGAATCCCACTGGCAAATTCCAATCCTGCATATCCTTTTTTACTGATTTGTACGGAGAGGCTGACAAGTGATACCCCAGCTCCTGCTTTGATCTCCGTCCCATTTATCTCGAGATGATCAAGTCCTCTGCCCAATTTAAGCACGGCACCTTCAATTCCGCCATCACTGACCAGCAGGTTCGAGCCCCTGCCGATCACCCTCCACGGCATCCCATTTTCTTTGATGACCTGCATCGTTTTTTCTATATTTTCAATGGATGACGGCACGATGAATAAATCAGCCGGCCCCCCAATTTTCATAGTTGTATGATTTGCAAGCGGTTCCTGTTCAAGAACTTTGCCGATTTTCATTTCAGTTAATTGCTTTATCACATTATCCATGATAAACCTCCTTGTTGTTCCAAAATTCCAAGTTATAATTTTCATTTCCTCTTCCATGAGGTCACTTATATTACAAGATTAATAACGCCTTTTTAGCAGAAAAATGAACAGAAGCAAGCCCCAGTACGGCCTAACCCTCTTATACTATAGTCTAAACAAAGACGTATTGCCAATATTTATTGTGGATTCCCCAACATTCATACATGGTAATATTTAAGCGGCATTTCATTTATTTCTAATTTTCGGCAAGCCCCCCCAAAAAATCGTTTTTCCTGGAAGGGTTTTCAACGTAAAAAAGGGAAGCCCTGCGTTCAACAGGACTTCCCTTTTGCCAAACCACATTTTTTTCTTATTTCAGAACCTCGAATATCGGCTAATATTCAGGAGCACCCCAATCGCCATCAACATGAGCGTCAGCGATGAACCGCCATAACTTAAGAGGGGCAAGGTGATACCCGTAACCGGCATAAGTCCCGTTACCACCCCTATATTGATCATCACTTGAATGGCGACCATTGCAATGATTCCTACCGCTACAAGGCTCCCGTATAAATCAGGGGCACCAAGTGCGATCCGAATGCCCCGCCAAAGCATTAGCGCAAATAATAAAATGACAAGAGAGCCCCCGATGAAGCCAAGTTCCTCGGAGAGTATGGCAAAAATGAAATCAGTCTGCGGTTCGGGTAAATAGAAAAACTTTTGGCGGCTTTGCCCGAGTCCCAATCCGAACAACCCCCCTGGCCCGATTGCATAAAACGATTGAATCATCTGAAATCCACTGCCCAAAGGGTCTTCCCATGGATCCAGAAAAGACGTGATCCTTTTTATCCGGTAGGGCGCTGACAAAATCAGACCGATAAAACCTGCTACCCCAATTAGCCCCAAGCCGACAAAATGACTGATTCTTGCCCCGGAAATAAAAATCATGACAATGCACGTTCCAACCATTACCGTTCCCGTTCCAAGGTCTGGCTGTAACATGATCAAACCAAATGCCAAAAACACTAAACCCAAGGATGGAAGCATCCCTTTTTTAAAGGAGGTGATCAGCTTTTGCCGTTCTGATAAAAACTTAGCTAAAAAAGCGATCATCGCCAGCTTCATGAACTCAGAGGGTTGGACCGAAAAAGCACCTACACCAATCCAGCTCCTCGAACCATTTCTCGCCATCCCTATACCTGGTACAAGCACAGCCAGTAACATAATGAAACAAATGATGATAAGGATTTTGGCCCATGTCCGCCACGTCCAGTAATCCACATTCATGATGAAAAACATGGCTATGACACCGACGCAGGCAAAAAGCAACTGCCTTTTAGCAAAATAAAACGAATCATCAAATTTATATGTTGCCCAAATGGCACTCGCGCTGTAAACCATGATTAATCCAACAGTCAAAAGACTTAAGGTGACGATAATGAGAATGAGATCAGGATTCGATTTTTTTAATGGCACGGACATCCACCTCTAGGAAGTTTTTAGCCTACGAATATAAACATCAGTGCTGATTGCTTGTCAGCACTGATGTCAAAAAAAAAGCGATAACGGCTCATTATCGCTTTTTTTCATGGTGTCAACGTAGAAGCAGGTTCACTTCTCTCTGCGAAAGCTCTTACTTAAGTTTATGCACGGCCTCCATAAACATGTCTCCTCTTTGCTCAAAAGTTTTATATTGATCCCAGCTTGCACAAGCCGGGGAGAGAAGAATACAGTCGCCTTCATTTGATAATTCAAATGCAGCCGGTACGGCCTTTTCTACATTATCGACACGTTTTATATTCGCTATTCCTATTTCTTTGGCTACCCGTTCAATTTTTTCCGCCGTTTCGCCAAAAGTTATCACGGCTTTGACATTTTTCATCGCCGGTTTCAACTCATCAAATTCATTTCCGCGATCCAGACCGCCTGCCAATAAGATGACCGGTTCCGTAAAGGATGTTAACGCTTTGGATGCTGCAAGAATGTTCGTCGCTTTCGAATCATTATAAAATTTACGGTTATCGATCGTTGCCACGAACTGCAGACGGTGCTCCACACCATAAAATGTTTTCAATACAGTCTGAATGGCTTCATTAGCTACACCCTTAAGCTTGGCCGCTGAGATGGCGGCGAGCACATTTTCCAAATTATGCTTCCCGGGAAGGGCTATCTCTGAAACTTCAATGATTTTTTCCCCTCGGAAACAGGCGGCACCATCTTCCACATAGGCTCCATTCTCATGTTTCACTTCAGCTGAAAAAGGTACAAGTTGAGCCTTGGTCTCTTTCGCCATGGATAAAACAAGATCTTGATCTGCATTATAAATCATGAAATCTGATGCTATTTGATTTTTCGTGATGGCAGCTTTTGCTTCGACATATTCCTGTTTGGAACTGTGATAATCCAAATGTGCATCATACAAATTTGTCACGATTGAGATTTCAGGACGAAATTCGTCTATTCCCATTAACTGAAACGATGATAATTCTATGACGATCGAGTCATCTGGTTTTGCATGTTCAGCAACTCCAGAAGCCACTGTCCCGATATTACCGGCAATCAGCGGGGATTTTTCACCGGACTTCAACATTTCGTATATCAATGTTGTCGTGGTCGTTTTCCCATTTGTACCAGTGATTCCTATGAAAGGTGCTTCACTTATCTGGTAGGCCAGTTCAACTTCCGTGATAACAGGGATCCCTTTTTCCAATGCCCCTTTTACGATAGGGTTCCGATAGGGGATTCCCGGATTTTTCACGATCAGCTCGAACCCCTCATCCAGAAGCTCGATTGGATGACTGCCGCAGATGACTTTGATTCCCTGTTCAAGAAGTCCTTGAGCCTCAGGATTTTCCGATAATGGCTTCATGTCATTAACCGTCACGAAAGCACCTAATTTATGTAGAAGCGAAGCTGCCATCACTCCGCTTTTTGCCAAACCCAATACTAATATCTTTTTCTCTGAATACTTTGCAGTCTCTTTCACTTATATCCACACCTCTAAATAGATTCCGAGTACCGCACACAGCAGCCCCACTGTCCAGAAAGTGACGACGACACGCCATTCCGACCAGCCGGAAAGCTCATAATGGTGGTGAAGCGGACTCATTTTAAATATACGTTTACCAGTCGTTTTAAAAGATCCTACCTGAAGGATGACCGAGAGCGTTTCAATGACGAAGACTCCGCCAATGATTACCAGGAGGATTTCAAGCTTCGTTAACAAGGCGATGGTTGCGATCGCTCCCCCAAGGGCCAAGGAGCCCGTATCCCCCATGAAAACCTTTGCCGGGTGTGCATTGAATACCAAAAATCCGAGTACTGCACCGACAACCGCCACCGAAAAAATGGCGACATCATATTGTGACTGACTCCAGGCCAAAATGGCAAAAGCACCAAAGGCAATGGCTGATGTCCCTGAGACAAGTCCATCAAGCCCATCCGTCAAATTGACGGCATTCGAAAAGCCTACCAGCCAGAATATAACGATGAACAGATAAAACCAGCCAAAATCAAAAGAAAAGTCAGTGCCTGGAATCGTCAATTCAGGATTAAAACGGTCTGTCTGCTTGAAGACGAAGTAAAAGATGACCGAAATCACAATTTGTCCAAGCAGTTTTTGCTTGGAAGTCAGTCCCAGGTTACGCTTCATGACCACTTTGATGAAATCATCAAGGAAACCTAATAAACCAAAACCTAAAGTAACGAATAATAATAAATACGTTTCGGTTGAAGGTGCCGAAAATTTCAAAGTCATGACTAGTGTAGCGATGGTAACAGATAATAATATGACCAAACCGCCCATGGTGGGTGTTCCCGTTTTTTTCAAATGCGATTGCGGGCCTTCTTCCCTAATACTTTGCCCGAATTTCAATCTTCTTAAAAACGGGATGAAAATCGGCGAAAGAAGAACGGTTACTAAAAACGCCACCAAAATCGTATAAAAAATCACTTGTTCCAACATTCCTTATTCCCTCATTCCTAACACAATTCAAATATTAAATTCTGCTTGATGTCTTTTCCTATTTTGTTGCAGGGCAATTTCAGCATTGGTTCAAACTGAACCCAAACGACTTTGAATCGCCTTTTCCGCTTCCTCACGGTCATCGAAGTGAAGCACTTCGTCACCGACCAATTGATAGGTTTCATGACCTTTTCCAGCAATTAATATAACGTCGCCCTCTTCCGCCTTGGAAACTGCGTAAGCTATCGCCTGCCTGCGGTCTTCAATAACCGTATATTCTTTGCCTGCTACACCAGCTTCCATATCCCGGAGGATCTGGGCAGCATTTTCACTGCGTGGATTATCCGAAGTGAAGATCGGGTCAGTCGCCAAGCTGCATGCAATTTGCGCCATGATTGGACGCTTTGTCTTGTCTCGGTCCCCGCCGCAGCCCACTATCACGTAAATTTTCTTTCTAGCAAACTCACCAACAGTCTTCAGAACATTTTCCAAACTGTCCGGAGTATGGGCATAGTCAACAATGACCGGGAAGTCCTGATTCGCTGAAATGAGCTCAAAACGGCCTGCTACACCTTTTATATCCTCGATGGATCTAATTGTCTCATCCAGATCGTTACCGGCGCACAAAGCAGCAGAGATGGCAGAGAGTACATTATAAACACTGAATTTACCAATTAGCTTCAGCTGAATGTATCGCTCTTCTTTACCTGCTGTCAAGGTGAACGATGTGCCATTTGCATCAATTTTTATATCCTTGGCCCTGATATCCGCTTCATTGTCTATGCCGTATGTAACGACTGTAGCGGCAGTCGCCTTAATGAAATCGGCAGTTGCCTCATCATCAGCATTAAGCACAGCATATTTAGGGCGATTTTCTATGTAAGCATTGCCAAGCTGTGAGAAAAATAAGGATTTTGCCTGCCTGTATCTGTCCATGGTTTTATGAAAATCCAAATGATCCTGTGTGAGATTCGTAAAGACGGCAATATCATAATCACAGCCATGGACGCGCCCAAGCTCAAGTGCATGCGATGAAACCTCCATAATGGCCGTGGAGACGGATGCTTCGGCCATTTCATGAAAAGCCTTCTGCAGTGTAACGCTATCTGGCGTCGTATTCTTGGTTTCATATACCGTATCGGCGATTTTTGTATACATCGTGCCAATCAAGCCTGTTTTTTCATGTCGATCCTCGAAAATCTTTTCCAATAAGTGACTGGTCGTCGTCTTTCCATTCGTTCCTGTAATTCCGATCAAGCGCATCTTTTGAGTCGGATGGCCATAAAATGCATCGGCAAGAACCGCCATTGCCCTGCTCGAATCCCTGACTACGATCACGGGAACATCGAGGTCAAGCGGCCTTTCGGCAATGACTGCTGCAGCTCCATGCTCTACAGCAAGTTGGGCAAAATCATGACCATCGACTGTATAACCTTTTATACAAACAAATAAACTTCCGTCTATGACTTTACGGTTATCATTTTCAATGGAGGTGATTTCAGGATTTTCTCCTTCATACGTAAATAAGGAGTGTAAATAAGATAATAATTTGTGAAGCTTCATTTTTCCATCCCTCTCAACTTAATTTGAGGATTCATTATATGTGATTAGCCTTGGCTTGTCGAGAAACCAATTTTAATTATACGGGGTTATCCCGACTCCGTAAACAAAGCGGCTGATGAATCTTCAGCCGCTTTAACTATTCATATATTATATTATACTTATTCTGTATTTTCGCCAAGATAAATTCTTATTGTAGAGCCTTGTTTTACTTTAACACCTGGATCTGGGGCTTGATTTATGACTTTATCCCCATTTCCGGCAATATCAAGCCTAAGGTCGATGAGCTGGGTTTGCAACTCTTTTTTGCTGAGACCCACGACGTCTGGTACCTCGACCATGACGGGATCCGTCCAGACCGTCTCCTTCTCAATCTGGTTCTTCCTTGGCTTGACGCCCATGGCCCTAAGTGAATCCTCCATGATATTCCCAACGATCGGTGCGGCAACGACCCCGCCGAATTGTACCGTTCCTTTCGGATTATCCACAGCTATATAAACGACGATTTGCGGATCATCCGCTGGAGCGACACCAATGAATGAGAGAATATAATTATTTTCAAGGTATCTGCCATTTTCAGCTTTTTGGGCTGTACCCGTTTTCCCGCCGACGCGGTACGACTCCACGAATGCTCCTTTACCGCTTCCTTGGGCGACAACGGATTCAAGCGCTTCCCGGACTTTCTTCGAGGTTGCTTCTGAAATCACCTTTTTCTTCGCCTGAGGGGTCTTTCGCATCAGCACTTCCCCATTTTTTGGATTCACGAGTTCCTTCGCGATATATGGTGTATACAAAGTCCCGCCATTCACGGCTGCCGATACCGCTGTCACCTGCTGAATGGGCGTTACGGCTACACCTTGTCCAAACGCAGTAGTTGCCTGCTCTACCGGACCCACTCGATCCATGTTGAACATGATTCCTTTTCCTTCTCCGGTTAAATCAATTCCCGTCTTTTGCCCAAAACCGAAATCATTTATATATTTAAACAGCTTGTCTTTACCAAGCCGGTTCCCTAATTCCACAAAACCCGGGTTACATGAGTTCTCGACCACTTCAAGAAAAGTTTGATCCCCATGCCCTCCGCTTTTCCAGCAATGCAGCGTTGACCCTGACACTTCCACATGTCCGGAATCATAAAAATGTTCCTTTTGTAAGTCAACCTTCCCTTCCTCAAGCGCCGCAGCAAGCGTGATGATCTTAAAAGTCGATCCTGGTTCATATATACTCCAAACTGGTAAATTACGATTATACACTTCCGAGGGGACATTTTGAAAATTGGCAGGGTCGAAGGTTGGCCTGCTGGACATTGCCAAGATTTCCCCAGTGTTCGGGTCCATTGCAATGGCAATTATACCATCAGGATCATATGTCGCCTCCGCATTATCGAGCTCCCTCTCCACTATTGTCTGGATTTTGCTATCGATGGTCAGCTTCAAATTATCACCATCAACAGGAGGCTTATAGTCATCGGCCATATTCTCAAGCCTTTTCCCTTTCGCATCGGAGTAAAATTTAACGAATCCTTTTTCCCCGCTTAGTTCCTTATCATAAGACAATTCAATACCCATCAACCCTTGATTGTCAGAGCCTGTAAAGCCAAGAACATGTGAAAGGTATTCACCAAATGGGTAATGGCGCTTTGAATCTTCAGCGATGTATACGCCCTTTATCCCCAATGCTTTAATTTCCTTCGCCTTTTCGTGAGATATCTTTCTGCCTTCCGGAATTCTGACGCTCATCGCCTGTTTCGTTAACCATTGATAAGCCTTTTCCTTTGTCATATCCAATATTGAAGCAAGCTGTTCCGCCGTCTCCCCAGGATTCTCAATCTGTCTAGGGATGACATAGACTGTTGGCGCAGATATATTCGTTGCCAGCTCGACTCCATTCCGATCAAGGATTTCTCCTCGTTTGGCTTCAAAAGGAATATTCCTGCTCCAGGAATCTTTAGCCAGCCCCGTCAACTTATCCCCTAGATAAAACTGTACAATTCCCAATCGGATATCAATGATAAAAAAAACAACGATACCGATCGCCAATGCGATTGCCAGCCGTTTTCGGACAGTAACATTCGAAACACGCAAAAACAGGCACCTCCATTTCATACATGCTTCAATATATGCTTGTCTACTCGATGCTAGACTAGAAACTTTGAAAGAAACAAAGAGGGAATCCATTTGGATCCCCTCTTTATCTTCACTCTGTTTTCTCTTTTGTCGGTATATCTTCACCAGCCCCATCAGGCTGGGATAATTCAATATTGAAGGTTTCCCCTTCATTTACCTTTTTCCCGGCCTTAAGACTCTGTTTACTCACGTATCCAGTACCTTCGGTTTTCAGATCCAGTTTTGCAACCTTAGCCAATTTCATGACATCGCGCAAGGACCAGCCCTTCATGTCAGGAACTTTCATTTCGCCTTCCGTCCTGAGGATTATCTTTTCACCCTGTAAGAGTACACTCCCCGCTTTCGGGGATTGGTCGAGCACTTTACGTCCACTTCCGATCATACTTACATCATAACCAAGTTCCTTCAGTTCTGTAACAGTTGAACTCTCGGTTTGATTCGTATAGTCTTTGATTTTATTTGCTTTTTGTTTTTTAACTTCAGAAGGTTTTATGTTTAGATATTGCAGGCTATTTTGCATGACAGGATTAAATATCTCTGACAATGGATCAGCCCCGACATAAGATACACCTAACTTGGGCTGCTTGACCGCCACATACATGACCAACTGCGGATCATCTTTTGGAGCCATTCCTAAAAAGGAGAACACATAGTTATTTTTCCCTTCTAAATATCTACCTGTCGGACCCGCAATTTGTGCAGTACCGGTTTTCCCCGCTACTTGATATCCATCAATGGCATATTTTTTCCCTGTTCCTTTTTTCGCGGAAATTACCGTTTCCAAATAATCACGTACTTGTTTTGCAGTTTCTGCCGAAATCGGTTGCCCTGTCACTTTCGGCTTGGTCGTTTTCAAAATTTTTCCGGTATCCTGATCGGAAATGCTTTTTATCACGTACGGCCGCATCATTTTTCCGTCATTGGCTATTGCGGATGCAGCTTGGATTTGTTGAATCGGTGTAACGGTCGAACCTTGTCCAAAGGAGGTAGTCACTTTTTCAAGCTTATACTTGTATTGAATTTTACCGGTTATCTCGTTTGGCAGGTCAATTCCCGTTTTTTCATCAAATCCGAACTTAGTCAAATACTCACGGAACGTATCGGCTCCTATTTTATCCATTGCAAGTGTGGCAAAAGCGACGTTCGAGGAACGTTGAACCCCTTCCAGAAAGGTCATGCTCTTTCCTCTTTCGATTCCGCTATGATCTCCGATTTTACCCGATCCGGCTTTGTAGGTTCCTGCAACAAAGCTTTCATTCGGATTAAAGACCCCTTCCTCAACAGCCGCGGCAAGGGTGAATGTTTTCATGGTTGAACCCGGTTCGAAGGTTTCTTCAATTGCCAGGTTACGCCATGTATCCGTTAGCCCGACTTTCGTTGTCGGATGGAAGGTGGGCCTTTGCCCCATCGCCACAATCTCCCCCGTTTTGGGATTGGAGACAATCGCTATGATTTGTTCGGGATCATATTTTTCCTGCACTTTGCTCATCGAGTCTTCCAAAAATGTTTGTATTTTCTTGTCGATCGTAAGCATGACATCATTGCCATTATCAGGTGCAACGACCTTTTCCTTCTTATCCGGTAAGAGGAAGCCCCATGAGTCACTGTCATATGTCAGCTTCCCATCCGTTTCCTGCAATTCTTTATTGAGGTACTTTTCAATGCCGAACTTACCAGCCATTTCTTCCGTTTTTTCATCCTTTTCTACATAGCCAATCAGATGGGAGGCGAAAATCCCATTCGGATAAAAACGTTTATTCGTCCTTCCGAATGTAATTCCCGGCAGTTCCAAATTTTCTATTTTCTTTTTGACGACCTGAGTCAAATCCTTGCCGGCACTGCCAAATTCCACTTGGTATGCCTTTTTTTTCGTAAGTCTTTCATAGATGTCCTGTTCATCCATTTCGATATATTTAGAAAGCTTTTTCGCGGTCATCTCCGGATCCTTGACATGCTCCGGCTCCTTTTCACTAAGTACTGCCCTTAAGATATAGGAGGAAGTATCTTCGGCGATGACTTCACCTTTTGTATCGAGGATGCTTCCCCTTTTTGCTTCTATGATCTGTTTTTTTTCATATTTCTTGTCGATTTTCGAAGCCAGTACCTCCCCGCCAGCTGTACCAGTCACCTGAATATACAAAAATCGGCAGACTAAAACAAAAAAGAGCAGGCCGAATAAGAAGAATAATCCGGCTGCCCCATGCTTCATATTTTTTTGTTTCTGCATTATCACTGCACACCCTTCACATTATTCTCATTTAACTTGAACCCTAGCGCTGCAGCTTTTTTCCAAATTCTCTCGTATGTACTAAGTTCAGCAACCTGCACTTTCAAATCATCATTCACTTTACCCTGTTCTTCAATCGACGTTTCCACTAGCTGGATCTCTTTATTCGTTTCATAGATGGCCGCTTGATTAGAGACTATTTTCACTCCCATGAAGGTAACCATGATAGCAAGGGCACAGAGTAAGAAAACTTCACCAATGGATATCTTCGCTTTACGGATGACCACTGTTTGCTGTGCCTGTTGCTGCTGTTGGTCTTCATATTGCTGTTCTTGTACTTTTTTGGCTATGGAACTCATTCATGTTCCCCCTCACTGATTTTTTTCTGTAATCATTGCTTTTCGGCGATTCTTAGCTTAGCCGACCGGGAACGATTATTCCCTTCCAATTCTTCTTCTGAAGGTAAAATCGGTTTTCTCGTAATTATTTTCATGGTTGGCTTGAATTCATCCGGGATAACTGGAAGTCCAGGCGGAAGATCCGGCATGCTACTGGCCTTTTTAAATACCGTTTTACAAATTCTATCTTCGAGCGAATGGAATGTAATGACAGATATTCTTCCCTCTTTATCCAAAAGCGAAATGGCCTGCTCCAGGGAATCTTCAAAGACACCAAGTTCGTCATTCACAGCGATCCTTATTGCTTGGAACACTCGTTTCGCAGGGTGTCCGCCTTTACGTCTTGCCGGGGCCGGTATCCCATCCTTAATTAATTCCACAAGTTCGAACGTCGTTTCAATCGGTTTTATTTCACGTGCCGCTTCAATTTTCCTGGCAATTTGTTTCGAAAACTTTTCTTCTCCATATTGGAAGAAAATTCTCAGTAAATCATGGAATGACCAAGTATTCACGACATCATAGGCAGAAATGGCTGCACTTTGGTCCATCCTCATATCCAATGGTGCATCATGGTTATAGCTGAAACCACGCTCCGGTGTATCCAATTGCGGGGATGACACACCTAAATCATAAAGGATCCCGTCCACTTTCTCGATTCCCCGGGCATTCAACTCTTCTTTTAAGTATTTAAAATTATTAGGAACAAGGACAATACGTTCGCCATAGCTTTCCAATTTTTCCTTAGCATTCCGAATCGCCGTTTCGTCCTGATCAAAAGCATAAAGCCTGCCTTTGTCAGAGAGCTGTGAAAGTAAGTATTCGCTGTGACCGGCTCCTCCTAAAGTACAATCCACATAAATTCCATCAGGTTTGATGTTCAATCCATCAACCGTCTCTTTTAATAACACTGTTGTATGTTGAAACATGTTAGACATCCTTCCAATCGGTTATTGAGTGACTCTATTTCTGAGGGCAGCCTTAAATATCAAAGCCAATCATATTTTCTGCTATCTCAGCGAAAGAATCCTCCGAAGCTGAAAAATAGTTTTCCCAAAGGGATTTGCTCCAAATCTCAATACGATTGGTAACACCAAGAATTACACATTCTTTTTCCAATTGGCCATATGAAGTAAGCGGCGTGGGGATATTAATTCGCCCTTGTTTATCAATTTCGCATTCTGTAGCTGCAGAAAAGAAAAAACGGGTAAAGGCTCGGGCATCTTTTTTTGTTAAAGGCAGGGCTTTCAGCTTTTCTTCTAGCAGCTTCCACTCTTCCATAGGGTAACCAAATAAACATTGATCGAGTCCGCGGGTAAGGACAAATTGCTCCCCGAGATTTTCCCTGAATTTCACCGGGACTATCAAACGGCCCTTTATATCGATGTTATGATGGTACTCTCCCATGAACATACCCACTACCCCCACATTCTAATCTCAATGTACCACATTCCCCCACCTTTCTCCACTTGTTTTTACTTTCTCCTTCCAAGTAAAAATTACCTTCTTTTCTTATTAAGTTTATTTAGCCAAATTATTCAAGAAACGTGCATTTCCCTCGAATGCACTCAAACTAAGACGCAGGCCCACCATTACTGTCGAAGCCCCGCCTGACAAGTACTCAGGAAACAGAAAAAAAGACAGGCTTTAGCACCTGTCTTTTTTCACATTTCAATCCCTCCATCAGGATTGGTTTGTGGCAGCCGTATTCAAAATGATCTACCCGCCACTTTCCGCCAAAACGGATGGTTTTTCTAAATGAAAATCAATTTATGCTGATTATTGAAGCGATAGTCCAGTTTCATCATATCCCTTACGAGCTCTGGCCCATATTGATTCAAGTAATAAAACACATTCCAAATCCTCTCCTGGGGTGATTCGAGAGGGTACAGCGAATTTGCTACCCGATCATATTTTTTCAAGATGACCGAATGTCGTTCCTTTGTACGGTCACCGATTTTGCCATACATGAAATTCAATTGCTTTTGAATGAATTCAATGTTCTTGTTCAACATCGGTTCGAGCCCCCTATCCAAAGAGACAGCGTGGACAAAAAGCTTTTCATGGTTCTCTTCAAGCTGTGATTTCAGCGTCCCGAACAGGGTGTCGATCGTTTCATCTTTAACGGAATCAAGGTAACTTTCCACAGCATTAGCGGTTCCTTCAGTCAGAACAGTTTCCAAACTGAGTTCCATTTCTTCAAGGTCGCTTTGGATACTCCGCTCCACCAGCGTGATATTCAACCTAGGAATGATTGGCGGCATCTTCATGGAAAACAACTCAAACACCTTTTTTAATTCTGCCCAATAGGCTATTTCCCCTGGCCCAGAAACGAATGCCAATACAGGGAAAAGCATTTCCTGCATGAGCGGGCGTGTAATGACATTGTTGCTTAATCGTTCTGGATGATTTCTGGCTATCTGCAAGAGTTCTTCCCCGGCAAATGATACCTCACCGTTTTTTCCGCTGAAACCGCCTTCTACACGTTCGAGTAAACATCGATCTTTTTTTTCTGGATCATAATAAAATAAGTTAGCGGCGCGTTTATCCATTTCAATCATTTTTGCATACCCTTTTGCATGCATGAATGATTGCTGTTCCTCGACCACTTCAGCAATCCGTCCACTTTCATTGACCATCGATTCAAAGTATGCCTTCTCAATTCGCCTTAAATCCGGATCTCCGGCATCGACTAGTAAAAGGCCATATTCTTTGAACCATTCATGAATCAACTCGGCGAAGAAATCGACGAAGGTATTCGATCTCTTAATGGTTTCCTTCATATCAATCAGGAGTTTGTTCGTAAATTCCGTTTCTCCATAAGTTTCAATGATTTCCTCAAGCCACTTCTCTGCCTTTTCCGTTTCCAGCTCCACATCAGAAACCATTGTTTTATATGGCTGGTAGGAAGGATAGGTTTTTTTATCGGGTTTTCCGTTTTTCATTACATAAACATGATTGACCTCAGCCAAATCATGATCTTCTCCAGCTATCCAAAAAACCGGAATGACTGGCTGCCCCAGTTTTTTTTCCTGTTCTTCCGCAAGCTTAATGATCGATATCACTTTATGAATGGTATACAGCGGCCCTGATAATAACCCAGCCTGCTGTCCTCCAATCACAACAACGGAATCATCCCTGCGCAGCCTTCCAATATTACCCTTAACTTCCTCACTGAATGAAAGACGAGACATGTATTGTTGTATGTAATCCGACAATTCATCACGTGAAAAAGAGCGGTTCATCAATTCTTCATATCTATTGTGATAAATGTCAGGCTTAGACAAGTCATAGTGAAAATAATCCTCCGTTTCAAGACGGTTTTGTAAATAGTCCGATGCAAAACGGTTTAAAGATGGTAACGCGAGATCTTTCATCTCCATTTCTGTTCTCCCTTTCTCTGCAACTACAATTCTTTTTAGAGTATAACATTCCGGTTTAAGAAAACAAAAGAAGTTGCCCAGCAGCAGAAAATTGATGCGATGTTCTATGTTATGTAGTCAATATCTTCGTGATACTTGTAATTATTCCAATTGAAAACAATAGAAGGTAAGCCACGAAAAAAAAGGCGAAGTTCACTCTCCAAAAACCCTTTAATACTTTATGGAAAATGATTTCTTCTTTTACCTTGTAATGGACAAGAACCACCACGAATGCGTTGATGAGCATGATGAGCATGATCACCCAAATAATTTGCATATCCCAGATCGTAATGATCAAATAATGGACGGACAATACGAACAGCAGCGTACTCATGTCCATTGCAAATTGAACGGAGCGCCGATGGTTTCCAGTGAATTGTTTGGCACCTATAAAAAAAAGTATATACCCTACGAAAGGCAAGGTAATAAATATCGCGGCAAGGCTTGAAACTACGTACGGCACATCCTCATCCCCCCTGAGACTCTTTTCCTTTGACCATCTTATATAGAGAAGACATCAGGCAATCACTTTTCCCTTTACTCTTTGCCTCCGAGAGGATATGACCCAAAATGGCATCAATTTCCGTTTTACGGCCATTTTCTAAATCTTTTAGCATGGAAGATCGATTTTCCGCAGTTGCGATGCAAACGGCTTTAACATGTTCAAATGACTCATCCTTATTTTGAACTTCCAAAATACCGGAGATTTCTTCAAAAAGCTCTTGAAATAATTGGTAGTAAAAAGAGTTAGTGATTAAACCGCCATTTTCCACACCAAGTATCGCCGTTAATGGATTTATCACCGCATTGACGACAAGCTTATCCATCAGCATCGAGTGAAAATCTTCACTCTTCGTAAAAGGAAAATGATCGATCCTTTCATTCACTAGCGATAGTTGCTCAAGTTCCCCGCTAAAGGAAGCGATTCTTGTCATGCCCAGTCCCGTATGCTCCACGGTATTCCCATCATGTTTCATTGCTCCATGCTCCACTACCCCCACATATATGGTCGGGGATTGAAGCTGCTTTAAATAAGAAATATGCCCATAGCCATTCTGCAAGAATAGCAATGGAACCTGAAAATCTTTGATCCTAGGCAGTATTTGCGGCAGGTGATATTGCTTGACGGCCACTATAAGAAGATCCACATCCGATATCCCTTCATCCAGCCCCTTTGACATGATGCCCGTCTGCAGTCGGCTTTCACCATCCGCAATAAGACGGATTCCATCACGTTGGATGATGGACGCCTGATCCGCAGTATGGGTATAGAGAGTCACATTATGCTTTTCACTTAAACGGGACGCAAACAGCAGCCCTATGGCCCCTCCGCCAATGATTCCAATTCTCATGATAACCTTCCTTACTTTTTGAAATATATTTACTATTTTATCACATTATCTTTTTTAGCCTGCACGAATTTTCCCATCGTTGGAAAACACAGCCATTCCGATTGAATGAAACGACGGAACTGCCATTAACGATGGCTCGTCATAAAATACCAATGGAAAGAATGATTAATACGCCATTGAAGATATAATATTTTCTTCTTTAAGTGTTAATTTAATGGTATATTAGATACGAAAAGCTTAGCCATTTTGAAGACTTTACAGAAACAAAAGATAACTCCAAACTCACCCCAAAAGAAATTGAAGGGAAAAGGGCGGGGAATAAAAGGCTATAAGCATTTAGTAAGCTAGGATAAGTCGATGATGTCATACTAGATTTAACCTAAGTTGAAATTCCACATGGCAAAGATCAGTGGGATGACTTTCAAAGGGTACTAGGAAGAGGTTTATCAGAATTAAGGGGGAGCTTTTTTATGGAATACAAGGTTGAACGATTACTTGTAAATTTTAAAACGCTTGAGGAATTCAAAAAATTCAAAGAATACGGGATACAGGAACTGTCCATGCTAGATGATTTAGAAGGTAATATCATTGAAAATGACAGCCAATCACCTTTTTACGGAATCTTTTATGGCGATAAACTTGTAGCTCGAATGAGCCTTTATAAAAGAAGCGCTAAATTCGACCAGTATTTTGACAATTCCAGGGATTTCCTTGTTCTTTGGAAACTTGAAGTCCTGCCTAACTATCAGAAAAAAGGGTATGGAAGAGCTTTGGTCGAATTCGCCAAAAGCCTGAACATGCCTATCAAAACTAACCCAAGAGTCCATTCACAAGACTTTTGGAAAAAGATGGGCTTTTCTGCTGTTTCCTATGATTTGGACAGGGACCTCGGAGAAAACCCACTGATTTGGAGCCCATTTGACGTACAAGATAAGAAAGAAATAGATACACAAGAATAAGGAAGCATCAAGAAAATGCGGGCGGATTTTCCCACCCGCATTTTTTATTTATTGACCCTTTCTAAATTACCATTCTTATCCATTTGGAAACTCACCTTCGGATTCGCCTTTTCGTCCTCCTGGACACTAAGTTTTCTTGCGCGCTCCATGATCTGCATTAACGCACGATAATCTTCCTCAACAGCTTTCAGGTTTTCCTTAAGCAGGACATTCTCTTCCAGTAATCGGACATTTTCCCGTTCAAGAAATAGGGAACGCTCAGAAATCCGTTCTTTTTCCTTATTATCAAGCTGAAAGAATTCATCCATTTTGGTTAAATATAATATAACTTCCTGAAGGGTAATAGATTCTTTATCTTCATGCTCGGGCGTTATTTCTTCAATCGTGACATTTTGGACCGTTGCAATCGAATCCCTTTCCACTTCAGGATTATTGACTACCTGTTCTTTCCTTTGTTTTTTCGCCAGCTCTATCCCTGATTTATATTGCTTCCTAACAAATGAATTCCAACGGAACCCACAAGCAGCAGATGTCCTCGATAACTGTTTCCCCACTTCTTCAAACGCCTTTAATTGTGTACTGCCTTCCCGTATATGCCTCAGTACCACTTCAGCCAACAACAGATCCTCATCATGAGTCCATGCATCTTGTCTCGCAATCGTCATCTCTCTACCTCCTTAGCAAGTTTTAATTCATAATATGCACATGCTAGGAAAGATAGAAGATATATAGAGCGTGTAAAATTTATTTTTTCTTATTTAGAAAACGCTCGACTGCAGCATGATGCTCATCACTCGCCCACAGTTTGGAACATTCCCGGATTTCCGCATCCATTCTTCCTTTAAGCCCGCTATCCTGCCATTTATGTACCAGCAATCGTTTATAGGCCATCAATACCCCTGTCTCATGGCGAAGAAAATCTTCCGCAAACCATTCCCATCCATCCGTACCTTCTCCGACTATCTCATCTACGAAACCAAGTTCCTTCGCTTCCTCAGCTTTATGTACTTTTGCATCCAATAATAGCTTTAGCGCTTTTTGCTCTGGTATTTTTTCAAGTAAAAGCGAAGCTCCGCCCCAGCCAGTCGTAATTCCTAGAGTACCTTGTACAAACCCTAGCCTAGCTTCCCTCTTTGCTAACCTGAAATCACAAGCTGTCGCTATTTCGCATCCGCCGCCAAAAGCACTTCCATTGATTAGCGCTATTGTCGGTTTTGGGAAAACTGCTAGTTTATACAGAATTTCACCCATTTTCGATAACATAGCAAAGGCCTCTTCTTCTGTATGCAAATCCTGAAATTCCCTTAGATCCCCGCCTGAACAGAACGCCTCAGAGCCCGCCCCGGTCAGGACCAGCAACTTAACTTCATCATCGCATGCAGCTTCCGATAATATCGACTCAAGTTCGTCCATCAGCTGATAATTCACGGCATTCCTTTTCTCCGGTCTATTAAATAGAAGCTTCATGAAACCGCGTTTACCCTTTTCAACTTCAATCACCTGATCCATGTAAACACCTTCTCCAAAATCATCGGCAAGCGCGAATGATTCAAAATATTCTGCCAAATAAATTTGTAAAAAAAGCACAGAGAAAAATCCCTGCGCTTTGATTAGCGTGTTGCATCAAGAGAGCTAAGCTCTCAAGTAGGTCAAGAAATTATTTTGCGACAACTTCTTTTCCTTTATATGTTCCACATTCTTTACAAACGTGATGTGAAAGAGTCATTCCACCACAGCTCGGGCATTCTACCATACCAGGTACTTGAAGCTTGAAGTGTGTACGACGTTTTCTTTTTACAGTTTTCGACGTTCTTCTAAAAGGTACAGCCATTATTCCCACCTCCTTAAAAAATATAAAAAAGCTGGAAAAATCGGATTAACGATTTTTCGTTCCAATCAAGATTCTTTATTGTTGTCAAAAAAGTCGGCAAGCTTTGCAAATCTCGGATCAACCTTATGCTCATTTTCCTCTTCGGAAATAACAGCCCAGTCTTTCCCAGATTGAGGAGCAGCTTCATTCGAATCGACATCCTCACAAAAAACCTGCATCGGAATTTCTAGCAATAAATTTTCTTTAATTACCGGTATTAGGTCTACAACGTCGCCTTCCACAACAGTGACATCATCTCCGTAGAAATCTGTGCCATCTGCCTTTAAAAGAAAGGTTTCCTTTGTATCAATATCAATCGGATATTTAACGTCTACCAGTGTACGGGAGCAAGGTAATGTTAATTCACCTGAAAGATGCAAGTGAAAAGTAATCTCGGTCGAGCTGATATCAGCTCTTCCTTCTACTCTGATCGGAGAAACATCGCGAATTTGCGGGTCTCTTTCTCTAATGTCCAAGACATCCACCAGTTCATCAAACCGTAAATCTTTGTCCCGAATTTTTTGAAGTTGACTAATCGTCCATTTCAAATGAAATCACCTCAAGGCAACAAAAATAATTATAGCTTTCAATTATAAGTTTGTCAATATTTTTTCTTTACACTATAATGTAGTCATCCTAACTGATTGTCTAAGTTTTATGAATCATTTCTAACAAAAAATCCAGACGATTACTTATAGTAATTTTACTTGAAATACTATTTTAGCACTAAGTTGATAAAATACAAAGTTTTTCTCTGAGGTGAACGAATGAAAGCTTGCGGTTTAGTAGTCGAATATAACCCTTTTCACAATGGACATGTTTTACATGCAAGAGAAAGTAGAGAAAAAACAGGGGCAGATGTCGTTGTCGCTGTTATGAGCGGCCCCTTCTTACAGCGTGGCGAGCCAGCTATCGTCAGCAAGTGGACACGCGCCGAAATGGCCTTGAATGGCGGCATTGATCTTGTCATTGAGCTGCCATATGCTTTCGCGACACAGAAGGCAGAAATATTTGCAAAAGGATCTATTGCTCTTTTGGAATCGCTAGGCTGTGACTCTTTTTGCTTCGGAAGCGAGGATGGCAAAATTGAGCCATTCATCATCGCCCACAAAATCCTTTCGGAAAATTCCGCTGCATTCGATGCCGCAATCAAATCGGCCATGGATGCCGGTAATAGTTATCCGTCAAGTGCTGCCCAGGCTTATCGTTCAATCATCCATGGTGATGCGGCATTGGATTTGACGAAGCCGAATAATATCCTTGGAAAAGAATATGTAAGTGCTGCCCTTTCAAACGGCTACTCCATTCGCCCTTATACGATTCAAAGGGTCGCTGCAGGGTACCATGAAACAAAGTTGTCCAAAGACCCTATTGCCAGCGCAACGGGGATACGTAAAGCCATCCATGAACACCAGGAATTACATTCTGTTTCCAGTTATATTCCTCAAGCGACAATGAGTGGCCTTGAGCAATATTTAACGCGCTACCATGCCTTGCATGACTGGGAAATGTATTGGTCCATGTTGAAATACCGTATCCTTTCTTCCTCTTTAACCGAATTGGCAGGAATATACGAAGTTGAGGAAGGCATAGAGCACCGAATGAAGGAGATGGCCAAACAATCTTCGAGCTTTTCTGGATTCATGGCAGCGCTGAAGACAAAACGCTACACATGGACACGGCTGCAGCGGATGTGTGTCCATATATTGACGCATACATTCAAGGAACAGGTAATTCATAATGACCAACCGGCCTATATCAGACTTCTTGGCATGAATGGCCGGGGGCAAGAATATCTTCGTTCTGTAAAAAAAGGCTTGCCCCTCCCTCTCATCTCTAAACTTTCGTCTTATCGGAAGCAGGACATCGATTCGGACTTGCGAGCAGCACACGTGTATGCCCTAGGCTTGCCCGAGCCGCATCAAGCTGCATTGATGAAACGTGAATATGAATCTCCCATCATTTTCAAATGAAGAAGGATTCAAGCTTGGCCGTTTCATCCTTAAGTGTAAAAAGCTAATCATGAAAAAAAGCGCAGACAGTAGATGACTGCCTGCGCTTTTTTTCATTTTCCTTTTCCATTTAGCTTCGTTAAATAGGCTACTGCATCTTCAAAGTTGTCAACCGGCACGATCTTCATGTCAGTGTCAATATCCTTTGCTGCAATGAGTGCATCTTCATAATTCGAACCCGCTGCTCCGTTTTCATTCGGGGCAAAGAATATCTCGGCTCCAGACTTATCGGCTGCAACAATTTTCTGTTGGATTCCGCCAATTGGACCGACTGTCCCATCATCAGACATCGTGCCCGTACCCGCTATGTCATATCCACTTGTAAGATCGCCTTTCGTTAATTGATTATAAATTTCCAACGAAAACATTAAACCAGCCGAAGGACCCCCTATATGTTCTGAATCTATGGCAATCGCCGGTTTTGTGTTCACTCTTCGATTGTCATCCAGCGAAATGCCGATTCCTACCCTATTGGGATCATTTTTAAAAGGCTGCAATGAAAGAACGGCCGTTTTCTCCGTCTCTTCCCGCTTATAAACGATTTTAACTTCATCTCCGGCCTTCTTTTCGTTAATATAATCCATGAATTCCTGTGCAGACTTGAATTTAACATCATCAACTTGAATGATTTGATCGCCCGCTTTCAGCTCTTTTGCTGCAGGCATTCCTTTTAGCACGTCCAAAACATATACACCCAGGTACTCGTATTCGACTTCTTTCCCTGCTTTTTCATATGCGATCTTAATGGCATTATTTTTAGAACCATCCATTAAGTGGAGCTGCCTGATATTATATTCTTCATCTGTTTCATCTTCGCTTCTGATGGAGGATTCCGGATAAAGCTCCTGATATTTGCTCCACTTCGCCATCATGTAGGAATATATATTTGCCCGGCCCATCCTTACAGTGGTTAACATAAAGCTTCCTTTTGCTTCATCTCCCCCGGATACCTCAATGATTGGCTCCAATTCTTTAGCCATTCCTGGTTTCGATACATAAAAAGGTAGGGAATAAAGGGCTGATGCTATGAGAAGTATAGCCACCACCAGGAAAGTGCGTACATACGTTTTACGGCTCATCTTCAAAGGACTCCTTCCAAGTAACAATGCTCTGCTTAATTTGATCAATCTTACCTCTTGCTGCTTCTTCTCCAATACTAATTATTTCCTGTACGTTTGTAAATGATTTCGAGCTGTATTTCTCAACCCTGGGGCGTATCATGACGTCTGAAGCAAACTCCCTGCTTTTAACCAGCTCCATTTGCAGGATATCGAGGCTTTGCATGATGACGTCATATATGGAGTTTATCTCCATATCCTGTTTCACGTGAGCTACATCCACACCAATTATGATGTCTGCTCCCATATCCTTCACAACTGAAACAGGAACCCTGTCAACTACGCCGCCATCAACAAGCAGTCTGTTTCCGATTCTTTCGGGAATGAAAATCCCGGGAATGGAGATGCTTGCCCTTACAGCCGGTGCGATGGGACCTTCCTGAAAAATGACCTTTTCCCCCGTTTTTATATCAGTGGCTACCACCGCCACAGGAATATCAAGTTCTTCAAATTTCTTGCCATATGTAAATACCCTGATTAAATCCTTTGTCCGCTTTCCCGAAATGAAGCCCATCTTAGGTATGGTGAAGTCCAAATAATACTTCCGCTTAAATGCACGGGACAACTTATACAGCCTCTCGATATCCGACCCCGCTCCATAAAAGGCTGCAACCATTGCTCCCATGCTGCTTCCAGCAATCATATCTATCGGAATGCCTTCTTGCTGCAATACCTTTATCACGCCAATATGTGCAAACCCCCTAGCTCCTCCTGACCCAAGTGCAAGCCCGACTTTTGGTTTCGACAAAGATATCCCTCCCGCTTTAACTAGTTCAAAATATTGAAATAACACTCATTCAAAGTTATGGTCTTAAACGGATTTATAGAAGCATATTATTTATATTGACAGTGAAACAAGCATGGCAGATATATTCCATTGAGCGGATCATCACTCTTTACATGTCGGTACAATCCTTATTCCATCATGCGCTTACTTTTCGAGAAAAAGAAGTTCATATTTTATTATATACGAAACGAACTGCCCTTATTTAGTAACCTTCAAGAGGAGGCTGAATTTTGCTAAAATCAAAATCTAAAACAGTACTGTTAGCTACCTCCGTCACGATGATGGCAGTTGGCTTGATCATCTTCCCCCAAGAATCCTTTGAAGCTTCCAAAGGCGGACTGAATATTTGGTGGACAATTGTTTTCCCTTCACTTCTGCCTTTCTTGATTTTCTCGGAGTTATTAATCAGTTTTGGGGTTGTCAGGTTCATTGGTGTCATGCTCGAACCATTTATGCGTCCCCTATTCCGTGTACCAGGAGTGGGAGGTTTCGTTTGGGCGATGGGACTTGCATCAGGGTTTCCAGCCGGGGCGAAATTCACTGTAAGGCTTCGTCAAGAAGAACAATTGACCCGCATTGAAGCTGAAAGACTCGTTTGTTTTACTAATTCATCCAATCCATTGTTCCTATTCGTTGCTGTTGCCGTTGGTTTTTTCCACAACCCTCATTTAGGGATCATCCTTGCCCTTTCCCACTACCTAGGAAATATTTGTGTAGGCATCATCATGCGTTTTTACCGTTGGAAAGAAGAAAAATCCCATGCAAAAGTAATGACCAAGCTCCCCTCCATAAGACAAGCCTTTGGTCAAATGCATCGTACCAGAATAAAAGAAACAAGGCCATTTGGCAGTTTACTTGGAGATGCGGTACTCTCATCCATCCAAACCCTATTGATGATCGGGGGGTTCATCATTCTCTTTTCTGTGGTGAACAAGCTTTTATTTCATATGAACATCACCGGATTGCTAGCATCTGGGGTCGGAGGAATTCTACATATTTTTAATTTCCCGGACTCCTTAAGCCTTCCCTTCATATCAGGCATGTTTGAAATGACTTTAGGTTCAAAATTAACCAGTACGGTCGAAGAGGCGACACTCTTTCAGCAAACCGTGATGACAAGTTTCATCTTAGCTTTCAACGGGTTCAGCATCCAAGCGCAAGTTGCCAGCATCATTGCCGCAACGGACATTCGTTTCACTCCCTTTTTTCTGGCCAGGATTGCACATGGCCTTCTTGCATCCATTATCACCATCCTGCTTTGGGAACCTTTCTATAAAGGCAAAATGTACAGCGGCAGCCCGATAGACGCATTCCCGGTCAGCGGATCCGGTGAACACGCGAATTCCCTATATCAAAGCATGCTTGATATAGGTCCCATTCTAACACTCGTGTTTTTGATCCTATACATCATCATATTTACCAAAAGGCTATTCAAAGGCCTTTCGTAAACCAAAAAAGAGCATTGCCCGTTGGCAATGCTCTTTTTTCTATCCTTTCAGTTCCTCGTATTTTTTGGCCAGAGCTTTCTGGACGACACTTGGCACTAGTTCAGAAATATCCCCGCCATACTTCGCTACTTCTTTCACGATACTTGAACTCAAGAAAGAATATTGATTTTTCGTCATGATAAAGAATGACTCTATTTTATTGTTAAGGAATCGGTTCATCGAAGTTCCCTGCATTTCATATTCAAAGTCAGAAGTCGCCCTCAATCCCCTGATGATGGCATTCGCGGAAACGCTTTCAGCATAGTCGACCGTCAATCCCTGATAGAAATCCACTTTAACATTCGGCATATGGGCAGTCGCTTCAGTAATCAGTTCCAGTCTCTCTTCCACTGTAAAAAGAGAATTTTTCGCTGAATTGTTCACGATGACCACATATACCTCATCAAAAACATTCGCTCCCCTTTGAATGATATCAAGATGACCAAATGTTATTGGATCAAAACTCCCCGGACAAATCGCTATTTTGGACATTCATAGTTCCCCCTGTTCGTGTACGTTTCCCCATTGATAAATCGTAACGGCAATGACGCCATAAACTTCTTTTCTCTTAACGGTAAAGTCACCAACTTTTTCTGGCAAAGTAACATCATGGCCATGCTCACAAACAATGTATCCCATATCGTTCAGCAATCGGTATTTATGTATTTCTTCAAGAATCTCGACTAGCTTTTGTTTCTTATAAGGTGGATCAAGAAAAATCAATTCAAAAGTCATTTCCCTTTTCACCAAAGCCTTTAATGCACGTTCTGAATCATTTTTATAAACTTCTGCACGGTCTGAAAACTTGCATAGTTCCAAATTAGCCTTAACCGTTTGATTTGCTTTAAAATCCCGGTCGACAAATATGGCTTTATCCATGCCTCTGCTTAACGCTTCAATTCCCAGTCCACCGCTTCCGGCAAACAAGTCGAGGACCAGCCCTCCTTCGAAATAAGGACCAATCATGTTGAAAATGGATTCCTTGACTTTATCAGTAGTCGGCCGGGTTCCTGTACCCGGTACAGCCTTAAGTGGTCTTCCTTTGCAAATTCCGGAAACGACCCTCATCATTCTCACCACATTTTATGACAAATTTCTGTTACTTTCCTATCCTAACATATTAGAAAAAGCTAGCCAATATTTAAACCCATTTGCCCTCATTTCCATGATGAAAAGAACATATCATTTCGTACCATGGATAGAAGATATCCATTCTTTTTATAAATCTTTTACATCTTGAATAATAAAATGGTTTTTGGCAATAATGTGAATAACAACATTCCTTTTTAGGTGTTGTTGCCAACCGCGGAGAAGGCTTACGTTTCCCCATAAGTTCTTCCTCCGGTTTCTCCTCTCCCTTTGCCTTCTGGTCCTTAGTTAGACATAGAAGGACCCTGCATATTTTTGCAGGGCTTTTTTTTATTGATAAACCACTTATTCCTAATTCCCTTTGTCATCATTCGTCAATGAAGTTGTCCTTCTCTTTTATGAGGGATAATGATAAAGTAATGAATAATAAGTTAGTTAGGAGAGGTTTAATTGATTCAACGTTTTATTGAAATTGGACAAGGATATTCCGATATATATGAGTTGCTGGAAGTAGGCCGCAATCAGAAACATCGAGTTGCAAGGCTATTGGCCATGCATACTACCATAAATGATAAAAAGGTAACGTCATTGGTCATCGTCATGGAGCCCACAGATCCCGGGAAATTCCAGCCGCTTTATATTTGCCGTGAAGGTATCCCTAACCCACATGCAACCAAAAACAAACGCTATGAGCTTTTTGAGAACTTGGCTGAGGAACTGGATAGGCCAATTATTGAAATCGAAGTGAAACCTTCGGTGCTCTTTGCAGAAAGCGAGTTGTACTACCAGCACTTAATCGGCATTTTGCGAATGAATAGATATCTGCCGCCATTAGGCTGAAAGATGTTGCTGCCCTGAAAATGAAAAAGCTGACTCCGCATGAGTCAGCTTTTTTCAAATTCCCATTTTATAATCATATTCTTTCGCTTTATCCGGTTTGGAGTTTTCGAACTCCACCTTCAAAAAAGGCTTGTAAGAAAGGTCCACCTTTTTAACGAACGAATAATTATTCAGTTTTTCCACCAGTGGTTCCACTTCATCCATATTCGTATAAAGCACGACATATTTCAACTTTTTTGAAACATAATGGATATTTCCAAATTTCCTAAGCATTTTGGCTTGTTTCAATGTATGTAAATAGACGATGATTCCCTGTCTCGCTCCAAGCATATCAATAACTCCCTTTTATAAAGGTTTTAACTAAGTGTAGCATAGCAGAATCTTTACTTTCAACCAAGAAAAAAAGATTATAAACAAAATTCTCTCACTATTATGAATATACACACTGTGAAGGGAGCCAAACAAACGATGGATTTAAACCAAATTTGGCATCAATTTATTGTGCATCTATTAGATAATGATGAAATTACCCAAGCTTCGATAAAAAAGTTCACAGGAATCCCCTTTATATATATCCATTATCATCCGGCACCAAATGATGATGGTAAGCTTTCCCTCTTAATAAAAAAAGCCGCAAGCCTTTCAATGCGTGGCAAGCAGCTTCATTGTGAAACCATTTTCGTACGGCAGGAAGAACATTTATATGTATTCCGGCATCGTTTTTATGTGCCGCAGAAAAAGATGTTTTGCTGCGGCAACCTTTGTCCGGATTGTATTCTATATCGCAGTTAATCGCTTTTTGCCACGTGACCGAAATATGGAAGATAATAGTTCATGCATGGGTTCATGACCATGTCTCGGCGAGGTTCCAAACATGACACAGCCACCGAACTCCGTAGTAATGTCGAATTTCGATGGCTGCATGTTATATACCGGCACTGAATGGTCCCATTCTGGCCATTACCCTAAGCAGAGCACCCGCAACTTCCCCCGGTTCCGCAGCTTCCCGTCGAACATCCGCCGGATGAAACAAAAAATGGATTCCCAGCCGGGGTTTTGACCTGTTCAGAAACCGCTCGGCCAATTCTTCCGCTTATTTCATCAAGAACGGATTGCAATTCTGTCTCCGCCCGCTTAAACCTTGCAACGGCAGGATGCATGTCCATGTCCCGTTTAGCTTGCCTCGTTTCTAAATTGATGCGTTTATAATCCGGGTGATATTTACCGAACCTTTGAACATCTTCAAATAGATCCTTGAGCGAAGAAAACTTGGAAATAATCCCTTGGGCCTCTTTGTCGTTTTGTAATTTATATAAACTAAGGAGATATTCTTCTCCTATTTCAGAATGAAGGATCATTTCAGCTAATCCATCAGCCTGATGTAAAATGTCGATGATTTCCATAGTAGCAAGCATTAACAAGCTCACCTCCACAACCATTTTACCATTTCTCTCTTTTAGATGCTAATGGTTTGATTAAATCGAGGAAGTGATATGTACCTCAAGCTCTTTTTGCAGCCCTGTTTTTTCACCTGCACCGTTCAAAATCTCCAGCTTTATTTTATGCATGCCATTCGGGACATCCTTTACGATAAATGCTGCCGTTTTCATATCGACTTTCTTTTGATTATCAATAAATACGGACACAGTTGCCAATTGTTCAGGATTTGATTCTGAAAAACCATAGTTTTTCAAGTAGCACTCAACATAGACGGAGTTGCCTTTTACAAATGTTTTTACCCGAAAGTCCTCATCTGAGTTTTGGATGCTCGATACAGTGGTGGCAGCCTCTAGTGTAGAAACACCTTTTATGGCTACTCCTGAGTTTTCAGGTTCAGGTATTTTCTTGCCACAACCCGTCGCTGCCATCAACACTGTTAGAGCCAATATCAACTTTCTCATTCCATCGTCCCCCTTTTGCCTTTATTGTTCGCCAAAAGGAGTAATTTACTCTTACTTTCTTCATTCACTTGGAGCATTCATTGCTTGAAACATATGAAGCATCATTGAGGCAACCTGAACGCTTTCCGAAAATTTAGAGACCCGATGTGGAATCGACTTCTCAAAATAATATTTAGCTTCGGTTTCAAACACATCCACTTCATGTGGATTACGCATTAATCTTTTGTACCATGCAGGCTGAACCCTCAAATAATTTCGCATATCTTCGTTTGTTTGAATGAATTCATATATATTCTGGCGCATGAAAAACCCTCCTTAATCTTTGGTGAATAAAAAAGGGTTAGCTCTCTGCTCTTTTTCTTTTGGGGGAGGACTGGTATCACCTGATTTATTCCCTTGGAAAGCAGATAGCACTCCTTGGATTGCACCGATGGCCTGATTGGCATTCGTAATATATTGTTGAATCTGCCCCATATCCATGTTTTTAACGGCATTCATTAACGAACCGATCAACTCAGTGCTTTGGTCTCCCTTTTCAACCGGCGGTGATTGAGATCCTGTATTCTCTTTGGGCTCACCCACACTGCCGTCAGCCTGCCAGCGTGGATGATCTTCTCCGAGTAAATACCACTCTTCAAAAAGTTCCTGCCATGTTGCTTGTTTGCTTCTCACTTCATTCACTAAATGAGGATGTTCCTTTACAAACTCCCGAAATCCTTCCACGGAGGGCCGCTTTCTTTTTGCCATTACTCTCACCTCACACTTAGACATCGCCTATTGCACCATATGCTAAAGGTAGATAAAAAGTGCATAAATTCCTTTACTAATGGAATGGGGCGTGACTGCGGAATTCAAGTTCGTTACGTAAAAACCTCCATTGGCAAACGATCCTCATCGAGGGGAATGCAAATGGTTGGGACCTTTTAAAATATGATCCACAACAAGAAAACGGACCCAAACCGGGTCCGTTTCAGACTGTAGTCAAACTCGATGAAAAACGAGTTTGTCTACATTTTTTTTGCTTGTACAAATTTGGACGTTGATTGGAACGTAGGCACTCGCTTTCCGCGGGCGATCCGGGAGCCTCCTCGGCCCACTTGCGCCTGTGGGGTCTCCCCTTGGACTCGCTATTCCCGCAGGAGTCTCGCACACCCGCTCCAGTCAACTAGGTTTAAAAACTTGGATAGAACTCCTTTTGCCTACAGTCTTTTTTGTTTTAATATAGATTTATTAAAACTTGAGGTGATGAGGATGGTTACGAAACATCATTCTATTCAACGAGAACAACTTGAAATGATTACTTTAGATCAACTGGTGCCGGCGAACCATTTGGTTCGTAAATGGAGGCTTACATTGACTTCACTTTCATTTATGACTTGGTGAAAGATATGTATTCAGAGGCAGGACTCGCAGTATTGATCCAGTTATTTTAGTTAAACTGACATTCATTCAATATACCTTCGTTATTCGTTCCATGCGTAAAGGGATTGAAGAAACTGAAACAACTATGGCAGGCAGCAGACACAGCAACGTTTTGTATTGGGAACGATTGTAACAACTGCTAATACACATGACAGTCATATTTTGAAGCTACTTGTTGAGCTAGGATTGAGAAAGTTAGAAAACGAGAAGCCGTTGCCGCAGATGCAGCTTATAAAGCACCAGCGATTACAAGCTACCTATTTAACAAAGTAATCACACCTGCTTTACCCATACACTTCCTCAAACAAAAGAAGGATTCTTTATGTTTCGATGAACACTTTGATTGTTACCTTTGCTCTTCGTGCAAAACTTTAAAGTCCTCAACAACAAATAAAGAGGTCTATCGCGAGTACAAATCGCCAAAACAAATTTGTGCAACATACTCATATTTATCACGGTACAGAAAGCAAGGACCATCAAAAGGTAGTGACACGACATATCTGGCAAGCATTTGTGGAAGAAGCAGATCATTGCTTCATCATCAAGGTATAAAACCTATATACGCGAAACGCAAAGAAACGATTGAGCGTATATTCTCAGATGCAAAAGAAAAGCATGTTATGCGTTGGACTACTTTAAGGGGACTTAAAAAATTGTCGATGGAAGCCAATGCTTACTTTCGCTGCCATTAATTTAAAGAAGATGGCCACGTGGACATGGCAAGGTCCTAAAATGGCATAACATAGTGGTTCTAAGAGCTCAAATCTCTTAACCTTTGGTCAAATTTCAAAGGGAATATTAAAGGTTCGGAATTTTTTAATTCCGCCCCCCTTGTCAACAAACTGAAACGGACCCAAACCGGGTCCGTTTTTTTATCTCTTTATGAAATTCTGGGTGTAATAATTTTTATATACCCCGACGCCCAGACCTGTAAATTCCTCGTTCAGCATCGCATCCCGATGTCCTTTGCTATTTAGCCAACCTTCCATGACAGCAGCTGCATCCACATAATGGGCTGCTATATTTTCACCTGCCGCCCTGTATTTCACATGACCTGCATCAAGACGATTTTCCAAATCCCCCTTTGTTTCAGAAACATGGGTTCCTTCAGGGGTGTCCTTCATTTCCCGGCTATGAAGGTAAGCAACCTCCGCAGTAGCCGCATCCCATTCTAAAGGCTTCAAATCAAATCTGCTGCGCATGATATTCGTAATATCGAATATTTGCTGCTCATTTCCATCTTCCACTTTCGCCATGTCCTCATCTGAAAGGTCCTTAACTGTCACAAGTTCACCATGATAGGTCAACTCATACGGCTTTTGTTTCAATAGGGCGGAATCATTCAAGAATCGGATGCTTGAAACAGTACCAGTGAACTTATCCAAATAAAGCTGAACATTAATATTCCCTAAATCAATTAACGGCCTCATGTTCATGTCTTCCTCCGACAATTCAAAACGATAGGAACTGTGACCAACTTCAATATCAACAGTTGGTTCCACATATAAACTGGAATAGATGGCATCAATCGATTGTCCAATTTTAAAAGGAGCGACATTGACCTCATCACCGATTCCATAAGCAGATACCACTTTTTCATTTTCAACGGCTAATTGGAAATAATTATTATAGTCCTTTTTATAAACCCACCATTCATATCCATAGGCAGACAAATCAATTCGATCCGGCTTACCGTATTCCCTTTCTATCTCTTTTGCATTTTTCCCGATCGTTACTGCCAGACCTTCTGTCACTTCAGTAACCCCTTCCTTTTCAGAGGAAGGGCTTCTTTCATTTATATGTCCATTGGGGTTAACACCTTTGTTACCATCAATAAGGGGGTTCCCTTCATCTTCATCGCCGATATTAAGATAAATACCGATTACGAAAAAAATAACGATTAACACCAACACCTTACCTAAACTGCGCAGAGGAACACTCCCTCTCTCTATCTAATTTATGTATCCAATGCAAAAACCTTTCTTTCCTGATTATATCACTGTTCAATCATATTTTTCTAATTTACGTTAGACTGCCCCTTCATTAAATTTATTTTAAAAATGGAACTTTTGTGAATGATTAAAATACCATGGTTGAGTTCATTGCAACTTCCACCATTTCGTACTATTATAAAATATAGGATAAAATGGTATATTATAAACATACTTGGAGATTTTTAATATATTCATGTACATAATATTTTCCCGGTATGTCATTTTAATTCTCAATAGTAAACATAGGAGGTACTACTCGTGAAATTTGAAAGCTTTGGAATCGAAAACATCACAGCCGACTTAAACCGATTAGATGACCTAATGCCGCAATATGGTTTAATACGAGCAGAACAATGGGATTACGAAAGAGTAAGTTACGATCGTAAGTTCGAATTAAAAGAAGGCACGTTTTACCTGAGAATACTTGGCTATGCTACAGAGGGCGATGTTGGCGCTCACAGGGCCGTCATCAAATTAATGGTTCCTCTATTAGGAAAACATTATTATCCACACGGAGTTGAATATGGTGAAGGGGAGGATTTTCCTGCATCACTAGTTAAACAAAGTGAAAAAATCCTCGCTCAAATCAAAGAAGAACTTACGCAATTCAACGGCCTATAAAAGCCGTCAGCGAAAAGTGGTACAAAGAGAGAGGATCATGTGTGATGCTCTCTTTATTGTATCCAATACAAAAGCCTGATGCTTTTTTTTGCACCAGGCTTTTTTGTCATTTTAAAATCCTAGGATCGCCTTTATTAAAGATGTTGTTTCGCCGCCATGATAAATCACATAAAGCAGGATGTAAACAGCTACTCCAGTAATCCCAGTGAAAAACCAAATGATGCTTGTCGCCGGCCCGATTTTTTTATGAATGGCGAATTTACCTTTAAACCCAGTGGTAAGCATGATGATCCCCAAAACAGCTCCAGTTGTTGCAAGCGTTATATGGAAAATCAAAAAAATCGTATAATAAATTTTTATGTCATCGGGTCCGCCAAACGACGTACTACCAATGAAGACCGTCCGAGAAAGATATATAGTGAAAAAGATCACCGCAAAAACCGCAGCTGCCATCATGGTTTTTTTATGGGTCTCGATTTTGCGCTGTTTAATTTGATACCAGCCTATTGCAACAGTGATGGCACTTAATACAATGAAGGCTGTACTTATCGTTGGAAGGATTGGTAAAGACATATGAAATGTAGTCCTCTCTATATTTATTAATCAACTACCATTTTATAAGAGGCAATCATAAAATTCAATAAAATCAAGGATTATTAACAGAATGCTCACTTTTATAGAATACCCAAGTCAAATTACTGGCTATTTGCTTTAATTCGAAAATCAGGTAAAGTCAGATAAAAGACTTGTCCGCCCCAAGACAAGTCTTTTATCGTACAATTATTCTGCAGTCTGAAAATCCGAAGGTATAGGATCGATATCATTTTGGCCGCCATTCTCCTTTTTGAACCAAGCAAAGAAAATGACACCCAATACATAGCCTAATACGATTTCTTGAATCACTTTCATCAGAACCCCGCCAAGCTGTTGATCCTCAAGCAATGGGAGTCCATTGAACATTTCCGGACCACTGAGCGTTAAACCGGATAGTGCGGAGGCCGGAACGCAAAGTTCCATGGCACTGGCCCAAGATTCCGCATTGGTGAATGTATCATACATCGGATCATTAGCAAATATGATTAAAGCACAGGCAGGGGTCATTAGAATGCCACTGCCGAATATATAAGCTACTTTTTTCACACCTGATAGACTTTCACGTTCGGGCAGTTGATTGACAAGCGGGAACCACATCAAAACAGCGGTCGTAAATAAAAGGACCGTGTATCCTGCATGAATCCACATCCCCGTTTTGATAAAGTCGAATACTAACGGGATATGGTACAACGAGAAAAGAACGTTAAATAATAAAAGGGCGATAAGAGGTCTCGTGAAAAACTGAAATAACGGCTTCACTCCCCTTGAATTTATGAGTGTTCTCATAAGCCAATCTGGAATCGCAATGATAAATAATGGCGGAATCACGAGATAGAGCAGTGCCATTTGAAACATGTGGGCACTGAACATGATATGGCTCAATAAATCCAGCGGCGATCCTTTTACCACATAAAGAAGGAACATGGCTATCAAAAAATAAGTGGCCTGTTTGACGGAAAGCGGTGAGCTGCCCGGAAACTTCCCCCCTTTTTTTGTCACCAGCCAAAAATAGCCAACGGTAATAAGTACGAGGGCGGCAAAATAATAAGGACTCCACAAAGCGCGAAATCCAAAAATATCAATAGACAAAAAAATCACCTCGTTCATGAACTTTTTCTTACTATCCATTATACCTAAAATGAAACATTGTAACAAATATAGATAAACTTGGATGAGAATCACCACATAAAGAAAAACCGGCTATCATCAATAGCCGATTTTCTTTATGGTTTATATCCAAACAATCGTTAGGAACACAAGGACCGTTATCAAGCCCACTGCAAGGCCGGAAAATAAGAACAATGCAATGGTGCCATGCCCTTTATGCTTCATGTGCATGAAATAATACAATTGGAAAATCACCTGTACAACTGCCAGCAGCAAAATGACCGGTTTAATGAACCAATGTGAAAAACCCTCAATTCCAACTGCAGCAAAAGCAAGTAATGTAAAGAAAATCATTAGTGTAAATGATATTACTTGGTGTTTCATCTCTTCAGCATTTTTCTTACGGCGATATTTTAAATCGACATTCGGGTTCGCTGAATTTGATTGTTCATTCGCCATCAGTTATCCCACCATTCCCATTAAGTATACGACAGTAAAGATAAATACCCAGACTACGTCAATGAAATGCCAATATAGACTCGCAACAAAAAATTTAGGAGCGTTATACAAATTCAAGCCCCTTCCTGCATTACGAACCATAAGAGATATTATCCAAACCAAACCGAAAGCAACGTGTCCTCCATGAAAACCAACTAACGTATAAAACGCGGAGCCGAAGGCACTGCTCGTAAAGGTATGATGGAATTCATGAACATAGTGATTAAATTCATAAATCTCGAGTCCAAGAAAACCAAAACCAAGTGCAACCGTAATCACAAGCCAAGCTTGCATTTGTTTAAAGTGGTTATTTTTCATATGGTACATTGCATACACACTGGTCAATGAACTGGTCAGTAACAGCATCGTTGCTACAAAAGTAAGTGGTAATTCGAATAAATCTTTAGCTAAGGCTGCATCACCATTTGGAACTTTATCCTTCAATGCTAGGTAAGTTGCAAATAGTGAGGCGAATAAAACAGTCTCTCCACCAAGAAACAACCAGAAACCTAAATACTTATTTTTACCTTCTAAAGTCGCTTTCTCGGGAGAAGCAGGCCAAGTGGCATCCGTGAATCTTTCATCTGTTTGCATTATGCCTTACCTCCCTTGTCTTTATCGTCCATAAGGTCTGCTTTATGAATATGGTATCCATGATCGTCTTTAACTGAACGAATAAACATTGAACCAAATGTCACCAAAAGTCCTACTATCATTATAGGCAGGGTCCATGTCTTATCATCCATATGGTATAAAGCACCGAATGCAGCGATAAATAAACCTGAAGCAATCGTTAATGGAAGAATAGATGAATTTGGCATATGGATATCCCCAAGTGGTTCTGCAGGAGTCATTTCCTTTTTCCCTTCCATTTTTTCAACCCAGTAAGGATCTAATCCGCGGACTAACGGCAGTTGTTTAAAATTATAAAAAGGCGGTGGTGATGGAATGGCCCATTCTAGCGTACGGCCATCTCCCCAAGGATCATTGCCGACCTTTTCATTCTTCACAGATGTAATGATGATATTGATGACCATAACCAAGACACCAAATGCCATCAAAAAGGCTCCCACAGTACTAATCATATTACCTGTATTAAAGCCTTGATTGTCCAAGAATGTAAATACGCGACGAGGCATCCCCATCAAACCTAAGAAATGTTGAATGAAGAATGTTAAATGGAAACCAATCAAGAACGTCCAAAATGTGATTTGCCCCAATTTTTCGCTTAACATTGTTCCAAACATCTTCGGCCAATAGAAATTGATCCCTGCCAATAAACCTAATACAACCCCACCGACGATTACATAGTGGAAATGGGCAACAACGAAATAACTATCATGGTATTGATAATCAGCAGGTGCAGATGCGAGCATGATACCAGTCACGCCGCCCATTGTAAATGTAGGAATAAAGGCAACTGCATAAAGCATCGGAACCGTGAACTTGACACTTCCTCCCCACATCGTAAAAATCCAGTTGAATATCTTAATACCTGTCGGTACAGCGATAGCCATGGTCGCCACGGCAAAGATTGCATTTGCGATCGGACCTAGTCCAGTGGTAAACATATGGTGCGCCCAAACCATGAAACCTAAGAAACCGATTAAAACGGTTGCAAATACCATCGATGAATAACCAAACAATCTTTTTCTGGAGAAGGTAGCGAAAATTTCAGAAAAAATACCGAACGCTGGAAGAATCAGGATATACACTTCCGGGTGACCGAATATCCAGAATAAATGCTCCCAAATGATCGTATTTCCCCCTGCCGCTACATCAAAGAAATTCGCACCAAACATCCGATCGAACATCATTAACACCAATCCCACGGTAAGCGGAGGAAAAGCGAATAATATCAATGCAGAAACAACGAATGTTGACCAGGTAAACAGCGGCATACGCATATATGTCATACCTGGCGCACGCATATTAATGATGGTTACTAGGAAATTGATCCCTGCCATTAGTGTTCCAAAACCTGATATTTGTAGTCCAAGGACGTAAAAATCAATGCCGTGGCCTTCGGAGTGAAGGGATAGTGATGCATACGATGTCCAGCCTGCATCGGGAGCCCCCCCTAAAAACCAGGAAAGATTTAAAAAGACTCCCCCAAAGAAAAACAGCCAAAAACCTAATGAGTTCAAAAATGGGAACGCAACATCACGTGCCCCTATCTGTAATGGCACAACCGCATTCATAACAGCAAATACCAATGGCATTGCCGCCAGGAATATCATTGTCGTACCGTGCATGGTCAAAATTTCATTATAAAATCCGGCACTAACGAAGTCATTATTTGGGATTGCAAGCTGGATACGGATAAACATCGCTTCCAAACCGCCGATTACAAAGAATAACCCGCCAGAGATAAGATATAGAATGGCGATTTTCTTATGGTCTACCGTCGTCAGATAATCCCAAAGCGTAGCGCCAAATCCTTTTTTATTAGCGTAGGTACTCACGATTTAACCTCCTTAATCAATGTTCTATTTGTCTTCCACCTTAAGCTCTAATAGATAAGCTGCCAGTGCATTAATATCTGAATCCGAAAGTTCACCGTAAGTACCGGTCATCGTGTTGCCCGGTTTATACTTCTCAGGATCCTTGATCCATTTCTTCACATTCTCTTCCGTATGATCCAATACGCCAGCAACTTTTTCACGCTCACCGAATGTAGCCAGATTCGGAGCCTGACGAGCAGCTTCAGGCCTGCTGTCATTCGGCGTCACCGCATGGCAGCCTATACAACTTTGATTAAAGACATCTTCACCCTGTTTGGCCAGATCGCCTTCAACGACAGGTTCCTTCGAGGCTTTCATATCTTTAGTCCATGCTTCAAAATCACTTTTAGACTTCGTTATGACCTTAAAATCCATCAAAGCATGTGAAGGACCGCAAAGCTCAGCACATTTTCCGTAGAATACATTGTTCGAATCTTCTGCCTTTTTATCGTCGAATTCTAAGAAAAACTGATTGACCCCTTCTGTATTTGTATCCATCTTCCCTCCGACAGACGGTACCCAGAATGAGTGCTTAACATCTGAAGCAGTTAGATTGAAGTACACTTTTCGATCTGTCGGCACAACCAAATCCTGACTTGTTACGACGCCAAGGTCTGGATATTCAAACTCCCACCAATAAAGGTTTGCCCTAACATTCACGACAAGTGCATCCTTCGTCTTTCCATCCTTATCTTTCTTATCCATTGCCTTTGTGTCGGCTAAGTCAAAAGTCGTGACGACGGTTGGAACAGCCAGAACAATTAAAAGAAGGATAGGAATAACAGTCCAGATAATTTCGAGTTTATGACTTCCTTCAATTTGTTTCGGTATTGTTTCGTCGCCTTCCTTCCGACGGAAGCGTAGTATAACTACAACAAACAAAATAATCACAACAATAATAACCAGTACCATGATTAGTGTACTCAATATCAGTAAGTCATACTGAGATTGCGCAACATCGCCAGCTGGCTTCAGTGCGGATAGAAATGGTTCGCCGCAGCCCGAAAGGACAAGTCCTACAATTCCCAGCAGAGCAATTAGGCGCCATTTGTGCAGCCTTTTTTTCATAGCTTCAGAAACCCCTCTTTCGTCAAAATTTTCTCACAAAAATAAAAATGGGCGCAATTGCGAATATTCTCTCTATGTCAATTTCTAAAAAGAAAGAATCCCTAATCTAAGGAATTATTAAGTTGATTCATGTAACCGCTCTTATGTATGCCCCTGTTGGTTCCGTTAATATGTATGAATGGCGGTCAGTGCTTTATTTATCAGTAAACTGAGGCCTGTAAAAGAACAGGCCGCCAGTTTATTTAAACCAAAACTAGATCAGTGTGACAATAACCATCGCTACAAATAAAATGGTCATATAATTTAGAGAATATACAAACATGGATGTTGCCCATTTAACATCGTCTTTCTTTTTATACCCCTTAATCCCCAAAATAAGCCAACCTGTGCTCAATAATGCAGCAAGAATAACTAGCGGTGTTCCTAATGGAGTTAAAAAGAAAGGAATGAACATTAAACAGATGATCCACAGCATAATCGATCTTTTTGCAGCCTTGAACCCTTTTACGACCGGAAGCATAGGTACTCCAGCTGCACGATATTCCTCGACACGCCTCATTGCAAGTGCATAAAAATGAGGAGGCTGCCACAAGAACATGATCGCGAACAGGACCCAGGCGATCTTATCAAGGCCCGGGTCGACCGCAGCCCACCCGATAAGCGGAGGCACCGCTCCGGATATACTGCCTATTATCGTATTCGAGACAAATCTACGTTTGAAAACCATAGTATATAAAACAACATAGGCGAAGACGCCGAATGCTCCCAGTATGGCAGTTGTCATATTAGTCAATGCAAGTAAAATCAGCCCTGCAGCAATTAAGCCGAAACTTAACGCCAATACCTTTGAAGGCTGTACTTTCCCGGTTACCGTTGGACGGTTTTTCGTTCTTTCCATTAAATGATCGATATCACGGTCATAATAATTATTGAAACTGCAAGATCCCGCCATTATGAGCGCCGAACCTGCAAGTGTATAAAACACTACATCTAGATTGCTTAAGAAGCTAAGCCCCGAAAAATGAAGAGCCAACCACACGCCGGTAAAAGCTGTAATTATATTTGAATTGACGATCCCCACTTTTATAAGTGCGAGAAAATCCTTCCAAGCTGTTGTTTCTGGTATATCCGATTGAAGGGCGGCTTTACTGTCCTCCATGACAGCTTCTGACAAACCCCTTGTTTCTGACATTTGTTTTCCTCCTTTAAATCATTCAGCACAGACGCAAATGCAAAAAATACTTACATATGCTATAGAACATTATTTCATACTTTTTGATATTTGTAACCAAGGAAGCGTAAACAAAAAGTAAATTATTTACCAATGACTGTCGTCAATGGAATCCATCGAGAGCTATCATTCTTAATATCATGCTTAATAACAGTAAAATTTAGTAAAATCATTTCTTCAATATATTAAAACACATTTTTGGAAGCTTTTGTGAAAATTTTTCGGATATTTTTGACCAATTTGTGTCTCAATAATTTACTGCTCTTGTAAGATGTTCATCAAGAACATGAATAGTATGCTTTTATCATCATCCCCTAGGCTCTATCCCTATTTTGCTCCTACTTGTAGGTTTACACTCCCTTTATTTCTATCAAAGTCTTTTGTAACTTTCAACTATTTCAAGCATTTTAATTAATAGTTATAATATTAACTGAACTTGTAAAATCATTCTATTTTGTGTAATATCGAGGAAGTTCGACAAATATTATGAAAAATCTTATGCTATTATTAATTTTATGGAACAATCCTAATTTGCTACAGAGAAAAAGGTGGGACTACTAGTGAAATCGTCTCTTAAATGGTTTGCTGTTTTAACAACGATTGTAATGCTTTTCATCTTACTTGGCGGCGCTTTAGTCACGAAGACGGATTCCGGCATGGGATGCGGCAGGTCCTGGCCATTGTGCAATGGCCAATTGATCCCGGACAAAATCACGATTGAATTGGTCATTGAACTTTCCCATCGTCTCGTTTCAGGTGCTGGAGGATTCTTGGTTTTAATTTTATCGTATATGTCTTGGAAAAAAATCGGCCATATCCGTGAAGCACGTTTCTTATCCGTCCTTTCTTTTGGTTTTCTGTTACTACAAGGGTTAATCGGGGCCGCTGCCGTCATTTGGTCACAATCCGATTTTGTCCTTGCCCTTCATTTCGGCATATCGCTCATTTCCTTTGCTGCCGTCTTTTTACTGACATTGTTAATTTTTGAAGTAGACAAGAAGTTCGAAGCCGAAAAACTTATAGTTGACAAACGAATGAAATTCCATATCATTGGCGTATTGATTTTTTGTCTCGTGGTCGTATATACAGGTGCTCTTGTAAGGCATACAGAATCAAGTCTTATCTGTAAGGATTGGCCTTTATGTGTAAATGACAGCCTTGCACTCCCCTCTAACCTTTATGAATGGATTCAGATGGGACACCGTGCAATCGCAGGCGCCATTTTCATTTGGGTATCGTATGTGGCTTATATCGCAAAAAAACATTACAAAAATCAAAAAGTGTTATATGGCGGTTGGATGGCTGCATTCATTCTCGTATTTTTACAGGTTACCGCTGGAGCCTTCATCATTTTCTCAAGGCAAAACTTATATATCGCATTGACACACGCATTATTCATTGCCTGCTTTTTTGGTGTAATGAGCTATTTGATGCTATTGACATCAAGAAGCAAAAAAAATGCACTGGCCAAGCAAAAAAGAAACTCCACGCACACAGTCAAAGGACAGGATGAAAAGGACATAACACCAACAGTACCCGCCCGTTAATTTCTGATTGTTCAATCAATAATATAATAGGACAAAACAAGAACCACCATTCCTCAGGGAATGGTGGTTCTTGTTTTGTATTAAGATACCGTGGATTGCCTTGAATGAGGGCGTAGGGCAGCTTGAAACCTCAAGCATACCCCATATACCCTAAATCATTCAGAAGGTCACAGTCAGCGATATTACTTAGTTATTTCAATCAATAAGTCCCCAGTACTGATCGCTTCTCCATCTTTTACATAAATATCTTTGATGGTCCCGGAGAATGGTGCTTGCACGGTGGTTTCCATTTTCATCGCTTCCGTAATGATCAGGTGATCACCCTGCTTGACCTGATCTCCTTTCTCGACCACTACACGAATTACCGTACCTGGCATTGTCGCACCGATTTGTTCTTTATTTTTTTGATCAGCTTTTACTTTTGATACAACGGAAGATTTAATGTTTTCATCCTTGATGATCACTTCACGTGATTGACCATTCAACTCAAAATACACAACCCGTGTTCCATCAGCCAATGGCTGGCCGATTGAAACCAATTTTACGATAAGCGTTTTACCCTTTTCGATTTCAACTTCGATTTCTTCCCCTAGCCTCATACCATATAAGAAAGTCGCGGTATCGAGGTTGGAAACATCTCCAAACAGCTCAATCGTTTTATTGTAGTCCAGGAATACTTTTGGATATAGGGCATATGCAAGCACATCGAAATCAGTGACTGCCCGTCCCAATTCCTTGAATAATTCTTCTTTAAGTGCTGCAAAGTCCACTTCTTCCAATAACTCACCCGGTCTTACTGTTATAGGTTTCTTCCCTTTCAGGATAACTTCCTGAAGCTCTTTAGGGAATCCCCCAACTGGCTGACCTAGATAGCCTTCGAATAACTCTATGACTGAATCAGGGAAATCGATGGATTTACCTTTTGTCAGAACATCCTCTTCAGACAGGTTATTTTGTACCATGAATAAAGCCATATCCCCAACAACTTTGGATGACGGAGTCACTTTAACGATATCACCGAACATTACATTGACGCGCTGATACATCTCTTTCACTTCATGCCAGCGGTCTCCCAGCCCAACTGCTTTGGCTTGCTGCTGCAGATTACTATATTGACCGCCCGGCATTTCGTGTTTGTAAACCTCGGTATGAGGTGCATTCATTCCGCTTTCGAAGTCATGATAGAATTTCCTGACCTCACCCCAGTATTCTCCTAAACGCTCTAGTGAATCGACTTCCAACTTAGGCTGTCTGCTTGAACCCTCCAATGCATAATGAAGTGTTTGTACACTTGGCTGAGAAGTCAGTCCAGCTAAAGAACCAATCGCCGTATCAACGATATCCACACCGGCTTCAATCGCTTTAGAATACATGTAAATGCCATTTCCGCTTGTATCATGAGTATGCAGATGAATCGGAAGGGATGTCGATTCTTTCAGTTCCGAGACAAGGCGGTAAGCAGCATCAGGCTTCAAGAGCCCGGCCATATCCTTGATCGCTAAAATATGGGCACCGGCTTGTTCCAATTCCACCGCCATATTTTTATAGTAGTCGATATTATACTTGCTGCGTGTTGGATCATTCAAGTCCCCTGTATAACAAATGGCAGCTTCTGCAATTTTGCCGGATTGACGGACTGCATCAATAGCCAATTCCATCCCTTTAACCCAGTTTAAACTATCGAAGATACGGAAAACATCAACGCCTGCATCCGCTGATTTCTCGACGAATTCACGAATGACATTATCAGGATAATTTTTATAACCAACTGCATTTGAAGCCCTTAAAAGCATTTGTAATAGGACATTCGGTGCTTTTTTCCTGAAACTTAACAGCCTGTCCCACGGATCTTCTTTCAAGAAACGATAGGCGACATCGAAAGTTGCCCCGCCCCACATTTCCATTGAAAATAAATCAGGAAGCAGTTTTGCTGTAGGTTCTGCGATATCAAGGATATCTTTCGACCTGATTCTCGTCGCCAATAAAGATTGATGTGCATCACGGAAAGTCGTATCGGTGATCAATACCTCTTTCTGTTCTTTGATCCAATTGACCAGTCCCTCTGCTCCCTGCTCTTCAAGTATATTTTTTGTACCCGAGATAAGCGGCAAGCCACCAACATTAGGAATCGGTGCTGGATCAAAAACAGGTTTTTTCTTTTTCTCGACTCCCGGGAATCCATTCACGGTCACATTTCCGATATATGAAAGCATTTTTGTCCCACGGTCTTTTCTAATTGGGAAGCTAAATAATTCCGGTGTTGAATCAATGAATGATGTATCATATTCCCCATTTATGAATTTTTCATGTTTTACAACATTTTCAAGGAAGGGGATATTTGTTTTAATACCACGAATCCTGAACTCCTTAAGGTTACGAACCATTTTGGAAGCTGCCTGCTCAAATGTAAGCGCATGAGTAGAAAGTTTAACGAGAAGGGAATCATAATATGGTGTGATGACCGCACCTTGGAACCCATTCCCTGCGTCCAGGCGGACACCGAATCCCCCACCGGAACGGTACACCATCATTTTCCCGGTATCAGGCATGAAATTATTCAATGGATCCTCGGTCGTCACCCTTGATTGAATCGCATATCCATGAGTTTTAATTCCTGCTTGTTCGGGAATACCGATCTTCTTGCCATGGAGCTCATGCCCTTCAGCCACCATGATTTGAGATTGGACGATATCAATGCCCGTAATCATTTCAGTGATCGTATGCTCAACCTGTACCCGTGGATTGACTTCAATAAAGTAAAACTCGCCATTTGCGACAAGGAACTCGACTGTACCAGCGTTTACATAATCAATATTTTTAGCCAACTTGACAGCTGCTTCACAAATCCTTTCCCTTAAATCTTCGGAAAGGGAAACGGAAGGTGCCACTTCCACAACTTTTTGATGCCGTCTCTGAACGGAACAGTCACGCTCATATAAATGGACGATATTCCCATGAGTATCAGCCAAAATCTGAACTTCTATATGCTTCGGATTTTGTATGAATCTCTCTACATAGACTTCATCATTACCAAAAGCTGCTTTAGCTTCTGATTTTGCGCGATCATAAGCCTCTTCAACTTCTTCGATTTTTCCGACAATTCGCATTCCGCGTCCGCCGCCGCCTAATGAGGCTTTTATAATAATTGGAAAACCGTATCGTTCACCAAATTCCTTGACTTCTTCAACACTGGTCACCGGTCCATCGCTACCAGGGATAACCGGAATATCCGCCAGTTCAGCTTGTGTTCTGGCTTTTACTTTGTCACCAAACATATCTAGGTGTCTTGATTCTGGTCCGATGAAGATTATGCCCTCTTCCTCACAACGTTTCGCAAATTCAATATTTTCTGAAAGGAAACCATAACCGGGATGAATCGCATCGACGCCACTCATTTTGGCAATCGCAATTATGCCTTCAATATCCAGGTATGCATCAATCGGCTTTTTGCCTTCCCCGACCAAATATGCCTCATCCGCTTTATATCTGTGATAAGAACCATAATCTTCCTTTGAATAGATTGCAACTGTGTGAATGTCTAATTCCGTACAAGCCCGAAAAATCCTTATCGCTATTTCCCCGCGATTTGCCGCAAGTACTTTTTCTATACGTTTCCCCATTGCTACCACCCTAATCAATATGTATTTTTATTGAATATATAGAAAAAAAGCGTGAAAGATTTCCACCACTTTTTATTCATGAATTGATTTCCCAAATAAGGAGTCCAATCTGTTTAGGCTCATTTTATCGCTGATGTAATTATTTCGATATATTTTATATTTTCGTTTTTCACATCCGATAAAGACAAAAAAAGAGCCATATATCATTAACAAATTAAAATTTAGCTATAATAATATATTATCAATTTGATTTAACATTCAATTAATATAACAATAATACTAAAATTAACTGAATACAATAAAAAAATAAAAAATTACATATATTCGTATAAAAAAACAGGGAATTAGAACTGACTCCCAGTACTATCGATCCATTATTGATCAAAGCCATATGACCGGAAAATCCCACAGGGAATATTTTAAAATCGGAAGATGACCATTGAACTTAGAAAGAATTCAAAAGAATAAGATAACTCAAATTGAACTTCGCGAACTAATTAGTATGTCACTTTTAAATATAGTATAACATTATTCACTTAATTGTGTATATAAATAAAAAACTCAAACAATCATCGAGATTTGTTTGAGTTAGTATGTTTTATCTATTATTTTTTTAACGATGCTTCATGCAAAACTGACAATTCCTGTTCAAGGGTTTCCAAAAGGGATTTACCCTCGGTCTCCTCTACCAAACCTAAGCGTACGGCAAAATCAATTTCTCGTGATAGGCCGAACATTTGCGTATCAAGTACCTCTTCATATAAAGGACATTGAGGCATAGTGAGATTTTCCATTTGAACTTTAATCAGTTTTAGAATCTTGTCAGCATCTGCTTTTAATAAAGCATAAGCTTTTTCTCGATGATTGACAAGCATATCAGATGCCATGTTAAATCCCCCCGCTCAGAGCGATTAAATCTTATCTCTAAATTCTACCTTTAGTTTTGTGAAAAAGCAAGGACATTGACGAACAATTTGCCATTGAAATAACATGATCACCTCTCAAATGGATTACCCAGCCATGGAATTTGTTCACCATCTTGAAGATGTGACATTTCTATTATAATTGATTATAATCATTAAAGAGCAACAGAAAGGAATGAGATATTTGGAACCCATCGTATTTATAAATGGAAAAGTGAAATATCCAATTACGCTAGATCCTGGAGTATGGATTTTTGATGACCGTAAAGTTGAAATCGATACATATTTCCACGCTGAAAGAGTCCAAGTCAATGAATTAGAAGAATATACGATTGCCGCCTCCAAACATTGGCAAAAAGAAATACAGGAAGGCGCAATAATGCCACCCACAATAAAAACGGAACGAAAGTTCGAGAAGCAAAGATTGCTGGAAGGGACTTTCGGCATCCCTTTTGAACCGTTTTTAAAAAATGCCGAACCTGAAAATGGGGTGACCGAAGTCATCGTTACAACCGATGATGAGGAGCTTACATTCCCGTTGGCAACGGCACTTGAATTTTTCCTGGGCTTTTCCAAGGATGGAAAGCCGCTTAAAATATCCGAAGGCGGCCCTCTGGAAATTTATTTCGGAGACGCTTCCAACATCAATGATCCGATAAAAAATGTACGGTCTTTCACCGTTAAATAAGACTTCGTTCATCCTTGCCAAAAACTTTGGCAATCGGCAAGGGAAACCCCTTGCCGATTGCATTATAAAAGTGTAGCTGCCAGTTGTGCCAATCCCGATCTTTCCCCTTTTATCAATTTAACATGGCCGGCTATACGCTCGGTCTTGAATTTTTCCACAACATAGGTCAAACCATTATTATATTCATCTAAATAAGGATGATCTATTTGCTCCGGGTCCCCCATCAAGACAATTTTGCTCCGTTCCCCGACCCTCGTCAAGATTGTCTTGACCTCATGTTTCGTTAAGTTCTGCGCTTCATCGATGATGATGAACTGATCCGGTATGCTCCTTCCCCTGATATAGGTGAGGGCTTCAACTTCGATCGAACTCATTCCTGCTAAAATCGCATCCAATTCCCCAGGTTTTTTCGTATTGAACAGAAATTGGAGATTATCAAAAATAGGCTGCATCCATGGTCTTAATTTTTCTTCTTTTTCCCCAGGCAGATAACCAATATCTTTACCGACCGGAACAATGGGCCTGGCAACCAAAAGTTTCTTATATTGTGACAGATCTTCAGTTTGCATCAATCCTGTTGCCAATGCCAATAAAGTCTTGCCTGTCCCCGCCTTACCAATGAGCGTCACAAGCTGGATATCCGAACGAAGCAACAAATCAAGGGCCATGGTCTGCTGGACATTTCTCGGTTTAATTCCCCAAATATGCTCCCCTTCATACATCAATTTCTTGACTAGCCTGCAGTTCTCATCCACTATCCCAATCGCCGAAGCTGAACTGCCCAGCGTGTCCATCATCAATAGGAATTGATTTGGGTAATATGCATCTTTTGTCAGTTCTTCCAGTGAAAGAAAGCTTTTTTCATAAAACTTATTCAGGTTATCAATCGATACATACACTTCTTTGTGCCCAGCGTATATATGATCCAGTTCTACAACGCGATCATTTAAAAAATCCTCTGCCTCTAGACCGATGGCGTCAGCTTTAACCCTGACGAGAGTATCTTTGCTAACCAGAATGACCGTTTTTCCATCTTCCTTCGTCTCTTCTTCCAAAGATAAATTTTTCGCGACTGCCAATATCCTGTTATCATTCGTTTTTTCAACAAAAATTTCCTGAAGTTTGTGAAATGAACGGTGGTTGAGTTCAATCCTTATGCTGCCTCCATTATGAAGCGGAATGCTCTGATGCAGCTTTCCTTTTTCACGAAAACTATCGATCAATTTCGATACTTGCCTGGCATTCCTTCCGATTTCATCCATATACCTTTTTTTTGAATCCAATTCTTCTAATACGACTGCTGGAATGACAACTTCATTATCTTCGAATGAATAAATCGAATACGGATCCTGCAACAGGACATTCGTATCTAAAACATAGATTTTTTTCCCCAATATGACGCCTCCTGCCTGCTCTATAGGATATGTCTTACCATTTACTACACTCAGCAGTTATGTAGCGGACGAGACTGTTGATAAAATATATGTTCCTTTGCATAAAGATAGAAGAACATTTACAGACTATAAAGAAAACTTCCAGCAAAGAATGCCATCCCAACATTGATTACACCATGTTTCACTGCATGTAATAATGGCAACAGACTTGGTCGGTGGCGGACAGGCTGGAACCAAAGAACATATAAGGAGGTTGTACATTGCAAAAAATCATATTGTCGCTCGCTGCTGTTCTGTTGATGTCAGGTTGCGCAACGGATAATAAAAATGAAGTGTCTGAAAATAATGCGCAAAACAATATAACGAAAGTCAATAATACGACCATTAAGGAAACAGACAGGAATACAGGTCAGCAAACTGCGGAAAGACTTACCGGTTTGGCTAAGTCCATTCCAGAGGTGAACGATGCCACCGCAGTCGTACTTGGCAAATTCGCCATCGTCGGAATAGATATCGACCAAGATATTGAGCGTTCACAGGTTGGAACGATAAAGTACTCAGTCGGAGAAACTTTAAAACATGATCCTGACGGTGCTAATGCAATCATCGTCGCTGACCCGGATTTAAATGAGCGGATCAGGGAGGTAGCCAAAGATATTAAAGACGGCAAACCGGTAACAGGGATCCTAAATGAACTCGCTGACATCACAAGCCGAGTCATCCCGGAGGTTCCTGGTGATATTTTAACCCCAACGCCATCTAAGAACATCGAAAAGGAAAAAAATAAACTTGATGATGATACGGAAAGAAAAGAACTCGATAAAGAGCAAAATGATCAATCCAATCATTTTAAAGATTGAATTTACCCGACCCGAAATGAATCTTCGGGTCTTTTTCATATCCAACAATCAACGTTCAACTGTTAGTTTCACTTTATCCTCGTTTTACCATAAAAATATTGGTATACTTAAAAGCATATTCAAATTGAAGTGAGGTTCAACTAATATGAAGGTTAAATGTGTAATATGCGATCAAATTGAATCTATACCTGACGATAGCCCAGAAGCGAAGAAACTTCGAAACCGTCCTATACATACCTATATGTGCAATACATGCAACCAACGCATAGAAGAGCGTACGAACGAGCGGATTGCTACCGGTAACTTCCGTCTTTATCGGACGATCAAAAATGAAGATGAGTGGTAGAACATTTCATAAAGTTACTCTGATTGGCCTGATCAATGGACTTCTGCTTGGATGGATAATGAAGTGGGTCGAAATGCTATCCGGTAAACAAGTGTATAAGCTTTTATTGAATGTGGATTTCCTCCCCCTAATGGGAGCGGTTTCCTGGAGTGAGGAATCATTATTCTTTTTCCACCTCCTTTTCTCACTGGCAATTACGTATAGTTACGTTTATTTTCTACATCCTTTGAAAGTTTTCAGGAAATGGAACAAATACGCACTTGCTTTTATCACGATCATTCCAGCCATCATGCTTTACTTCCCATTATCGGCGCTGTCAAAAACAGAAGTTGTCCTTCCTTCTGATTTGACAGCTTTCTTTTTGTGGACAATCTTACATCTTTTTTATGGACTTTCCCTCCCTAAAGCAATATAAAAAGAACCGTGCGTAAATCGCACGGTTCTTTTTATCATTACTCGATATTTTTATACTTTTCTGGCTCTAACTGAATTTGGTCTAACATGATATCAATCAATTCAATCGGGTAACGCTGCTTTTTCATTTCGTCTCCCAAAAGGTACTCGACGAAATAAAAAGGTTCTGTTTTTGTAACCGAATCGATTATCACCTGATGATCGTCTTTCAGCATCTGCATGAAAAACATTTCTGTATCGCGTGCAGCTGAATCATCAGGCCTTGCATCACAGACAACTTTGATCGTCAACCAATTGTATAAAGCATCCTGTAATGATTTCATCATCTTAAGCCTGTTCTTCTTTTCTCAAATTATGAAGACGGATCCTATAAATCCCCAGAACAAGCGAAGCGATGACTAATGCCTCCCCCATAGGGAGAAATACCGCAAAGAAAGAAAGAAGGGTACATCCAAGTGCCATTACCACATAAATGACCACATTTTTTAGCAATGGTAACTTTTTGGCAAAACCTAACTGATAGACAAGGATGCATAATCCAAAGACCGTCAAATATAAATACCACATTCCTGCTTCAGGATTTTCATCCACTCTGTACAATGCTGCAAAAAATGATAATCGCTCTTGGATATCCAATCTTTTCTCCTCCTCTAGCTATTTATTTTTCTTCAATAGCAACTTTTTTTCTTTTAGCTGCTCTTTCACGCTCGTTTTTATCTAGAATTTTTTTACGAAGGCGGATTGAATCCGGAGTTACTTCACAGTACTCGTCATCGTTCAAATATTCCAGAGCTTCCTCAAGGGACATGATTCTTGGTTTTTTCATGGAAGAAGTTTGGTCTTTATTTGCTGAACGCATATTTGTCATTTGTTTCGCTTTAACGATATTAACAGTCAAATCGCTATCACGGTTATGTTCCCCGACGATCATGCCTTCATAAATATCCGTACCTGGCTCAACGAAAATAACACCGCGGTCTTCTACTTGCATAATACCGTATTGTGTTGTTTTTCCTGATTCCATGGATACAAGTACACCTTGGCGTCTTCCGCCGACTTGACCTTGTGCCATTGGTTGATAGCTGTCAAATGAATGGTTCATGATACCATATCCGCGTGTAATCGTTAAGAACTCAGTTGAATAGCCAATAAGTCCGCGAGCTGGGATCGTGAACAGTAAACGAACTTGACCGCTTCCGCTGTTGATCATATCCAATAATTCACCTTTACGGGCTCCCATTGATTCCATGATCGAACCAGTGTGCTCCTCAGGTACGTCGATTTGTACACGTTCAACCGGCTCACAACGGACACCATCAATCAAACGAACGATAACTTCCGGTTTAGAAACTTGCAGTTCATAACCTTCACGTCTCATGTTTTCGATCAGGATGGAAAGGTGAAGCTCCCCACGACCTGAAACAATCCAGACATCCGGAGAATCAGTATTTTCGACTCTTAAGCTGACATCAGTCTGCAATTGGTTTTTCAAACGCTCTTCAATTTTACGAGCTGTGACGAATTTACCTTCACGGCCTGCGAATGGGCTGTTATTTACAAGGAAAGTCATTTGTAATGTTGGCTCATCGATACGTAGAATTGGAAGGGCATCAGGATGTTCAGTCGGACAAACCGTTTCCCCTACGTTAATATCTTCCATACCTGAAACGGCAATTAAATCACCGGCAACGGCTTCTTGGATTTCAACTTTCTTCAAGCCAATATAACCAAAAATTTTCGTTACACGGAATTGTTTAACCTTTCCATCAAGCTTCATTAATGAAACTTGTTGACCTACATGCATTTTACCGCGGAATACACGGCCAACCCCGATACGTCCTACATAATCATTATAGTCAAGTAAAGCCACTTGGAATTGAAGCGGTTCATCTGAGTTATCAATTGGTGCAGGGATCGTTTCGACGATTGTTTCGAAAAGTGGGGTCATGTCTTTTTCTTGTTTAGCAGGATCTGAATCCAAGCTCGCAGTACCAGCGATACCTGAAGTGAAGACAACTGGGAAGTCTAATTGTTCTTCTTCAGCTCCTAGTTCGATGAATAAGTCAATTACTTCATCGACCACTTCATTTGGACGTGCAGAATCTTTATCGATTTTGTTCACGACAACGATTGGCGTGATCTTTTGTTCCAATGCTTTTTTCAACACGAAGCGAGTTTGCGGCATACAGCCTTCATATGCATCAACAACAAGAAGAACGCCATCGACCATTTTCATGATCCGTTCCACTTCACCACCAAAGTCGGCATGACCAGGTGTATCCAAAATATTGATTCTTGTATCTTGGTATTGAACTGCTGTATTTTTCGCAAGAATCGTAATTCCGCGTTCTTTTTCAATCGCATTAGAATCCATCGCACGTTCTTCCACATGTTCATTTTCACGGAAAGTACCAGATTGCTTTAGCAACTGATCCACTAACGTCGTTTTACCATGGTCAACGTGAGCAATGATGGCTATATTACGAATATTTTCTCTTAATTTCAAAAAATTCACTCCTAAAAAAGTTTGTGTAAAACGTATCACTAGTATTAACTTACATATTATATCACAAACATACTAGAAACAAATACAGAAATTATGTACAATAGATATATTAGGGGTGATATTCATGAACATTAAATGGAATTTCTTAATATTAGCGGTATTGGCAACATCATGCATTGGCTCCATTGGCATCTTCATTGCTGAAAAAAGCTTGATTGGAATATTAGCTGCAATCGTTATTCTTTGCGGAATCATGGGGTTCGGTTTCACCCAGAAGAAGAAATTACGTGAAGCCGGGAAGTTATAATATAAAAAACTCGCTGGCAGACAGCGAGTTTTTTTTGTTAATTATTTCTATCCGGGACTTTTATCATGGCCGCAATCAGTCCTTGATACTAGCGGCTGGAGTTTCCTGATAAGTATTTGTCAAATATTTCTTTGTGCAGCCCTGGTTTTGATACGAAAAGTGAGTCGCCTTTTAAAAAATCCAATTTGTCACCTTTCATATTACTAACTTCCCCGCCCACTTCCTCGACCAGTAAAACTCCCCCGGCAAAGTCCCAAGGCATGAGTCTCATGGTTATGTATGCATCAATCCTCCCAGCGGCCACGAATGCCAGCTCCAACGCTGCCGAGCCATAAGAACGTGTTCCTCTTGCATCCCGGACCAGCGGCGCCAAAAGACTCGGGTCGATCCTCCGGTTTTCCGTTACCCAGCTTGCATTAATGGAAATGATCGCCTTGCTTACCGACGCCTCTTCAAGAGATGGGAGCCTTTGATCATTCAGAAATGCTCCTTGTCCCTTAATCGCATGATATAATTCATCACTAAAGACATCATAAACCATGCCAATCTTTCCGATGCCATCCACATAAATCCCAAGAGAAATCGCAAAATTCCTCTGTTGATGAATGAAGTTCAAAGTTCCATCAATTGGATCGATGATCCACACCGTACCTTTTAGGTCTTTAATATCATTGCCCATTCCCTCTTCACCAAAAATGCGGTGTTCTGGAAAAGCTTCGCCGATTTTTTCGCAAAAAAACTTTTCTATCCCCTTATCCATATTAGTTACCAAATCATTCGGATTCGTTTTCATTTCAATATTCAACTTGGTTTTGAAGGACGCCCTTAGCCTATTACCGGCTTCTTTCATCCATAACTTCGCATATGTATCCATTTCCTTGACCGATGCCATTATAATATCCCCGTCCTTTATGATCAGAAACTACATTAAAATGATCCTCTTTTAAAGATTAAAGCAAATATAGCTTGCCTTCAAGCTTTTAACATCTTAAATTTTCCATTTTTTTAACTGATGAGGAAAGAAGTTTCCTTGACTGCCCATCCATTAATCGTAATCATGATTTAGCCAGAAGAATATTCTCCCTTACTTGACGTTCCCCTTCCTTATTAAAGGGACTCGAGACCAAATGAAATTCCACCTTATATATATTGGACATTTAATGAAAAACGGACACATTATTTTTTAATAAAATAAAGTGTCCGTTATCTATAATAAAATTCCTTGTATTGAAATTGATTCATTTCCTTAATTCATTCTCCTTCAAGGTCTCTGCAGCCAATCATTTACAAGGCTTTCAGTTTCAACAATTCCAAGCGGATGCGTTCTAGTCTTTGCTTGCATTGTGACCTCTTTTGGTCATTCTCTTCACCGATTGCTTCAAAAAGGGTTGCTAATTCATAGTCCATTTCCATTCTTAACACTGCAGCTCTATGTCTTTCAACTTCTTTAGCTTTTAATGCTTGGTTCATGACTTGTTTCATAATTAACATTCTCCCTTCGTTAATTAACGTAATTTTCTGAATTTATATTATCATATGACTTCCTACCTCAAATAGCAACTAATTTGTGTTATAACCTATAAGGAATTTTACATTGCCAACCTGAATCGTATTTTTTAAATTTTACTTTTACTTATGCTACAATATGTGCAGATATTACGGTAGGAGAGATGAAAATGAATATAGCAAGTTTTACAGCAGATGATTTTGATGTTTTTAAAATTGATGGATTGGAACCGCGCATGGATGCTTTAAAAGAACGGATCCAGCCTAAATTGCAAGCCTTAGGAGAGCACTTTTCTCAAAAGCTCTCAGTTATGACCGGCGATGAAATGCACCCTCATGTTGCAAAGCATGCTAGACGGACAGTGAATCCCCCTAATGATACATGGGTTGCTTTTGCTGCCAATAGCAGAGGTTATAAAATGATGCCGCATTTCCAAATCGGGTTATGGGAAACGCATATGTTCATCTGGTATGCCGTCATTTACGAAGCCCCTAATAAAATGGAAATCGGAAAGCATCTGGAGCAGCAGGCAGACCGATTGGTGAATAGCATTCCCTCCCATTATGTTTGGTCAATGGACCATACAAAACCTGATGTCATCCCTCATGATGGTCTTGGAGTAGATGATTTGAATTCAATGTTCACCCGTTTGCAAACGGTAAAGAAAGCCGAAATCCTATGCGGTATAAAAATCTCCCGTGATGACGCTATTAAGTTAAAAGATGATGATTTCATTGAAACCATTCAAGATGCGTTTGAACATCTTTTACCCTTATATCAATTAAATTAAACACATTGATTCCTATTCGGATCCAACAATAACTGGATAATATAAAAGGAGAGCCAAAGAGCTCTCCTCAAACTGTAGGCAAACTCGATAATCATTGGGTTTGTCTACAGTTTTTTAGGTTTTTAAAAATTTGACCGTTGCCTCCAGGACTCGCTTTTCCGCCAGAGTCTCGTACACCCGCCCCAATCAACTATGTTTTAAGTTAGAACTCCTTTTGCCTATAAACTAAGGGCAGCCTGGGAGTCTCTCCATCCCTATTTTTGCACTAAACCTTTGCTTGCTTGAATCAAGTCTCTAATTCGGTCTTCCTTGCCTGTCTCGAAGCATTCGATGATCTTGCTGCCGACAATGACTCCATCGCAGTATTGTATGGCATCACGGATATGTTCTGGAGTCGATATGCCGAACCCGGCAAGAACGGGAACCGGACTTATCTCTTTTACTTTCTTTAAATAGCCTCCAAGTTCTTCTCCGAAAGCGTCGCGGGCACCTGTGATGCCTTTGACTGTAACTGCGTAGATGAAGCCCTCCGCCCCTGCGGTTATCTCAGTGATGCGCTCCTGCGGAGACGTGAGTGTCACAAGTCGGATAAGAACGATCCCTGCAGTTTTGATCGATGAAAAGATGGCTTCTTCTTCAATCGGTAAATCGGGGATGATGCACCCGGAAATTCCTGCTTGAAGACAGTCAGCCGTAAACTCTTTAAGTCCATAAGCCAGGATTGAATTCGTATATCCCATTAAAATAATGGGGATGTTCACATCATTTTTGATTTCCATTACTTTTTTCAGGACATCTTTTAAAGTTGTTCCATTTTTCAAAGAACGGATTCCAGCTTGTTGGATAACAGGTCCATCAGCGACAGGGTCAGAGAAAGGTATTCCTAGTTCAACGGCAGTCGCCCCGCTGTTTTCAAGGAAAAGAAGCTGGCTCTTTAACCGATCAAGACCTCCATCACCTGCCATGATATATGGTATGAATGCTTTTTCCTGCTTTGTTTGGCATTCTTCAAGCGCATTTGTTAATTTATTCATGTTCACTACCCCCCATCAATGATTGGACCGTTTCAACATCCTTATCACCACGGCCGGACAGGCAAATCACCAGTCCTGTTCCTTTCTCCATTTCTTTAGCAAGCTTTAAACCATAGGAAATGGCATGTGAACTTTCTAAAGCGGGAATGATCCCCTCCTCCCTTGAAAGCATCGCTAGGGCTTCCAGGGCTTCATCATCGGTTACAGAAGTATATTCCACCCGATTCGTATCTTTTAAGTAACTATGTTCAGGCCCTACCCCTGGATAATCCAGCCCTGCCGAAATAGAATGTGCCTCCTGGATCTGACCGTCCTCGTTCTGCAAAACATACATGAATGCCCCGTGGAGCACCCCAGGTTTCCCTTTCGTCAAACTTGAAGCATGCAACGGTGTATTAAGCCCATGCCCTGCCGCTTCCACTCCGTATAACTTTACCGTTTCGTCCTCAATGAAGGGATAAAACATCCCCATTGCATTACTTCCTCCGCCTATGCATGCAACTATTGCATCCGGCAGGGAATGAACCGCCTCAGAATATTGACGTTTTGTTTCATTCCCTATCACGCTTTGAAAATCACGGACAATTACGGGGAATGGGTGCGGACCAAGAACTGATCCCATTATATAATGGGTGTCATCCACATTAGCCACCCAATATCGTAACGCTTCATTTACTGCATCCTTCAGTGTCCCGCTTCCTTGTGATACAGATATGACCTTGGCTCCCAAAAGCTCCATCCTGAATACATTCAATTTCTGTCTCCTGATATCTTCTTCCCCCATAAAGATGATGCATTCCAACTTCAGCAAAGCACACACAGTCGCCGTTGCAACCCCATGCTGTCCTGCACCCGTTTCGGCAATCACTTTTTTCTTGCCCATTTTCTGAGTCAGCAAAGCCTGGCCGATCGTATTATTTATTTTGTGGGCTCCAGTATGATTCAAGTCTTCGCGCTTCAGATAAATGTCTGCACCGCCAGCCAGTCTCGTTAAGTTCTCCGCAAAATAAAGAGGGGTTTCCCGACCGATATATTGTTTCAGGTAATAACTTAGCTGCCTTTGGAATTCTGGATCATTTTTAGATTGTTCATATACTTCTTCAAGCTCCGTAATCGCCGCCATTAAAGTTTCTGGAACGAAGCGGCCTCCATATGCTCCAAAATGTCCAGTTTTATCAGGCTGTGTATAAGTATTCATCTATTCATTCCTCTTTTCCGGCTGTATTTTTTGCCTCATTGATAAATGCTTTCATTTTTACAGCATCTTTTAATCCGTTTGTTTCAACACCACTTGCTACGTCAACTGCGAATGGTGAAACGGCATTAATCGCTTTTCCGACATTTTCCGGAGTCAGCCCACCGGCTAGAATTACCTTCTCCAGTGGCAGATCAGCTTTTCGAATCATATCCCAATCCAAAGTCAATCCCTTGCCGGATGCGCTCTTAGGAAGATCGACCAATAGATAATCCGCTGGGTATTCATGCAGGTTTTCAAGGTCTTTCTCTGAATGGATGGCAAAGGCCTTGATCACCGGCAGGGGCATTCTGCGGGCAAAGCTGGCAGACTCGTTACCATGAAGCTGAATATAATCCAATCCCGCAATTTCAGCACTTTTTATCACTTCTTGTTCAGTTTGATTGGCAAACACTCCGACCTTTTTAACATGGCCAGCTAGATTCGCTCCGAAATCTCCTACTATCTCCGGCTCAACCTTCCTGCTGCTCTCGGCAAAAATGAAACCAATGAAGTCTGCCCCGGAACTAACAGCAGTCTGAGCAGCTGCCAAAGTCTTTATCCCACAGATTTTCACTAACATATTAATCTCCTTATATACTCATTTGCAGTTCGGCCATCTTGTGCGGAAGATTTGATGCAGTCATGAGTGTCTCCCCGACCAAAACAGCTTTTGCACCAGCATCCTTTACACGCATCACATCTTCTTTTGTTTTGATCCCACTTTCACTGATAATGATATGGCGTTTGGGATCAAGCAACTTCGCCAGTCGTTCCGTTACAGCCAAATCCACTTTGAAGGTCTTTAAATTCCGATTGTTAATCCCTATGAGCTCTGCATTCAGCTTTAGAGCACGTTCCAGTTCGCCTTCATCATGGACTTCCGTCAATACTTCAAGCCCTTTCTTTTTTGCATATTGATATAATTCATGAAGGCGTTCTTTAGAAAGTGCTGCCACAATCAATAGAATGATAGTCGCACCTGCTCGATGGGCCCGATCGATTTGGATTTCATCGATGATGAAATCTTTGCACAACCTGGGAATTTGTATAGCCTCGCTTACGTTTCTCAAATCTGCAATGGATCCTTTAAAGAAAACCTCATCCGTCAATACGGATATCGCTGCAGCTCCGCCACTTTCATATGAAAGGGCCTGCTCGATCGGATTTACATTGATTTTAATATCCCCCTTTGAAGGGGAAGCCCGTTTTATTTCCGCGATGACCGCCATCGATTTAGCCGTTTTCAAATTTTCCACCAAAGATGGTCTGACTATGTTGATCATGACCGAATCATCTAAGGCCCTTTCTTTTAATTTTGCGACTTCCACCTTTTTCTGTTCGATGATTTTCGTTAAGATATTTTCCATTACATGACCACCTTATTTCTATTGCCATAAGCAATCAGATTTTCTAACTTTGCAAGAGCCGATCCGCTATCAATGCTTTCTTTGGCCATGGAGATTCCTTTTTTGATCGTTGCTGCCGTACCATGTGCGTATAATCCCAATCCGGCATTCAATAAAACGGTATCACGATATGCACCTTTTTCACCTTTGAGAAGCCTAAGCATGATATCGGCATTTTGTTTGGCGTCACCACCACGGATGGCATCATTTCCGTAAACAGGCAGATCCACTTCTTCAGGATGCAGCGTAAATGGGATAATATCTCCTTGCTCCAAAAGGACGAGTGAGTTTTCACCCTGCAGGCTCGCTTCATCCATGAACCCGGCACCATTTATCACGACTGCGCGTTTTCTGCCCAATTTATGCAGGACTTCCGCAAAAAGCTCAAGCATATCGCGTCGATTAATTCCCATTAATTGCGTGTCGAGCTGGACTGGATTTGTCAGAGGACCGATAAGATTAAATATCGTCGGGATTTTCAGTTCTTTTCTCACTTTCATTATTCTTGCAATATTAGGGTGAACAGATGGGGCAAATAAGAATGTGATCCCATTTTCCTCCAACAGTTCCTTTAACATGTCAGGCTCCAAGTACAAATTAACGCCTAATGCTTCCAATACATCCGCACTTCCCGTTTTGCTTGAAATGCTGCGATTTCCATGTTTGGCAACCTTGACACCGGCCCCAGCAAGCACGAAGGCCGATGCTGTGCTTATATTGAAGCTTTGTGACCCATCTCCTCCCGTTCCGCAATTATCCATTACATTAAGGGAGCTTGTTTGTACACTTCTTGCTTCTTTTCTCATGACTCTGACAAGGCTTGCTATTTCACCTGCAGTTTCCCCTTTGGCTTTTAAGGCAATGATGAATGCTGCCATCTCGCTTTCGGAAATATCTTTAGAAAATAACGATTGGGCTGCTCTGCTCATCTCTTCTTCCGTCAATGTTTGACGCTCTGCTAACTTCACTAAATACTCCTTCACCGCTAACTCCCCCAGTCGTTTTTTGTTTTATAGAATGGATTGTTCCTTTTCTGATTGAAAGGTACCGGCAATCTCATAAAATTGATGTAATAATTCCTTGCCGATTTTCGTCCCTATTGATTCAGGGTGGAACTGTAAACCGTAGAGAGGGAATTCCTGATGTTTAAGGGCCATGATTTCCCCATCATCCAGTGCCACTGCCGTCACAGTCAGTTCTTCTGGCAAACTCGCCCTTTCAACCACAAGGGAATGGTAGCGCATTACCGGGAATTGTAAGTCCTGTTTGGCAAAAACGCCTGTTCCATCGTGTTCGATTACCGATGTTTTTCCATGCATGATTTGTTTCGCGCCAACAACATTCGCTCCAAAAACCGCCCCAATGGCCTGGTGCCCCAAACAAATGCCTAATAGCGGAACCTTCTCATAAAAATTGCGGATGATCTCCATACTGATTCCAGCATCTTCGGGCCTGCCCGGTCCCGGGGAAATGACGATTGCCATTGGATTCAGTTCCTCAATTTCCGCAAGGGTGATTTCGTCATTCCTTTTTACTACGATTTCTTTTTCCACTTCCCCTAAATATTGATAAAGGTTGTAAGTGAACGAGTCATAGTTATCAATTAATAAAATCATCTAGTGTGAACCTCCATTAAAGCGCGTGCTTTATTTTGTGTTTCTTCATATTCCGTTTTTGGATCTGAATCATATACGATTCCAGCCCCTGCCTGTACATAGGCCTTGCCATCTTTAATGATCATCGTCCGAATGGCTAAAGCCATATCAAGATCCCCTCCAAAACCTATGTAGCCTATCGAGCCGGAATACATCCCCCGTTTACAATTTTCCAGTTCATTGATCAGCTCCATTGCCCTGATTTTAGGAGCACCTGAAACTGTTCCGGCAGGAAGGCAGACCGTCAGTGCATCTAAACTCGTGTACCCTTCCCTAAGCTTTCCGCTAACCTTCGAAGCAATATGCATGACATGCTGATATCTTTGAATTTCCATTTCCTCGGTAAGGTGGATTGAACCGATTTCGCAAACCCTGCCAAGATCATTTCTACCTAAATCGACAAGCATCTTATGCTCGGCAAGTTCCTTCTCATCCATCAGCAGGCTTTTTTCGAAGCCCTTATCTTCTTCATCCGTTTTCCCTCTCGGCCTTGTGCCGGCAATGGGATTAACATGAACCGTTCCTGATGAAACACTTATTAAACTTTCTGGAGAAGACCCAATGATTGTATAGTCACCAAATTCTATATAAAACATATAAGGAGAGGGGTTGGCTAATCGCAAACGACGATAAGCATCGAAAGGCTCCCCATCAAAGTCCGCTTTAAACCTTTGTGATAAAACGACTTGGAACACTTCACCAGCTATGATAGCCGATTTAGCTTCAAGGACCATTTTCTCGAATTCATCCTGACTGAAATTCGAGTTAAATTCCAAATATTCCGACGATATTCCCTTTGACGGCTTGCTTGCCTGATTTATTTTATCCTTCATTCCCAATAAACTTTTTTCACTATCTTCTTCAGCAGTCAAAAGATGGATCTTCTGCAGAACATGATCAAATATATACAGTTCTTTATAAAAAAGAAAGTGAGCATCAGGCATTTTCAATGAATCAGGAGGAACCGGACCAATATTTTCATAAAGACGAATGATATCATAGCCCATATATCCGATTGCGCCACCGTTAAATGGCGGAAGATGTGTGGGAACCTCTTCTATTTCCACTAATAATTCTTTTTTTAGAAACTCGATGATATTGATGTCCTTAACGATTTGATCACCTGTTTCAATGTCTTTCACATTTACTCGGTCAGCAAGCGATGTCACCTCCAAATAAGGTTTTGAACCTAGATATGAGTAGCGGCCGTTGTCATGATGCGAATTCGAACTTTCCAATAAAAACTTCTGGTCACCATCTAATTTCTGAAATATGGCAATGGGTGTATGGATATCCCCTTCAATTGTATCCATTTTGAAACGGAGTACTTTTTTTTCATCCAAATTATTCATCTCTTGATTCCCTCCCGATTCTTATGCGCTCTTATAATCCCCCGGAGGGAAAACCCTTTTGGCCAAATGACCAGGTCTTCATTTCCTCTGGATATTTTCTTTAAAAGGTATATATATTGAAATTCCAATAAAAAAATCCCCTGCAAACACAAATATGTGTCTGCAGAGGACGGTATACCGCGGTGCCACCTCAAGTTGGAAAAATGCATCATTTTTCCCTCTCAAGCAAGAATTGAATTCTTGCGATTACCCTTTAACGGTGGCAGCCGAGTTTCCCTACTTATTTTCAAGAAACCACTCATAAGTCCATTCATCTTCTTATATCGTACCGGTTTCCACCTATTCCGGCTCTCTGTGACGCATCTAAAAAGATTACTACTCTCATTCATAGATTTAATTATCATTTTCAAAAAAACGCAAAAAGGGCCCTCATCCAAAGGACGAGGAACCCGTGGTACCACCTTAATTAGCTAAATTAGCTCACTTTACGGCATTAACATGCCTATCTCCATTAACGATGAGATAATCGCCAAAGCCTACTCCGTTCATCCGTTTCGGTTTGGGGCTCGGAAGTCCATTCGCTTAATTTCGTTCACCAGTTTTCAGCAACCACTGGCTCTCTGCAGAACATCATTAAGGTACTCTTCTTCGTCACTGCCTTTATCTTTTTCTTGATTATTATGTTAAAACAATCTTTTCAGTAAGTCAATGGAGTTTTCGAAAAATTATATTTTTAATGTTTCATTTTTATCCATTCCCCGTCATCGATTCCTTTTGCCTTCTTAATGACAAGATAGGCTGAATAGGTGCTGACTGACTCGAACTCATCCGTATACTTTTTTTCATCCGCCTTGCCGGGGACTATTTCCTTGAATCTTCGGTAAGCCTTCATGAATTCTTCCTTTTGTATCTTATTTTCATAAGCCTTTTCTACTGCTTCAAAGAATTTAATCACATCTACGATTTCGTCAGTAGACCAATCAAGATCCATTGGATATTGATAATCCATATCCTAAACACGCTCCTTCTAGATAGTTTTTCATGTTGTCCGGCGGACCATGCATCATCAGTCTGCCCATTTTGAACGAATTGCTTCCGCCTGGTCGATAATCCGACTGAATAGTTCAGCAGTCGATGGTACATCATGAATCAGCCCCATCACTTGTCCAGCCCAGGCAAAGCCTTCACCTTCGACACCGTCATGAATATAACGCTGGTTCGCTTTTCCACTTATGTATTCCTTCAATTGTTCATATCCGCCGTTTTCTTTTTCAATATCAAGAATCTTATCGGTCCAGCTGTTTGCAATTACCCTGGCTGGTGCACCAATGGACCGCTTGATGATAACGGTATCATTTTCCATGCCGGAAACCAAGGCATTTTTATATAATTCATGTGCATGAACACACTCCTTGACAGCTATGAAACGTGTTCCCATCTCGATTCCTTCGGCACCAAGCGCCAACGCTGCCATCAAACCTCGTCCATCGCCAAAACCTCCAGACGCGATGACTGGAATTTTAACGGAGTCCACAACTTGAGGAATTAACACGGAGGTTCCAATATCATCACGCCCTAAATGTCCTCCGCCCTCCTGACCAACTACCATCACTGCATCTGCACCAAGCTGTTCAGCCTTCATTGCCTGCCTTCTTGCAGCAACAAGCACCAGTTTTTTCACTTGAGTGCCTTTAACGTAATCAAGAAAAGGGCCAGGGTTGCCGCCGGTTACGGAAACAGCTGCAATTCCCTCTTTCAAGGCTGCTTCAAGCATGTGTTCATAAGGCCTCCCATGCTGGCCGATCGCAAAGTTCACACCAAACGGTTTATCCGTCAATGATTTTGTTTTTCTTATTTCTTCTATCAGCTGCTCCGGGGTGTCCAAGGACATGGCCGTCACCTGCCCTAGCCCGCCTGCATTCGACACTGCCGCAGCCAGGTCGGCATATGCTAAATGGGCCAATCCCCCCTGTATAATTGGGTATTGAATACCTAACAAATCGGTCACACGCGTTTCCCACTTCAAACTCCTCATCTCCCTTTTCATTTGCTGGAATGTTTATTTAGCTGAATCCAAATCATTAGCTTCATTATGGCAAATATTGTTTACCCGTTCAATTTTTAACTCACACATACAATATAAAAAAAGAAGAATTCTTGAGTAAATCAAGTTAATACTAGAAAAATGGATATTTATAAACTGCTGATAATTTCATTGGGCTCTTTAAAGACAAAGACATATATAAATTGTTTAAGTCAGGACATTAAATCACTCTAGGCATTTATTATAAGACGTGCTATAATTCATATGTTTTATGTCTATCCACAAGCTTACTAACCATACAAATGGAATCGGAGAAACATACGATCATTAATAGAAAGGGAGTAAAACCTCCCATATTTCGTACCTATTTTACTGAAAAGGGGCCACAAAGAATTGTCACAGAATGAAACACCCTTATACACTGCCTTATTGCAGCATGCAAAAAGAAATCCCGTTCAATTTCATATTCCAGGTCATAAAAAAGGAAAAGGAATGGACGCTGATTTCCGTAATTTCATTGGAGAAAATGCATTATCGATAGATTTAATCAATATCGCTCCACTCGATGATCTCCATCAGCCAAAGGGGATCATCAAACAAGCTCAGGATCTTGCCGCTGAAGCTTTTGGGGCAGATCACACATTCTTTTCCGTTCAAGGAACAAGTGGAGCAATCATGACGATGGTCATGACAGTCTGCGGACCTGGGGACAAAATCATCGTCCCAAGGAATGTACATAAATCCGTAATGTCTGCCATTGTATTTTCCGGAGCTGTTCCCATTTTCATCAATCCTGAAATAGATAAGGATTTGGGCATTTCACACGGAATCACCGTTGATGCCGTTGAAAAAACTTTAAGGGAACATAGCGATGCAAAAGGATTGCTTGTCATCAATCCCACCTATTTCGGCATTTCGGCTGATTTGCAAAAAATAGTGGAAGTTGCCCATTCCCACCAAATCCCAGTACTCGTAGATGAAGCACATGGTGTCCATATACACTTCCATGAAGACTTGCCGATGTCAGCCATGCAGGCTGGAGCGGATATGGCTGCTACTAGTGTTCATAAACTGGGCGGTTCACTAACGGGAAGTTCCATATTGAATGTTAAGACTGGATTGGTTTCCGCAAATCGTGTTCAAGCCATATTGAGCATGCTTACAACCACCTCAACCTCCTATATCCTTCTGGCTTCCCTGGATACGGCTAGAAGACAACTTGCGACAGTAGGCAGGGAAATGATCGATGAAGCGATCAATCTCGCAGGGTATATCCGTGAGGCCGTTAATGAGATTCCTTATCTTTACTGTGTCGGTAGCGAAATTCTCGAGAGCGAGGCAGCCTTTAGTTATGATCCGACAAAATTGATCATATCCATCAAGGAATTGAATATTACCGGATACGACGTTGAGAAATGGCTTCGTGAAAAGCATAATATTGAAGTGGAACTTTCCGACTTGTACAATATCCTTTGCCTGATAACACCTGGAGACACAAAAACAGAAGCGGACCTGCTGATCGCTGCCCTTAGAGACTTAGCGGATGAGTTTAAGGAAATGGCGGCTGAACATGAAAAGATCGAAGTCCTGCTTCCTGATACACCACCGTTGGCTTTATCACCCAGGGAGGCATTTTATGCAGAAACCGAAGTGGTTCCCATTGAGGAATCTGTCGGCAAAATCAGCGCTGAATTCATCATGGTTTACCCGCCTGGAATTCCGATCTTCATTCCAGGAGAATTGATTACTGAAGATAATATCAATTACATCCGGAAAAACATCGAGGCCGGACTTCCGGTTCAAGGTCCTGAGGACCCAGAAATAAAACATTTACGCATCATAAAAAATTGATTATCCCATTAAACCAGAGCAGAGTACTGCTCTGGTTTTTTTTAACCTTTTATTATTAAGCACTGGCTTCTATAAAAAGGGTGCTCCAGGTTACAACCCTGAAACACCCTTACATTCTATTAATCTTGAAATCTTTTTTCCATTTATTTTTCAGAGGCAGCTGTATCACAGCATTGGCAGTTGTGATTGTGTGTGTATAATACACTTACTTTCTCATCTTCAAAATGTTCAATCGTGCTATTGCAAGTTTGACATACGATAGTTCCCATTTTTACAACCCCTTCCCCTATATTGTATGCATCATTGATATAATGTAACCGCTTTAAATGAATTATAATATAACACATTTATTATTTCAAGCTAAAAAGTATAACATATATACTTTTTTCCCACTTAATGAACGATCATGTTGAAAGAAATGGATTCCAATCGTTCGTTAGACTGATTCTTTTTTTTAGGCTCTTTTCATAAAGATTGTTGTTTTTAAAACGAAACTATTTAAGGTTGATTGGAGCGGAAGTGCGAGACTCCTGCGGAAGCAGCGGGACAGGTGTGACCCCACAGGCGTTTACGCCGAGGAGGCTCACCGCCCGCACCAAGGAAAGCGAGCATTTGGAGGGGAAATCAACCACACCTCACTACTTGGTAAATAGCAATAAAGTATGCGAAAACAGCCTTTTTTAAAACACGGGAATTTATTTATAAAGGGCCCTGGACTCAGTGCATCACACTCCTTGCTTTGGGATGGCAAGCTGAAAAAGGAATTTCGCCTTTTCATTTACATATAGATAGGTATATAATACATCCATAAAATATTAAAATATTCTTACATCTTATCGATTGAAGGGGGATCTACATGTCTGAAAATGCCTATATCAAACTCGTTCCCGAGTCCGTGAAAGGAACTGTAACCATCGAAGACGTGAAAGAATTGCTGAACTATTATCAAATGATTACAGCGAAAACCGGAAAGCAATTGGATTGGGACTATGATAAGAAAGCATTTCCTTATGAAATGAAAGAACCGGAAAGAATGAAGGATAAGGCCATATATCTCCAAGCCAAAGAAGATCGATATCACATGATATTGATAGGAGTTGACCAAGAAGTCGTAAAAGATGAAGATGGATCAGATCGGATCCAATCCTATATCCAATTCACCCTCCCTGACACAGCAACTTTCGGTGATAAGGGAAAAGCTAATGAATTGTGCAAATTCCTTGCAAAGAAATTACGGGCGCAGCTGCATCTCTTCAATAAACGGGTGATGTATTATTATCCGAGGAAATAAAAAAACCTGCGAATGCCGAAATTGGCTCATGCAGGCGTTTCAATTAATTTTGGATCAAGGAACTCATAGCCTTTCTTTTGAAAACCTTTCACGATATCCTCTATCGCTTCACTCGTCCATTTCCGGTCATGCATCAGTAAGTTCGCCCCATTTCCCAAATAAGGGCTGTTCAACATGATTTCCGTTAAAGCCTTTTTATCTTGATACTCTTTTTCCCAGTCATAGCCGTAAGTCCAATTCATGACCAACATTTTTTCTTTCTCAGCGACTTTTTTTGAATGCTCGGTATTCGAACCAAATGGCGCCCTGAAGTACTTAGGGCGTACCCCTATTATTCCCTCAACCAAATTGTTCAATTTTACGATTTCCCTCTCTTGTTCCTTTTCGTTCAACTCTTTTAAATTTACATGGGAATACGTATGATTTCCTATGGAAAAACCCATTTCATGAATTTCTTTCAGCATCGCTTTATTTTCATCATTTTCAAGAAAGTGACCGTTCACGAAAAATATCGCAGGTACTTCTAGTCGCTTCAGGGTTTGGGCGATTGCCAGGGAATATTTATCAGGTGCATCATCAAATGTCAACAACACAACTTTCGGATTTGCATCCCCAATCGGTTTAAATGACCAATTCTCTTTATCCACCCGATATTCTGCCTTTACATTCCCTTCGCCAATCGTTTGTGACGTTTCTGTTTCCAAATCTTTCTCTTGCTGACTTTCATCTTGGACCGTTGTCGTCGTTTCGACACTTTTTTCACTCTCATTTTCAGTTTGATCGGAACTCGGGTCATTACAAGCCATCAATAAAAATGATACTAATGTAAATAATGCCACTACTTTGTTAAACATGATACCTCCGTGGTTTTATATGTCATCGAAGCTTACGTAAATATTCAATATACGGGTACCAGCGTTTCCAAAAGGATTTGCAAAATCCCGTAACATAATAGACTTATCACGGTAACAAGCATGGTTCGTCTATTGGATTTTAAAATCATTTTACCAATGTAAATGGCTAGATAAGAAAAGACCAGAAACATGAATACTTTGAAAACGAATCGATCGTTAACAGACAGCCATTCAACTAATGTATACCCGCTCCAAACGATTAGTTGAAAGAGGATTACCAGATAATTTTTCAAGTGATCCACCCCATTTTAATATGAATATATCAGCCATGATCTTTTTATTGGCAAAAAATATTCTTTAACAAATCGCTCATCTTATTTTTTATCCTTTATGGCCTTTTTCAAACCCTTTCAAGGAAAAAAGTAAGAAGTCCTTTTTATAGCTTATGCCCTTTTTGTCCATTTCATTTAACTAGTGAGAAGAAATTCATGAATGGGGAGTCATCCTTCATTTTTTTAATCCGGCCAATAAAAAAAGCGTACTGCATTTAGCAGTACGCTTTTATAAATCTCAATTACTTAATGATGTGAATAGGAGTTCCAAGGGCAACTTCAGCAGCTTCCATTGTGATTTCCCCTAAAGTTGGATGTGCATGGATTGTCATCGCAATATCTTCGGCAGTCATTCCTGCTTCGATAGCCAAACCTAGTTCTGCAATCATATCAGAAGCGTTTGGTCCTGCAATTTGTGCTCCAATAACCAATCCGTCTTCTTTGCGAGTGATAAGCTTCACAAATCCGTCCGTATTATTTAATGAAAGAGCACGTCCATTTGCAGCGAATGGGAATTTAGAAGCAAGCGCTTCGATTCCAGCTTCCTTCGCTTCTTTTTCATTATAACCGACAGAAGCAAGTTCCGGTTCAGAGAATACAACAGCCGGAATAGCAAGATAGTCGATTTCAGATGAATGTCCAGCAATGGCTTCAGCTGCAATTTTACCTTCATAAGAAGCTTTATGAGCTAACTGAGGTCCAGAAACGATATCACCGATTGCGTAGATGTTTTTCACGCTAGTACGGCATTGTTTATCCGTTTCGATCAAACCGCGGTCAGTCATTTTGATTCCGACTTGTTCCAGGCCGATTTCAGCAGTGTTTGGACGACGTCCAACTGTTACTAAAACGTAATCGGCTTCAACTTTTTTCTCTTCGCCTTTTACTTCATAAGTAACGGTTACACCTGTATCAGTTTCTTCCACGCCTTTAGCATTTGCTTTAGTAACAATTTCAGCACCTTTGTTTTTAAGGTTACGCTTAACAAGTGCTGCCATTTGTTTTTCAAAGCCTGCAGAAAGGATTTCTTCTGTACCTTCAAGGATCGTCACTTTAGTGCCAAAGCTAGCGAATGCTCCGCCAAGCTCAGTTCCGATGTAACCTCCGCCGATTACCACGATCGAGCTTGGAACTTCTTCCAAAGCAAGAGCGCCAGTTGAATTAAGTACGCGTTTCGTATATTTAAATGACGGAATCTCGATTGGCGATGAACCAGTAGCGATGATTGCGTTTTTAAAAGTATATGTTTGGGCAGAGTCTTCATTCATAACACGGATGCTGTTTTCATCAACGAAATAAGCTTCGCCAGTTACAACATCAACATTATTGCCTTTTAACAGGCTGCTTACACCGCCAGTTAATTTTTTTACAACAGTACCTTTCCAAGCTTGTACTTTAGAAAAATCAACAGTAACTTTTTCTGCAAAGATACCCATATCTTCTGAATGCTGAGCTTCATGGAAACGGTGTCCAGCCGAAATTAAAGCTTTCGATGGAATACAGCCTACATTCAAACAAACTCCGCCGATTGTTCCTTTTTCAACGACCGTTACTTTCTGTCCAAGCTGTGCTGCGCGAATTGCGGCAACATATCCCCCTGGGCCTGAACCGATTACTAAAGTATCTGTTTCGATTGGAAAATCTCCTACTACCATTGTTTACGCCTCCATTAACAATAATTCTGGGTCGTTCAATAACTTTTTGATATGATTCAATGCATGTTGAGCTGTTGCTCCATCAATCATGCGGTGATCAAAGCTCAGTGATAATGCCAGAACTGGAGCGGCGATAATTTCCCCGTCGCGTACAATTGCTTTTTCGGCAATGCGTCCAATCCCTAGAATGGCAACTTCTGGATGATTGATAACAGGTGTGAACCATTGACCGCCTGCGGAACCGATATTCGTAATGGAGCAAGAAGCACCTTTCATTTCGTTAGGAGCCAATTTGCCGTCACGGGCTTTCGTCGCTAATTCGTTAATTTCTTGTGAAATAGCGAAAGTTGATTTACGATCTGCATCTTTTACAACTGGAACGAGCAGTCCTTTGTCTGTGTCTGCCGCAATTCCGATATTGTAATAGTGTTTATGGATAATCTCACTAGCTTCATCATCAAATGATGTGTTAAGCATAGGGAATTCACGCAATGCACTTGTTAACGCTTTAACAACATAAGGTAGGAATGTAAGCTTGATTCCTTTTTGTGCAGCAATTTCCTTGAATTTCTTACGGTGAGCAACCAATAGCGTCACATCGACTTCATCCATTAATGTAACATGCGGAGCTGTCTGCTTGGACTTAACCATTGCTTTTGCGATCGCTTTTCTCATACCGCTCATTTTCTCACGAGTTTCAGGATATTGCCCTTCTGGAATTGAAACTTTTTGTTTTTCGGTTGTTTCCGTATCATTTTGTTGTGAAGCTTCACTTTGAGCTGCTGGTTGCTGTGGAGCGGTTTTGCCGTTTTTGAAAGCATCAATGTCTTCCTTCATGATGCGGCCGTTATCCCCAGAACCAGTGATCTCACGAATATTTACCCCTTGTTCGCGTGCATATTTCCTGACAGAAGGCATGGCGATAATACGGCGTGAAGGATCTGCCTCAACCTGTGGTTGTGCTCCCGCGCCCGTTACTCCGCTATTTTCTTGAACCGGAGCAGCCTCTTTCTTGACTTCCTGTCCAGCTTCAGCAGTTGCTTGAACCTGGGCCTCCGTATTCTTCTCGCCTTCTGCCTTCGCTTCTTCTCCATGATCCCCTTTAAACTGAAGATTTTCATAACCTGGAGCATCGAATGTTACAAGTACATCGCCAACAACGGCAACCGTTCCTTCTTGAACAAGGATTTCTTCAACGGTACCTTCCACCGGTGATGGGATTTCAACAACGGCCTTATCGTTTTGAACCTCGCAAAGCACGTCATCTTCTTGTATCTTATCTCCTGGCTTTACAAACCATTTCACTATTTCACCTTCGTGTATACCTTCTCCGATATCAGGGAGTCTAAATTGGAATGCCACTGAGTTCAACCTCCTATATTAAATCATACTTAGTGCTTTGAATAAAGTCCTTTATCTTGCATTACCGTTAATGCAAAATCACTTTCCCGAGCAGGACATTCATTCCATTACTTAAGATTGTTAAAACTTCAAGACTTTAGTCGCCGTTTCAATAATGTCTTTATAATTAGGGAGCCATACTGTTTCAGCTTGTGAAAACGGGAATACCGTATCAGCTGCCGCCACGCGCAGTACTGGAGCATCCAAGCTCAAAATGGCACGTTCGTTAATTTCCGCTACGACATTCGCTGCTATACCAGCTTGCTTTTGTGCTTCTTGAACAACGATAGCGCGTCCTGTTTTTTCTACAGAAGCAATGATTGTATCGATATCCAATGGTGATACAGTCCGTAAGTCGACCACTTCGACGGAATGACCATCCTTAGCCAATTCCTCAGCTGCTTTGATGGATTCCTGCACCATCGCACCATAAGTAATAATGGATAAATCCGTTCCTTCTCTTTTCACATCCGCTTTTCCTAATGGAATTGTGTATTCTTCTTCAGGAACTTCCTGACGGAAAGAACGGTACAATTTCATGTGCTCAAGGAAAATGACAGGGTCATTATCACGAATCGCTGAAATCAATAAGCCTTTTGCATCGTAAGGAGTGGAAGGGATAACTACCTTTAACCCTGGTTGCTGGGCCATTAAACCTTCTAAGCTATCAGCATGCATTTCCGGAGTATGGACTCCGCCCCCAAAAGGTGAGCGAATTGTAACCGGTGCACTGTAACGTCCGCCTGAACGGTAGCGCATACGAGCAAGCTGACCGCTTACGGAATCCATTACTTCATATACAAACCCAAAGAATTGAATTTCAGGAACAGGACGGAAACCTTGTAAAGAAAGACCGACCGCTAATCCACCGATACCAGATTCAGCAAGAGGTGTATCGAATACACGATCTTCACCGAATTCTTTTTGAAGATTTTCCGTTGCACGGAAAACTCCTCCATTAAGACCTACATCTTCCCCAAAAACGAGTACATTCTCGTCATTTTTAAGTTCTGTACGTAATGCTTCTGTAATTGCTTGAATCATCGTCAATTGAGCCATGGCTTACTTCGACTCCTTCTCTTTATAAATTTCATATTGTTCTTTTAAGTTATAAGGCATTTCTTCATACATGATTTCAATTAGGTCTGTAACCTTTTGTTTAGGTTCTGCATCAGCCAATTTGATTGCTTCTTTAATATCGTCTTTGGCTTTCTCTATCGTTTCGTTTTCTAATTCTTCATTCCAAAGTTTTTTGCTTTCCAAGAACTTGCGGAAACGAACCAATGGATCTTTCAGTTCCCACTCGTTATCCATTTCGGAAGTACGGTAACGTGTCGGGTCATCCCCAGCCATCGTATGTGGTCCATAACGATAAGTTAATGTTTCAATCAATGTAGGGCCTTCACCATTGATTGCACGTTCACGAGCTTCTTTAACGGCTGTATAAACGGCCAACGCATCCATACCATCAACCTGGATTCCAGGAATACCTGCAGCCACACCCTTTTGGGCCAATGTTTTCGATGCTGACTGCAAATCAACTGGTGTAGAGATTGCGAAACGGTTATTTTGCACGATGAAGATAGCTGGCGCTTTAAAGGCACCTGCAAAGTTAATTCCCTCATAGAAGTCACCTTGTGAGGTTCCACCGTCACCCGTATATGTAATGGCAACAGCTTTTTTCCCGCGTTTCTTCAACCCAAGAGCAACTCCGGCAGCTTGGATATATTGAGCGCCGATAATGATTTGAGGAGAAATTACATTGACGTCTTCAGGAATTTGATTTCCCTTAAAATGACCCCGGGAGAATAAGAATGCTTGCCAAAGCGGCAGGCCATGCCAAACGATTTGCGGAACATCACGATAACCAGGCAAAATGAAATCTTCTTTTTCCAAAGCATACTGGGAAGCGATTTGAGAAGCTTCTTGACCGGCAGTCGGTGCATAGAAACCTAATCTGCCTTGACGGTTCAGTGATATGGAACGTTGATCCAAGATGCGTGTATAAACCATACGGCGCATTAATTCTTGCAATTGTTCATCACTTAAATCAGGCATAGCCGCTTCATTCACGACTTCTCCCTCTTCATTTAAAATTTGAAAAGTTTCAAATTGTTCTTCTACTTTCTTAAGCTGATCCTGAACATTAATTTTAGCTTGTTTAGTTTTTTGAGCCATTTGGCACCTCATCCTTTCATTAAAAAGGTTTGCTATTATTATTCTATAAAGCAAAAATAGTTTGCTTTTTAGTTTCTGCAACAATACATTCTTTTATTTTTCCCTTAAGACCAATCCTCAAACGTGGATATGCTTAATATGTCTCAATCTTATTCTGTACCATAAAAAAAATCAAGGAAAATGATACAAGAATTTTTATAGATTAAGTTTACAAGATGAAATAACATCAAGTCAATCACTTGGAGTTCCTAATAATTTTGATTTAATAGAATTTCCAATACTCATACTTCTTCTCTGTATTAGTTTTCAATTTACAACTGTACTATTAAATTTCCCTTATTTATCAATTTAAGGATGGCGAAGGATAACATTTCAATTCCCCAGCATATCCCATCGATTCCAAAACCGCTTTAACTATAGGCATTTGAGCCTGTAAAATAATATACCGAAAAAATATTCAAACGCTTTCATCTAAGTCTGCTGTTAGATTTTTAATTATCGTTTTTTTTTAGTACAGGTATGAAAATTTCACATCAGGCTGGTTGCACAAAAAAAAGAGCATTCTAAAATTTTTTATTCCCAAAGGAACTGGATTGAAAAAAATATGGGCTGTGAGTGAGGATCACAGCCCATCATTATTTATATTAATTTGTTGAATCTGCCATTTCTATGCCGGAACTATCATAAAAACTTTCTTTTTTTTGATTTGATTTTTCCGTTAATGCATTAAATTCCTCATTCGCTTTCAAAACTTTTGTATAAGAGGTATTTATTTTCTTAATTTGCACTTGTAATTCATCCATTTTCAAATCCTCTTTTTTGAAAAGCTCATATAATTCACGATCATAAGCGAGACTTTGTTGATAGGCATCAAATAAATCATCATAGGTGCTATAGCGCTCACTCATGATCTTTTTCATTTCAGTCGCTTCTTCTTTTATCTTTTCATCCTCTATTTTCCCGATTTGTTCATCTATTTGATTGAATTGTTCTTTTGAGGATTGCATACTGCTTTGTTCCTTTTCAATTATTTTTTCCCTTTCGTCGATATTCTTGGTTGCTTCATCTGAAAGCTCGACGATCTGTTCATAATCATCCAATCCAAGTTTAATGATTTTCTCATATTTTTCTTTTTCTTTTTTCTCCAAATCATTAAGCGGCTCTTGAGTCTCGGTGAAATCACTTTCCTTTTCTGCAGTTTTCTCCAGGATTTTGTGGATTCTTTCTTCCGGTGAACCATTAAAACAACCAGTCAAGGTCACTAAAGAAAGAAGTAAGATAACAAATGGACCAAAACGTTTCAACATAGACAACTCCTTCTGATAGTTCTTTGAAGATTCATGTTCCTCAATTCATTCTAAGCCGCAGACATTTGTTACAATCATATTCCGAGCAGGTTTTTTTCATTACTGGGCGCTAGCCTACACCCTTTAAACCATACTGCATAGGCTGTAGGGACCGTTTCAAATTTGAATGGTCAGCATTTTAATAAATACAAAAACGGAGGTATGAAATTATGTATGGAGGTTTCAACCAAGAATGTTGTTATCCGGTTTCCGCTGCACCCAGCTATGGATATGGCGATGGTGGAGGCTGCGGCTTTGGAAGCGGCTTTGCCCTGATCATTGTCCTGTTCATTCTGTTAATCATCGTCGGCGCGTGCTTATGCTAACCAGGTAATTACTATTACCTATACCCGAAAATGTTAACGATTTACCCTGATTCACAAAAAATGATAATATTTTTTAAATAGACCAACATGCAAATAAAATAATGGCAGGGATAGGAAATCATCGACTTGATTCCATCCCCTCCATTTTTCTTTCATTAAACCATTCATTAACTTTCAGCCTTTTTTTTGTTAAAATAACCCTATACATATTATAAGAATTTTTATGGGGTGAAAGATTATGCTTACCATGGATGATTTTGTTAATGAAGACGATCCAATCTTAAGGCAAGTCGCGGTAGAGGTTCCGCTTCCGGCATCAAATGAAGATAAGCAACTTTTAGCCAGCTTGATGGAATATGTCCAAAATAGCCAGAAACCTGATATTGCTGCTCTATACGGGTTAAGGGCAGGAATTGGCTTGGCTGCACCACAGGTTAATGTTTCAAAAAGGATGATTGCGGTTCATTTAAAAGAAAAGGATGATCAACTTTTTAGCTATGCACTTTTCAACCCTAAACTCGTTAGCCATTCAGTCGAAAAAGCATACTTGACATCTGGAGAAGGCTGTCTTTCCGTAAATCGTCCCGTTTCCGGCTATGTGCCACGTTATGCCCGAATAACGGTTGCGGGTACGGACCTGGAAGGAAAATCGGTTCAACTCCGCCTGAAAGGCATCGCAGCCATTTGCTTTCAACATGAAATCGACCACCTTAATGGTATCATGTTTTATGATCATATCAATCCTGAAGACCCCTATGCCATTCCGGAAAATTCAATTGCGGTGGAAAGGTAACGTAATAGGCAAAACCCCCGTCTGTTGGTTGACGGGGGTTTTATTTTTTAAATCAGTTCAAGTTCCTTCAAACCAAAAAGTATGCCATCATCATCGACATCCTTCGTTACAAAGTCGGCCTCTTGCTTCACAAGCTGACCGGCATTCCCCATAGCCACGCCATATCCCGCTACTTTTAACATCTCTATATCGTTTAAGCCATCTCCAAAGGCGTAAACATCCTCAAGAGCAAACCCGACTTTTTCCATTAATATTTTAATGCCTTCAGCCTTTGAACCCCCGAATGGAAGTACATCCGTCGAATACTCATGCCATCTAATGAAGTGAAAATCATCATATTTCCCAACAAAGTTCCCTTCTTCAGCTTCCGAACAGAATAATAAGGCTTGGTATATATCATGGTCCTCATAAAAATCCGCCATTTGTTCAGGGTGGGGAAACTTAAGGCTGCTCAAAGCTTCTTCAATTCTGCTATGATGCGGAACACTCGATTTCATTGTCTCCTCATTCATGAACACGATCGGTATTTCATTTTTTTCAGCATGTTCGTGAAGGCGTTTTATCTCAGGTTTGCTCAAAGGGTTTTTATAAACGACTTTCCCTTCAAAAACAACGTATTGTCCATTGAAACTTACGAAAGTATCGATGCCAAGCTCTTCCCTTAAAGACTCGAACATGAACGGAGCCCTTCCTGTGGCAATCGCTACAAAAACCCCGCTATCCTGCAGTTGCTTAATGGCTTCTTTTGTTGAAGCAGGTAACTTTTTTTCATGATCAAGCAATGTTCCGTCAATATCAAAAAATACGATTTTCACTTGCGATTCACTTCCAATTCATTCATTTTTTCCTTTTTAATATGTAACCATTTAATAATTGTCATCAAGATAAGTCAAGTAACTCTGCCGGACCCAACTCAAAGTTACGTTTTTTCTTCAGGAATGGGCATATACTATTCTTAATAGAAACCAACTCAGGCTTTCCAGATTACACTTCTCCCATCCTTCTGCCTCTTAAATCCCAGTTACTTGTTTAAAAGAGCCTTTTTTTTCAAAAATGGGCCATGTACCTGTAAAGACGTATTTACATTATTGAATAATCCTATACAATAATAATTAAGGGAGCGTGATCGCCATGTTAAAAAAGCTTCGTAAAAAGCTTGTTAAACAGTGGAATGATCTTTTAAGAAAAAAATCTATCGCATGATTTGCCACTCATTCCTGCCTTGGCCGTCATCCATATGCGAATTTTTTTCGGACAGCCCTTCAAAAACTTGCGGAGGGCTTCTTCCTTGTTGTAAAGTTCTTGTTAGGCATTCTTTCTATCTTGGCTTTTATATGGTCTGGTGAATACATATTTCAATCAAAATATGAGTCGCTGTGTTTTCATGAAACGCTGCACACAGTGGTACTGTATTAATTTAGAAAGAAATCGTTTAAAAAAAGATCCCATGATTTAAGTTTTACACATGGCAAAAACGGATAGGATATAAGATAGAGGAAGCTACAATTGGATTGATACCAGATTCGGCCATCTATTTTTTTATATACTTTTAGACATTGGTATATTTAATTCATCAAACCCCTTCCGTTTTTATGGCGGAGCTGGGTTTATTTTTACATGATGTTGAAAAACATGAAAAAATTGTTGTTTTTATATATAATGAAAAAAGCAATGCAAACTAGTGAGGAGAGATTAAAATGGTTTTTAAGGTATACTATCAAGTAACCATATCAGAGGTTCCCATCAGGGAGAATACTAAAACAATGTTTGTCGAAGGTGAATCCGTTCGTGACGTTCGTTTAAAATTAAAAAAAGAACCTTATAACGTAGAAATCGTACTACCCGTAACCGGAGCATATTTAGAATATGAAAAACAAAATGAAGATTACAAAGTATTGGAGCTATAATTTATGAAATTCGTAAAAAACGATCAAACAGCTGTATTCGCCCTGGGCGGTTTAGGCGAAATCGGTAAGAACACATATGCTGTTCAGTTTCAAGATGAAATCATCATCATTGATGCTGGAATTAAATTTCCTGAAGATGAACTCCTCGGTATTGACTATGTGATTCCAGATTACAGCTATTTAGAGAAAAATGTAGATAAAATCAAAGGTGTTTTCATTACCCATGGTCATGAAGACCACATAGGCGGGATTCCTTATTTACTTAGAAAAGTGAATGTCCCTGTATACGGCGGGAAGCTTGCACTTGGACTGCTTCGTAATAAATTGGAAGAACACGGCCTTTTACGTCAGACAACCATGATTGAAATCAGTGAAGATGAAGTGATCAAGTTCCGGAAAACGTCCGTCTCTTTCTTCCGTACAACTCACAGTATCCCTGACTCATATGGAATCGTCGTAAAAACCCCACCTGGACAAATTGTCCATACTGGTGATTTTAAATTCGACTTCACCCCAGTGGGTGAGCCTGCAAACCTGACCAAGATGGCTGAAATCGGTAAAGAAGGTGTATTGTGCTTACTCTCGGATAGCACAAATAGTGAAGTGCAGAACTTTACTATGTCCGAAAGCCGTGTCGGTGATACCATTCAAGACATTTTCCGCAAAGTTGACGGCCGGATTATTTTTGCAACGTTTGCATCGAACATCCATCGCCTCCAGCAAGTTGTGGAAGCAGCCGTGGCCAACGGCCGTAAAATAGCCGTTTTTGGCCGAAGCATGGATTCAGCCATATCAATCGGACAAGATCTTGGTTATATAGTAGCTCCTAAAGATACATTTATTGATGTACAGCAATTGAATCGTATGCCTGCGAATAAAGTAACCATCCTTTGTACAGGCAGCCAAGGTGAACCAATGGCAGCACTGTCGCGCATAGCGAACGGCACTCACCGTCAAATTCAAATCATCCCTGGTGATACGGTAGTATTTTCATCTTCGCCCATCCCAGGTAACACAATCAGTGTGTCCAGAACGATCAATCAATTATATCGTGCAGGAGCAGACGTCATTTCAGGTCCTCTGAATGACATTCATACTTCAGGACATGGCGGACAGCAGGAACAAAAGCTTATGCTCCGTTTGATAAAACCAAAATTCTTCATGCCAATCCACGGTGAATACCGTATGCAAAAACTGCATGCCCGCCATGCAGTCGATTGCGGCGTTCCGGAAGAAAATTGTTTTATCATGGATAATGGCGAAGTTCTTTCCTTAAGTGAGAACACAGCTCAAATCGCTGGTAAAATCCCTTCAGGTTCGGTTTATATCGATGGAAGCGGCATTGGGGATATCGGTAATATCGTTCTCCGTGATCGTCGGATTCTTTCCGAGGAAGGCCTTGTCGTTGTTGTGGTCAGCATCAATATGAAGGAATTCAAAATTGCATCCGGTCCTGACATCATCTCACGCGGATTTGTTTATATGAGAGAATCAGGAGACCTTATCAGCGATGCTCAATCCTTGATCACAAAGCATTTAAATAAGGTGATGGATCGCAAAACTACTCAATGGTCTGAAATCAAAAATGAAATTACAGACACTCTATCTCCATTCCTATATGAAAAAACGAAACGCCGTCCGATGATCCTGCCGATCATCATGGAAGTGCAATAAATAATAGAAGCCCAGCCATCATTTGGCTGGGCTTTTTTTGTTTAGGTTTGTAAATCCCCCCACCTTGAATTCCACTCCAGGCACTCACTTTCCCCGGCGCCTTAGAAGCCTGTGGGGCTCCCTTACACGTCTCCCGCAGGATCTCGAATACCCGCTCCAATCAATTTTCTTTTAAAAGTTAGATAGAACTCCTTTTGTCAACAGTCTTTCTTGTTTTAAAAATGGAAAGCTTCCGAAAGTAAACTGATAAGAAGCCTATTTTTGTTGATTCCACACTGTCGAAGTGCCGGAAACACGAGTTTATCATGTACGCAAAAATAAAAAGGGAATTGAAAAATTGTCGATGAAGCTATTCTCTATAACTCCGTAAGATCCAATTAAAAACCAAAAAGGTTTCGGAATGAGGCCATTCCGAAACCTTTTTGGTTTTCCTTTGATAAAAGCGCGCTCGATTTTAGCAGGACGCTTACTTATTCCACAATTTTTTTTTCAAAGCGATTGATGTCCGAATCCGCGCCGATGACGATCAATACATCACCTTTATGTATTAAATCGCTCGCCTGTGGGGAAACATTAATTTCGTTCCCTCTTTTGATTGCGACTATATTCAGTCCATAGTGGGCACGGATATCAAGATCAATTATCGAGTTTCCATTCATCTTTTGGCTTGCAACAATTTCGACGATAGAGTGTTCATCAGAAAGCTCCAAATAATCGAGAATATTATTGGAGACGATATTATGGGCAATCCTTCTCCCCATATCCCGTTCGGGGTGCACGACATAGTCGGCCCCGATTTTACGAAGAACCTTCTCGTGATAATCATTTTGCGCTTTAACCGTAACATTTCCGACACCCAATTCCTTAAGCATGAGAGTCGTCAATATACTGGCTTGAATATTCTCGCCAATCGCTACAATGACGTGATCAAAATTTCGAATCCCTATATTCCTTAGTACATTTTCATCTGTCGTATCCCCTACTACGGCATGTGAAGCTATTCTGGCAAATTCATTCACTCGATCTTCGTCGGCATCGATAGCCAGAACCCCTAATCCTTCCTCAGCTAATGTCTTGACTATGCTGCCGCCAAAACGGCCAAGTCCAATCACCGCAAATTCTTTTTTCACAATAAGCCCTCCAACGTCATTCGTTCTTTCTTTAGAGCATGTTCTGCACTGAAAATCATTTTTATGCTTTGCTTCCTTTAAACGTTATATAATCCGTTAAGTGATCGATCGCGAGTTCAATGGCTTTTTCGTCCGGGCTTAACTTGGCGTGATGCAATCCGTATTCCGATGAAACCCCCAGCCAGAACATGAATCCTGGAATCTCCTTTAACATATAACCAAAATCTTCGCCAGTCATTGCTTCAGTACATTCATGCAAATGAACAGCAGTTGACTTCTCTGTGAAATCCATGAATTCCCGGGTCAACCGCTCTTCATTATATACCTGATGATACATCGCGCCATAGTCGATTTCAGCCAAGCACTCATATCCTACTTGTATACCATCCACAAGCGCTTTTATCCTAGACTTGACCTTTACCATCGATTCGGGGTTAAGAGTGCGTATTGTGCCCTCTAACCGCGCTGTCTCCGCAATAATGTTTTGAACGGTGCCTCCAGTGATCTTCCCAACTGTAATGACAGCTGAATCTAGCGGATTGACATTCCTGGATACGATTGTTTGAAGCTGCCCTACAAGCGAGCAGGCCGCAATGACCATATCATTTGTTTCGTGCGGGTAGGCTGCATGCCCTCCCTTCCCCCTCAAATCGATGAATAATTCAGATGTATTGGCAAATAGAAGCCCTTCTTTAACGGCAATCGTCCCAACTGGATACTCCGGAGCAATATGTAAAGCAAGGATCATATCAGGCTTCCATTTTTTCATCGTTTCCGATTTAAGCATTGGTTCAGCTCCGCCAGGACCCTCTTCTGCAGGCTGGAAGATGAATAGCAAGTCATCATCGATCGGATTTTCCGTGAAATATGTCAATAATCCCAAACCTATGCTCATATGAAAATCATGACCGCAGGCATGCATATATTCCTCGTGGTTGGATGCAAACGGCAATCCGGTTTCCTCTTTTATCGGCAAACCGTCTATATCAGCCCTGTAGCCTATGGTTTTTCGCGGGTTCATTCCCTTCACTTTCACGAATATCCCAGTTCGCCATGTTTCTATTTCCATTCGCTCCTGGGCCAGATTCGTTATGTAATTCAGTAGGTATTGCTGCGTCTTGAATTCTTTGAACCCTATCTCCGGTATTTGATGCAGATCACGCCGGATCTTGACAAAAGGGTTTATTTTCACATTATTCCCTCCCTATACAGAAAGCGTGGATATAGTTATCCACGCTTCAGGCAATATTCACTAAAGAAATTAAAGTTGACGAAGTTCTTGCATGATTTCTGTTTTTGATTTTGTTTTTTCGTCAATTTGTTTAATGACCCTCGCCGGGATACCAGCAGCCACGGAGTATGGAGGAACGTCTTTCGTTACGACGGCACCAGCAGCGACAACGGAACCTTCTCCGATTTTGACACCTTCCAGTACGACCGCATTGGCTCCGATCAATACATCATCTTCCAAAATGACCGGCTGTGCGGAAGGCGGCTCGATGACACCTGCTAAAACGGCACCAGCACCTACGTGACAGTTTTTGCCCACTGTTGCACGTCCGCCCAGTATTGCGTTCATGTCAATCATTGTACCTTCACCGATGACAGATCCAATATTGATTGATGCACCCATCATGATGACTGCGTTATCTCCAATGGAAACTTGGTCACGGATTATTGCGCCTGGCTCGATACGGGCTTTGATGCCTTTTAGATCCAATAAAGGAATGGCAGAGTTACGACGATCATTTTCAACTACATAATCCTCGATTTTTGTTCCTGCTGCCTTGATCGCTTCTTCGATTTCAGACCACTCACCGAATACAACCCCTGTATTTCCTGTTATGAAAGTTTTAGAAGCTGGACCAAAATCCAGGCCTTCTAAATCGCCTTTGACATATACCTTTACAGGTGTGGATTTTTTACTATTCGAGATAAAAGAAATAATTTCGTTTGCATCCATTTTATTCATTCCGGGTAAACCTCCTAAATATGTATCATTACTCGTTTTAAATTTACCAGACAACAGCCGGCAAGACAAGTTGAATGTCACTCATATATATTATTCTGCCCTATTGACATTTTCGTCGGCGGACCTATAACATTCCTTGGTCGCGAATATGCTCTTTAACCACTTCCGTGAATGCCTGGACTTGCTTTAACTGGAAGGCAGATTCATAGCCGCAAAGCCATGTATCACGTTCGATTGAGTGGTTATGCCCATCCAGTAGAGGGATTTTAAATACATTCGTATCTTTATCATGTAAAGTGATGGCTGGCAGGATCGCATATCCAATACCATTAAACACCATTTGTTTGCATGTTTCGATTTGATCAACGACTATGGTGTTTTTTGGTGTCGTTTGAAATTGCCGATGCCACCAATCTTGAATTTCCTGATAATAATTCGAATCGCTCTTAAACTGAATGAATGGACGGTCCGTTTCGAACACTTGATTCAGTTCCTTCATTTCAGTATCCACCAAATACAGCATATCCGTGAATAAATGCTGTTTTACGCCTTTCCAATCCGGTGCTCCCCTTATGATGCCAATATGCACTTGCCCTTCATACAAAGACTTTAAAATCTCACTGCTCCAGCCAGTGATCAAGGAAATTTTTGCATACGGATATTTTCGGACGAACTTTTTCAATACTTGCGGCAGCCAATTTTGACCGACAATCGAGGCACAGGCTATTTTCAAAGTGCCATATACTTCATGGTCCATGGCTTGAATACTTTCCCTGACCTTCTCTTCTTTTTCTATAACCTCATTGGCCAAACGAATTACCGCTTCACCTGCAGGCGTCAGTGACAGCCCTTTTTGTGAACGCAGAAACAGTTTCGAGCCCCAATCCTTTTCTATTGATTGTAAACGCTGGGATAAAGCCGGCTGGGAAACGAACAACCGCTCAGCTGCTTTTCTCATATTCATTTCCTGAGCAAGCACTGATAATAAATGAAATTCTGAAAATGACATACACACCAACCTCTTGATAATTAAATCTTATCATGATGATTTAATTTATTTAAATTTTATTATCAACATAGTCCGCTTATAATACAAGAGAAAAGGAACGGAGTGAATATCCTTTGACGATCATTTTATTGCTTGCCATCAGTTTTGCAGCATCCTTTGTCGGGACATTGGCCCGGAGCGGCGGTCTCAACGGCATGCCGTCCCTTCTTTTGATAGGCCCACCCATTCACCAGGTTATTGGATCAGTCAAATTCCCCAATGTTTTCTTCTTTTTCTAGCTTTTATATTTTACTCAAGAAAAAGCAGCTAAAATTGAAGGATGCCCTCCAGTTAATCCCATTTGCCCTTTTTGGTGGCTTATGCGGCGGTCTGCTTGCTAATTCATTCCCCGAGAAGGCAATGAATTTGTTAGCCATCTGCCTTTTGACTGTCGCTTTGATCCTGAATTTCATCAAAAAACCGCAACCTTCCGATGAATCGGATTGGCATCTCCAAAAAAAAGTTTATCCATCCTATTCGGAATCAGTGTCTATGACGGAATATTCGGACCGGGACGAGCGACCATGCTCATGTATACCTTTTTAAGAAATGGCGCCACCTACCTTCAATCCCTGGCCTTTACTAGATTCCAAACTTTCATTAGCTGTAGAGCTGCATTCATTACCTATTCATGGCCGGTAAATTGGATTGCCATTTATTACACGTTCGGTTCCCTGATCGGATCACGGCTGGCCTTGCGTGTGGCTCAAAAAATCTCCACTGCACAGTTGAGATTCATTTTACATTCGGTCACGATCGCATTATCGATTCAATTGGTCATCAGAGTTGCATTTCCTTAAAACAAAGGCAAACTACATTAACGAGTCTGCCTTTTTCCTATGCCTTCTTATTCTTCCTTATTCTTTCTTAGTCTCGTTAGAAACAGAAAGCTGATTACAGAGAAGACTAGAACAATAAGATAAATCGTCTGTAAAGACAATGTAAGTCCTTCCTGTAAAACATTTACCACATTTTCAGGAAGCGACGTGCGTTCTTCACTGTTCAACAATTTATTTGCCGTATCTATCGTCACTCCCGATCCGGCCGGCGCATGCTCGTTCAGATAAGCGTGAAGTCTCATATTCATGATTCCTCCAAGTAATGCAGCACCTACAGTGTTTCCTAAATTACGCATGAACATATTGGAAGCCGTCGCAATACCCCTTCGTTCCCAGCTGACGGTTTTTTGAATGACGACAATGAATGAAGTAGAAGTCAAGCCCATCCCTACACCGACAAAGAAGGATCCCATGGCGGCAATAATGGGCCCAGCTTCCGGCTTCATCCATACTAGGATCAGACTCCCAAGGATCAATGAGCACCCTCCAAGAAGGGAGGTTGATTTAAATCCTATTTTCAACAATAATTTGCCTGACACCATAGATGCGATCGGCCAGCCAATTGACATGGCTGTCAATGTAAAACCAGCTACCGTAGGCGAGCGCTCCATCACGCCCTGAACGAATGTGGGGAGGAAACTTGATAATCCAATCATCATCACCCCTGTCGTCAAGGATACTAGGTTCGCAATCAGAATGGAACGCTCCTGCCAGATTTCAAATGGCATCATCGGTTCGGCTGCTTTCTTTTCCTGAAGAATGAATAGGATAAAGTTGATGATGGCCACTAATGCCAAGGATATGACTGGAGCTGAAGTCCATGACCATTTCACTCCTCCTTCTACGAGCAGCACCATAAGAATGGATATGGACAATGTCAATAGCGTTGCACCTAGGTAATCGATATCACGTTTTTTCTTTTCGATATTTTCATGAAGGAATAACCAAATTCCAATAAAAGATAGTACGCCCAAAGGAATATTGACCCAAAAGACAAGTTTCCAAGTCAGGGATTCAACGAGCAAGCCGCCCAATGCTGGTCCCATTACCGCAGAAATGCCCCAAACGCTCGAAAGATACCCTTGAACGCGTGCCCTCTCTTCATTTTTATAGATATCACCAATAATTGTCGAGGCTACAGGCGCTACAGCTCCCGCCCCAAAACCTTGTACAAAGCGATAAATGATGAGTTCCGTCATTGAATTGGAAAAGCCGCAAAGAATGGAGCCGATTAAAAAGACAACGATTCCAAATAATAAGACGGGTTTTCTCCCGAGTATGTCCGATAGCTTTCCGTAGATTAAAACTGTTACGGCGTTCATTAACAAATAGCCTGAAAACACCCAGCTGTATAGTGAAAAACCACCTAAATCACTTACAATGGCCGGCATTGCCGTCGAAACGATCGTTCCTTCAATAGCATTCATAAACATCGCTAACATGATGGCAGCCAATATGAAGGGACGTTTCAATTTTTTATTCTGCACGTTTGCACTATCCATTGCATGGCCCAATTTTTGCATCCTCTCCTAATAGATCCTACCTGTTAATAGACTTCACCACTAACTGGATCAAATATGTAAAAAAACAAGAAAACTCGCCAACTGGCGAGTCTTGGGGTTAACCGTCATTTTATGCCTTGCTTATTTATCAGGTGTATTTTGTTTAAATACTTTTTTCAAGATTGCCCTTCTTGTTAAGATGCCTTCAAATACATGTTCGTCATTCTCCACACAGACAAACGGATGATCAATCAACAATTCCACACCCTTGGTCAATGTATCTTCAATATGCAGGCGAGGTATTTCTATATTCATTATTTCGGAAACTTTTTTATGCTCAAGATTATCAAATTCAATTCGTTCCAGTCCCAAGATTGAATCGAGAATGACTGGTGTGCTAATTAAACCATGCAGTTTATACATCGGATCTAACACAGGAATGGCCGTATAACCGCTCTTTGTTAATACCAATAGTGCATGTTCTAAGTTATTGGTTACCTGCACGTGGGCCACGCGTTCAGAAGAAATCATTAAATCTTTAACGCTGGATTCCAATAAATCCCCATCATGAGTACCGATCATGTTAAAACCCCTTACCATATGTTTTTATAAACAGCTCTTTCTATAGTTTAACATATGTAAGCAGAAAAGGCTCATTCCTAGACCAATAAAATCCCAATTGGCGGGATTCGTGAGAGACCCTTAGCCCTTACTAGTTTTGATGTTAACCTGTTTAAAACCGCATTCCGGGCATTGATAAATCACATTTTGGTTGGATTGTGCCGTTAATACATTTTCCATTTCCCTTTCCTCACCGCATTCCGGGCATATTACCATCGGATTTTTCATTTACATCCCTCCAACTAATAAGATGTCGTAAAAATCACTACTTCATTCAGTAAAAATTGACCGGTTTTTCACAATAAAAAAGCCGCTTCCAATGGAAGGCGGCTTTTTGTGTTTTTTAAGATTGAAGAAGATCAAAGATTTCAATGGTAATCATATCAATATTATCAAATTGATATTTTGATGATTTCCCTTTATCACTGTATACTTCAAGCTCGAACATTTCTGTTTTGCTGAAATATGTAACCTGGCACTTTTTCACACCATCTATTTCAAAAAAACGTTGAGCAGATTCAGATTCCTTCGCTTGCTCTTGAAGACTTTTCAATCTGGTAAGGATGCCCTGTAATTGAGACATACTCCCTCTCCTTTCTGAATAAAACCTTTTCGATAGGTTTCACTATACCATACTTTTCTATCCAGTAGCCACGCGGAAATAAATTCAGAATAATTTAAAACTTCATTCTTTACATGGCACTATTAACAGAATAAAATAAGGAATGGATTTTGTACATGAAAAATTTTCTGGGGGTAGATTCTGTTGCAAAACATTAGTGAGCTTGGTTTTCGGATTTCATTGATTGATGGTTTTGATTTGGATAGAAGAAATCGTACAGGAACATATGTAATTGCCGATGAGGACATCACCTTAGTCGAAACTTCCGCCAGCCCTTCCATCCCCCACTTAATGAAGGGGCTCGAACATTTGGGAATCGCCCTCGAAGATATTACATATATCATTCTTACCCATATTCATTTGGACCATGCAGGTGGAGCTGGACTTTTTTTACAGCATTGTCCGAATGCCAAGGTGATCGTCCACCCAAAAGGCGCAAGGCATCTAGAAGATCCAACGCGTTTGATCGCTGGGGCTAAAGCAGTCTATGGTGAAGAATTCAACAAGCTTTTCGATCCGATATTACCTATACCTTTTGAAAGAATGCTGATTAAACAAGATAGGGAATCCCTAAAAACAAGTGGTACTTCCACGTTGACCTTTTATGATACGCCAGGACACGCGAACCATCATTTAAGCATATACGATTCGGTTTCAAAAGGGATGTTTTCAGGTGACACCGTAGGCATCTATTATCGTGAACTCGATGAAGAAGGTTTGGAATTTTACTTACCGTCCACATCGCCAAACCAATTTAATCCCGACGCGATGCTTGCTGCAGCAGGATTGTATGAAAGCATTGGCGTCGAACGTATATATTTTGGCCATTACGGCGTATCGGAAAACCCTAAGGAAGTATATAAACAACTTCATTACTGGCTGCCTAAATTTGTGGAGACTGCCAAATCGGCATATAGGGAATATGCTAGCTTCGAGGATCAAGTGGCAGCAACCAGTAAAAATATTTTCACGGAAGTCGCTGTTCATTTAGGCGAAAAAGGAATCACTGCTGATCATCCAGTTTTTGAAATCATTGCCATGGACTTGAACGTTTGTTCCATGGGATTGATAGACTATCTTGTAAAACAGGAGAAAGATCGGTAAAACGATCCTTGAGGTTTATCCCTATTCAAATGTCTTGGCATTCTCTATAATGAAAAAGTACCTTACTAAAGCATATATGGAGGAATGAAATGAAAGACGTTACACTCTATACCCAACCTGATTGCCCTCCCTGCAAAATCATGAAAATGTTCTTTGATGATAATAATATAGTATACAAAGAAAAAGATATTAAAGCAGATGGGGATGCACGTAAAGAACTAACCAATAAATATAGGGCTTATTCCACACCAACGGTCGTCATCGATGGGAAAGCCATTATTGGTTTTGAATTGGACGAAATAAAAAAGGAATTGAATATATAATAAAAAGTCTAGAGAAGGCTGTGGCCTTCTCTAGACTTTTTCATTTCAGCTTCCTTTAAAATCCATTCTATTTTCTGTTTTCATACTTTACATCCTTTACCTTCCAAGCGCCATTTTCCTTTTTCAAAGTAACTGCTTCTACATGTTTTTCCATCGTTACAGGTCCTTCCCCATTGTCCTGGAATTCTTCCTGAACATAAATGACATCACCTTTTTTCCCATATACAATTTCCGTATTCCTATCGTAACTGAAGAAAGGGATATAATACGGAGCGAAATCTGAACCAAATGCGGTATAACCGCCATCGACTTTCACTACATTCGCTTGGACGAACTTCTCGATGAAATCACCAGTGAAATGTTTTTCCAACTTCCCTTCAATCGCTTCCTTAGAACGTACTTCCTCACTGATCGAAACCTGATTCTCCATGGCATCATGTATTAAAGATAGTACTTCCTCTCTATGTAAGCCCTCCGCTGAAGCAGTGACCCCCCCACTTAAAAATAAAAGGACGCTGGCAAGACATGCAACTAAATATTTACTCATTACAATCATCTCCTCGTTATAGAATTTCTCCTAATGATTCGGATTTTTTGCCTATGTCTTTCAATACCCGTCCAGGTCAAAGCCAAACTACAAAATCACATTCTCCGTTAGACCTTGAAACCATCGCCCATTTTTCACAATAAAAAAGAAGATTTCATGATATTGAAATCTTCTTCTTACAACTATCGAAAAGCATAGTAAAAAATAAAACCGGCAACCAAAATCGTCCCAATAAAAAGAGAAACGAATATCGGGTTCTTTAAATAAGGATGTTCCTTAACTGAATCATCGATAGTCGAATCATAACCGGCTTTCACTTTCTGTGCCCTTGCTACAGAATAAGTATAAAAGAGCAGATATAACGCCATGACTGTAACGATAATGATTAGAATCCAGATGTACGTGCTCAAAATATGTCTCCTCCAAGCGCATCATTTCTGCTTATCGTTACACATTTAAAGCGATTATATTCATGAATCGTTTTTTATAATAGTGCTTCATTTTCATATAAATAACTATAAGAAAGATCACAGAAAATATATTCCTTATTATTCAGTGGATAGGAAAAGGTCCGAATGGTTTCCCCCGTTTCAATATCACTGTATAAATCGGATAACCTTCCTTTTTTCTCGTTACGCATCTTTACAATATTTTCGAGGAAATAAGGTCTCCAGCTCCAATTTTTATTCATATAACTCGGTTGGACCATCCATTGTCCGTCCTTATGGAGGATATTGGGGGATTTTTGATACCCCGCTTCATCACATATATATAGACGAAAACATATTGAATCCAATTTTTTCGCCAAAACTCCGAGAAACTCTTCATGGGAGCCGGCCCGCTTGTGCTGTTTTAAGAAGTTTTGCATATTCTCGTTGAATTGCAAAGTCTTTTGATAAACGGCTTCAAGCTTCTTGGTCTCTAAAGAAATGAAGGACTGGCATTCTTGATGGAATTTTTCACGAAGTAAATCTTTATTAATGAATTCGCCTTCCGGTTTCGCCAAGAAATATCCTTGATAATATCGTCCCCCATTCTTCCATGCAAAGCGAAGCTGGTATTCGGACTCAATGTTCTCAAATAGTAAGTTGGCGCCGATTTTACGTGCTAGCATGCTTAAAGAAAACAGGATGACCTGATAGGCATCCCCACCTGAGATGCGAAGCTGGTCCAGGTTAACTTTTAAAATATTCGGAGAAATCTGCGCGATTCGGTCCAGTTGCGTATCTTGTCCTAAATGATCTAAAGCTATCTTAATCCCATATGTTTTAAAGTAAGCAAGCACATGCTGCAGAGGATCTATGTTTTCCGGACTGATCGTGTCTGATAATTCCAAAACAATCCGGTGCATTTCCTCCGGTTGAAAATGACGGTGTAAAATCTCCATGAATTCTTCGCCATGATCCAGCATAAGCAAATTAGGATCTCTGTTGATAAAGATAAGAAAATCTTCACCATAGTCCTTTATTCTCTCCAAGGCAATTTCAAGTACGTAATTATCCACTTCCACCCTATACTCTTCCGGCACTGCAGAATCGTGAAAAAATGGGCCAAGGCTTTTATATTCAGATTGTTCCTCATAGCGCCCTAGAATTTCATACCCGATTACCTGATGTTGATCTGCACTGAAAATCGGTTGAAAGAATGGTGTCACCCTGTCTAAATTCTTTAATATCTTTTCTGTATCCATGATGCATCTTCCCCCTAATTACGAAAACACCAATATGCCAAAATTATACCATTAGTTTCTTGCATTGATAATAAATAATTTTAATTCCTACTGCATAACTCTTTTTTCAATACCCTAAAATTCCCCATTTATCCTTTTGAAAAGAAATACATTGAAAAGGCATTGTCCGGAACAATGCCTACCATTTTTTATGGTTTGTAAATGAACGCTGATTTCCTCTCCAGGCACTCGCTTTCCGCAGGCGGTCCGGGAGCCTCCTCGGCGTCTTTGCGCCTGCGGGGTCTCCCCTGGCCTCGCTTTTCACGCAGGAGTCTCGAACACCCGCTCCAATCAACTTTCTTTAACTTTTAGATAGAACCCTTTGCCTAAAGTCTTCATGGTTTTAAATAGAATTAATAAAACTAGATATGACAGGATGCATATTTGTGTCATCATCAAGATATAAAACCTATATATGCTAACGTAAAGAAACGATTGAGCTTGTATCCATGCAAAAGAAAAGCATGGTATGCATTGAATACTTTAAGGGGACTTAAAAAATTGTCGATTGCTGCGATGCTTACTTTCGCTGCGATTAATTTAAAAAAACAGAAGGCATTGCCCATAAACGGACAATGCCTTTTGAATTATCAGAAAGGGAAGAACCATGGTATCGTGATCACCATGATAACGCCAATGAAAATCTGTATGGATATCCCGATCATGATAAAATCTTTATGCTTGTAATCACCTGCCGTCATGACAAGTGCGTTGGTAGTGGCAACCCTTGGAGTGGATAACGCCAAACTGCCAGCAACGGCAAGGCATAGAAACACAGGAAGTGGATCGATTCCTTGATTAACCGCAGATGTCAGGGCGATGGGCGTCATGATAACCGTCGCGGCTCCATACGGGATGAATTGGCTCAGGATCAGTGTCAGGAGGTAAAAGACCGCTAAAATGCCGTGTGCTCCAATATTACTGAATAAAACGGCTAGCCAATCACTTATCATTCTCACTCCACCCGTATTATCCAATGCAGCCGTTATTCCGAACATGGCAGCTATCAATAGCACAGGTTCCCAGTTAATCTTTTGGTAAGCATCCTCCATCGAACGGACACAGCCAGTAACCACCATCAACAATGCAGCCGTCAATACCGACAGTACAGCAGGGACGGATTCCATCGATAAAAGAATGACCATCAAAGCAGTGATTCCCAAGGCAATCCACGCTTTGCCCTTGGAATTCACCGGAGAGCCATCTTCTGATGTACTCCCAATAACGATGACATCCTGCAAATCCGAGGAAATCCTTTCAATGTTCTCCCATTCTCCATGTATCAGGATTGCATCCCCCGGTTTCAGGCGTTCCGTTCCGACATCCGCTTGAATATATTCACCATTCCGATTGATTGCCAGTACATTACATTGGTATTTCTCACGAAAATGGACATCTATCAAAGTTTGATTTTCATAATCCGAGTTCGGGACGATCAATATTTCCGTCAATCCAAATCTACTGCTAAGAAAATGTTTCTTTATTTGTTCGGTATTGAAATGTTTAAATTCCAGTTCATAGTTAAGTGCCAATCTCTCAACTGCCTCTTCTTCTCCAAACACCAAAATGATATCTTCAGGGTGAAGAACCTCATCCGCCCTGGCTGAAATCGTCTGCTGCCTTTGCAACAGCGGCAGTTGCTTATCCTTTGGCTTCCGCTGGATTTCAATTAAAGTCAATTCATACTGAATAGGAAGCTGGAGGTCCGACAGCCTTTCCCCAACAATATCGGAAGTAGCGGGTATATGCAGATAATGCAATCGGTCATATACTTTGTACATGCCGGCAAGCTCCCCTGCCGACAGTCCCTTTACACTATTGTTCGCTGCAATGGTTTTCTCGGGAAGCAACAGGCGTCCGAGTGTCAACATGAAGAATAACCCTGCTGCAAAGGCGACTAAGCCCACAGGTGTAAAGTCAAAAAATGATAAATTCCCTATTCCATTTTGCCGTAATACATCAGCGACGATCATATTGGAGGGAGTACCCGTAAGTGTTAATAGCCCTCCAATACTGCTTGCATAGGCAAGGGGCAATAAATACCTTGTCGGACTTGTTTTTTGTTGTAAGGCCATGCTCATGACGAGCGGCAGCAGTATGGAAACAATTCCGGTTCCGCTTAAAAAAGCACTTAATATTCCTGCTGTCAGCATGACGATAAGCAGCGATTTCCATTCACTGCCCCCACATAAACCCAACAACTTGTTTCCTGCCTTTTCCACGATTCCTGTATTTAACAGGCCGGCACCGACTATGAATAGCCCAGCCAGCATGATGACCACTTGATTCGCAAAACCGGCCACTAGTTCATCCAATGAAAGAATCCCCAGTAACCCAAGAATGGATAGCGCACTAAGTGCAATTAAATCTGCTCGAAATTTTCCTTGTATAAAAAGCGCAATCGCGCATAGAAGTATAATCAGTGTAATAAACATTGGTTCGGTCATCATGTTACCTCCGTATAGATGTTCAATTTCAAACCGGATACGGTTTCATCAAACCCCAGTTTACATGTTTTTCATAAGCTTATAGAAGATATTTTCTTCAATTTATGTATATTGTTTGTTAGTATGAGGAAGTAACATTTTTATATTAGATAGGTTGATTAATTTGAATAAACCCATTTCCAGAAGAACATTCTTAAAGAAAAGTCTTGGTACATTGGCTACCTTAACCGGTTTAGGTATTGGCGGAAACTTTTATGCCCATAATTTAGAGCCGAAATGGTTGGAAACCAAGCATAAAATCATCAGCAATCCGCTTATCCCAAAAGGTTTTCATGGCATGAAAATGGTCCAATTCAGCGATACGCATTTAGGCTTTCAATTTCAGCTTAAGGATTTACAAGCAATTGTCAATAAGATAAACGCACTGGACCCTGATGTTATTTTATTTACTGGAGATTTAATGGACCAGCCTAATAAATACAAGGCTCACAAAAAAATCCCTCTCGTTTTGAATCAGCTCAAAGCGCCGCTTGGAAAATTCAGCATCTACGGTAACCATGATCATGGGGGATATGGCTCGGAAATTTACAGCGATATCATGGAAAAATCCCATTTTACCATGTTGCAAAATACCTCAGCTAAGATAACCTTATTAACGGCTGAAGAAATAATCATTGCCGGTGTTGATGATGCCATGCTAGGAAAGCCGGATTTTGAAAAAGCCCTTTTCGGCATCCCGAAAGAAGTGTTCACCATCATGCTTTCACATGCCCCTGACCTTGCCGACATATCAAGGACTTACGACATCCAGTATCAAATAAGCGGTCACAGTCATGGAGGTCAAGTGCAAATCCCCTTCGCCGGTGCCCTGGTAACTCCCCCATACGCTGAAAAGTACCGGGAAGGCACATATGAAATCGATTCATTAACGTTACATGTTAATCGAGGCCTTGGCACTACCCGTCTCCCCTATCGTTTTCTTTCACGTCCGGAGTTAACTGTTTACGAATTCCAAGCCGAAAAATGATAGAAAAAGAACACAGGGGAAAACCGCCACACTTATTAACAAAACCTGTGCGGATAAAACAACTTGTTGCCATGAATCATTTGTAATCGACTCCTATGAATTATAGCATTAGATGTATATCTGAGAAAACCAGGTTTTTTTTACCAGTATCCATGGTAATTACCATAAAGGTTATACCATACTTAAATAGCCACATAGGAAAGTGCCAATACAACCTAAAACAGACACCGTTATATAGATAAGGCAATCTATATAACGGTGTTTTCTTATAAGTTCAAGTGTTTCCATACTGAATGTTGAAAAGGTCGTGAAAGCGCCAAGGAAACCTATAGTCAGAAAAACCTGCAAAGATAAAGCCCAGCTTTCTTTCTGTGGCAACACCATTCCCAGCCCAAAGGATCCTATAAGATTAATCAGTAAAATGCTAACGGGTATCGAGACGGCTGGCAATAGCCTATTAAAAATAATCTGCAAGACATATCTAGAAGCTGCCCCAAAAAAGCCTCCTATAAAAACTGAAAGGACCTCAATCAAAGAGTCTCACCTCTCCTTTTTTCAAACAGGCCCAGTCCAAGGAAACCAGCGGCCAAACCAAATAAAAGCGTGGCTCCAAGATACATTCCTGCCAATGGCAGAGAAGTCTGCAGGAGATTCACCACTTCCTGAGAAAATGTGGACATTGTGGTAAAACCGCCGCAAAACCCGCTGCCCAGGGCAAAAAAAACAAACGATTTCTTTTTTGAGGCGAAATACCCATTTATCATTCCAAGTAAAAAGCTGCCTACTATATTTATTAAGAGGGTTCCAAGCGGGAAGAAGGAATGGCCGGCAGACAAGATTACGCAATAACGCAATATCGCTCCAGCCGCTCCTCCAAAACCGACTGCAAAAATGTTTTTAAACCTTTCCATCCAGGACACCCCAAATTTTTATCATAAGTAGCTTCATTATAACAGATTAAGATGAAACAGGCTCTTTTCTTTAAAAAATCCATACTATGTAAAGAATTTGAGAAAAGGAGGCTAATTATGCAAACACAGTATTTACCTTACTACCACTATCCACAGACCATAATGCTGCAGAACGATTACAGAAATGCATATGGGAATGAATATGGACCTGAATATTGGAATGACGAGCGCTTCTTTCCTTTCTTTCCGCTATTGGCTCCTGTAGCTTTTGTTGCAGGATTGGCAATTGGACCGTTGCTATTCAATAACCGTCCACCTGTCTATCCTCCATATCCTCCTCCATACCCGCCCGCCTACCCTCCTTACCCTGCTTATCCAGTGTACCCTCCCTATCAAGGCTTTCAGGGTTACCAGCAACAACAATTCGGCGCACAGGCTGGGGTATCTGAAAATATCAATATCTACACTCAATAAGAGTTGGACAGAAGGCGACATAAACGCCTTCTTTTTCTTGGACCAAAAGGGAGCCGAATTGAATTTTACTTCCCTATATATTTTGAAGTGGTATAATATGAAAATGAATAGATGGTAAAGTGTTGGGAAATGATGGTCATACCCTAGAGATGTACATGCTTAATTTTTTCACTATTTTCTGCCTAGTTGCACATACGTCCCTATTTCAACCAATATATAAAACAGGTTTTTCCTGAAGGAAGTCTGTATGTAACGTCCTTCTAACCTTATTAAGAAAAGGAGTTTCCACTAATGAACCAAACGAAAGGACATTCTGAAAGGGATGAGTTTTCGATAAACTCCCTTGCCCAAGCCGTGTTTATTGTCAATAAACATGCAAAGACTGCATTGGAGCCAAAGAATTTATATAATTTAAAACGGCTCGCATTAAGCAAGCTTATGCAAGAAGGAAAAGCGAAGAAGATTGGACTTCATTTCTCTGATAACCCTCGCTTTGCAGCACAACAATCCGATGTCATTGTCGAATGCGGATCATATGTTTTTCATTTACCTCCCACTAAGGAAGATTTGAAAAAACTACCCCACCTCGGCAGCCGGGCAGCCTCCATACGGAACCCTAAAGCCGCGTTGTCATTATCAAAAGCCAAACAGATCCTGCAATCTTACGTTGGACAAGCAGGTGAAAAACAACCGAACACAACCAATACCGAGAAAAGGGCTCACGGGCGCAAGTCGGTCAAGCAACCTTTTCACAATCCATTCCCATCCTCCTTTTTAGGAAAAGGTTCCAAGTATTGATCATTGATAAATCAAAAGGGCCGTGAGGTAACGCCTCATCGGCCCTTTTTCACATTCATAATACCAATCTGTCTATCAACTGTATAAGCTCTGCAATTTCAGGCTTGCTGATTTGCGCGTCAGCCCCTACGACCTGACCTTTATGACGCAGGCTGTCAGTAATCAAAGAAGAGAAAATAATCACCGGCAGCCCAGCGAGTTCCCCGTTTTCCTTTATTCTTCTTGTCAAATGATGTCCATCCATCTGAGGCATCTCTATATCGGTAATCACCAGTTGCACTTCTCTTCAACCACTTTTCCTGATCCAATAAAATTCTCAAGATAATTAAATGCATCAAGTCCATTCTCATAAAACTCCAAGTACTTGAATCCTGCTTCTGACAATGTATCGAACAGCAGCTTTCTCAGTAATGGTGAATCTTCAGCAATCAGGATCCTCTTGTCAGAATTTTGCCGGATACCAAGCTTTTTTACCTGTTGGATGTTTATTCCTGATTCTGGATTGATTTCGACCACTATTTTTTCAAAATCGAGTAACAGTAACATTTCACTTTTTCATTTTATTACTCCGATAATCTGACTTTCAAGGCCCTGATACATATCCGAAGGCTTTTCGATTTGGGACCAGGAAATACGATGGATCTGTGTTACGGTATGGACATGGAAAACCACTTTTTGCTGATTGAATTCAGCCACTATGAATTTATCCTGCTCAGGAGTTTCAGATGGCGGAAACCCTAAAGCATCCGCGACATTCACAACTGGCAGTACTTCTCCGCGAAGCTCGATGATCCCCTCCACATTTGGATGGGAATGAGGGACAAGCGTGATGGGGACGGGATTGATGATTTCCTTCACCTTAATTACGTTAATGCCGAATTTATTCTTTCCGAGACCGAATTCCACTATCTCAAGCTCATTCGTTCCACTTTCCAGTAATATACCTTTATTTGCTTCCACTGTTTCATCTCGCCCTTCTGCTTTTTCATTTCAAAATTCCATAAATCATTAAACCGCTAGGAAAAATATCATGGTTTCATCAATGAACTCATACCTAATAATTCGGTTAAATATTTCTTTTGTTTAGAGCATGGATAAAAAAAAGCCAGAAGTGATCATTTATTAAGGCTGTTTTCACAGACTTTGTTGCTATTTACCAGGTAGTGAGTTGTGGTTGATTTCCTCTCCAGAGGCTCGCTTTCCGCGGGGCGGGTGAGCCTCCTCGGCGTAAACGCCTGTGGGGTCTCACCTGTCCCGCTGCTCCCGCAGGAGTCTCGCACTTCCGCTCCAATCAACCTTAAATAGTTTCGTTTTAAAAACAACAATCTTTACGAAAAGAGCCTTTATTAAAGCCCAAACAAAAAAGGGACCCATCTGAGTCCCCCTTATTCCAAGCTCATTTTCACCACTGCCATTCCGCACCATATCGTTCGTCCTATCCCTTCGATATAAACCCCCGCCGCGCAAACTAAATAATGCATACTCACCAATTTCTCAAATGTTTCTTATCTCTTTCGCGACCTTTTCTTTGGATTGAGCCAACCTTTTTTTACAAAGAATAAAAACATCATCAAGGCAATACCGCCCATCGTTCCAAGAATGAGGAAATAGCCATAATGCCAATTTAATTCCGGCATATATTCAAAGTTCATCCCATATACGCCCACTATGAAGGTCAGCGGCATGAAAATGGTAGTGATGACAGTCAATGTCATCATCGTTGAATTCATATTATTAGAGTTCACAGACAAATAGCTATCACGGATATCGGACGAAAAATCTCGATACGATTCAAGCATTTCAGTCAATTTAAGAAGATGATCATACACATCATTAAAATATAGATGCTGATCTTTCAAGTAATTCAGACGCTCCGATGAAATCATTCTGTACAATAAATCACGCATCGGCAATATGGTCCGACGGAGCCTGGACATATCTGTACGTAAATCGAAAAGCTGATCCATCAATTCGTTAATCGTGTCATTTTCAGTATTTTCCTCAATGCTAGCCAATTCGCTTTCAATTTTATAAACAGGCGGGAAGAATTCATCGACGATCCTGTCAATTATCCTATGCATCAAGAAAAAGGGACTTTGCTTCAACATTTTATTACCGGCAATTTCTTCCCATACCTTTTCCAGTTCAAGCATATCTTCCTTATGAAAACTGACTATCCATTTTTCACCAACAAACATATCCAATTCCACTGCTTTAAATACCTTCTCCCTTAAAGCATGAATCACAAGAAATTGGTAGCCTTCATAAAAATCCATTTTGGGACGTTGATTAAAATCATCCAGGCAATCTTCAATTGCCAGCGGATGAAAGTGAAAATGATTGGTTAAAAGTTCGATTTCCTTGTTTGTGGGATTGGAAAAATCCACCCAGTACCACTCGATATCCGGATTATTCATTTCCGTTAGCGGTAAATCAAAACTGATTTCTTGATTAGAAGTAATTGCGCAAGTCCTTATCAAATGTATCAACCCTCAAAATTTTCTTATCATACATTATACCTTTATTTCATTAATCTCAAAAAGTTTTCTCCCCCTCCAAACTAAATGATAAAATAGGATGAATGAGTCAAACATAGTACATAAATTCATGTAGGTAGATAAGGGAGGATATTCATAGATGGAACATTTAATAAACCCTCTAGTAAAAGACGTACAAATATCAGGAATCCGCAAATTCTACAATATGGTCGCTGATATCGAAGGCACCATTTCCTTAACGATAGGACAGCCTGACTTTCCAACTCCAACGCATATTAAAGAAGCGGCAAAACAAGCCATCAATAATGACTATACCGTTTATACTCACAATGCCGGCTATCTGGAATTAAGGGAAGCCGCTTCAAATTATGTAAAAGATAAATACAAGCTTGACTATGATCCCGCGAATGAAGTGATCGTGACCTCTGGTGCCAGCGAAGGCATAGACATTGCCTTTCGGACGATCCTCATCCCAGGGAACGAAGTAATATTACCGGGTCCGGTATATCCGGGATACGAACCCATCATTAAGATGTGCGGCGCAACACCTGTTTATGCCGATACAACAAAAAATGGATTTCGTTTGACGGCAGATATACTTGAAAAGTACATAACTGAAAACACTCGGTGCATCGTTCTGCCCTATCCATCGAATCCGACCGGGGTTACATTAACTGCCGAAGAATTATTGGACATTGCCGAACTTGTTAGGGGCAAGGACATCTTCATATTGGCTGATGAGATATACAGTGAGCTGGTATTCGATCAGGAGCATGTTTCGATTGCCACTTTCTTAAAAGAACAAACCATCGTCTTGAACGGATTGTCCAAGTCCCATTCCATGACCGGGTGGAGGATTGGCCTTCTGTTTGCGCCTGCAGCCATCTCTCAGCATCTCCTGAAGGTTCACCAATACAATGTGACATGTGCCGCATCCATATCGCAGAGAGCTGCCTTGGAAGCATTGACGGCAGGCAGAAATGATGCAATCCCCATGAAGACTGAGTATGCACGGAGACGGGAATACGTGTACAGTCGCTTACAAGCGATGAAACTGGAAATAGTCAAACCAAATGGTGCCTTTTACTTCTTTATAAAGCTGCCTGAAGGCTATGCCTCTTCCCTTGACTTTTGCCTTAAGCTTGTTCAACAGGAAAAAGTGGCAGTGGTCCCTGGAGATGCCTTCTCTCCCCTTGGCGAAGGGTACTTCAGGATATCTTATGCCTATTCCATGGAGACCCTGGAAAAGGCCTTGGACCGTATTGAAGCTTTTTTAGCTAAAAAGTAATCGCAAAAAAATAGTGGCCTTCAATTGAATGGACAATTGAAGGCCACTTTCCAATTTTCAAGGATGTCAGGCTACCTAAGGTTTTTCACCTTGCCGCCAACTAATACAATCTTCGTAAAAAACGAATTTCCCGATATCCTTCTTCCTTATTTGTCGTGGTAAGGCTCACTTCAACGATGGACCCAAGTAAATCAGCCATCACTTCTTCAAATTCCTTTGCGGAGCGCGGCTTTGAAAAGCCTAAGCTCTTCAATTCGCGCATCAGTATCTGAAAACCGGCATTCGTTTCGATATGACTGAATTTCACCGGCAAGATTAGCGGACTTTCATTCATTAATTTCAGATCCCAACGAATGGGCTTTGTTTGATGAATGGTTTTTTCTCGTTTAAAACCTTCAATCCTTACAATATATCGACCATCTTCTAATTCCTGGAATTTCATATTGATATCATCGAATTCGCCCATAGCTTTCACTCCTTTTTGTAAAGGCTGTCGCTATCAGCTTATTCATGATAAAGAAATGCTAGCACTTAATTATAATGTTTATATAATGCCTGTGTACCGCTATTTTCTTCGCCAGCTTCTGCCAGCCCCTCATACAGGGATTTGCTCAGGCTTAATCCAGGAGCGTCCATTCCCATTCTTTCCGCTTCATCGAGTGCAATCTTCATATCCTTGATAAAATGCTTGATATAAAAACCAGGTTCAAAATCCCCTTCAACCATCCGCGGTACGAGATTGGACAATGACCAGCTCCCGGCAGACCCCGATGATATGCTTCTTAATACCCGGTCCGGATCCAACCCCGCCTTTTTTGCATAGGAAATCGCTTCAGTCACTCCGATCATATTGGATGCAATGGCGATTTGATTGCACATTTTCGTATGCTGTCCTGAACCAGCGGGGCCTTGATGGACAACATTGCTGCCAAGGATTTCAAAAATGGGCAGGACCGCTTCAAATGCCTCACTAGACCCGCCGACCATGATCGTGAGCTTTGCATCACGAGCACCGATATCTCCTCCGGAAACCGGTGCATCCAAAGATTCCATGCCCCTTTTCTTCGCTTCCTCTGCTATCTTCACTGCCAAAGTTGGAGTCGAGGTCGTCATATCGATTAAATAGGTTCCTTGTTTCCCGTTCTCGATAAGCCCATTTTCCCCAAGATAGATTTCCTCCACATCACTAGGGTATCCCACCATGGAAATGATCACATTAGCTTTTTGCGCAATTTCCTTTGGAGCAGCTGCCCACTTCGCTCCCTGTGAGAGCAGTTCACTTGACTTATCTTTCGTCCTTGTATAAACAAATACCTCAAACCCCGCCTTAAGCAGATGTGCGGCCATGCTTTTTCCCATAACTCCTAAACCAATGAAGCCGATCACTTTGTTCGATTGCATCAATGCAGATTCCTCCCAATCATTTTGTTTAAAACAGAACTTAAATGGACTTTATCATACCTCCGTCAACTAAATAGGACTGCCCCGTTATATATGTATTAGCACCTGAAACAAGGAAAGTAACGAACTTTGCAAATTCCTCGGGTTCCCCATAACGCCCAAGAGGGATTTTATTAATGGATAGTTCAGTCATCTCCTCAGGAGTGACGCCTTGTTTCTCTGCATTCATCTTATCAAGGTGTTGAACACGATCCGTTGCGATTCTTCCTGGACCGACTGTATTGATCAAAATCCTGTCTGGTGCTAATTCTGAAGCTAACGTCTTCGACAAACCAACGATTGCCGTCCGGAATGTATTCGATAATATCAGTCCTGGAATCGGTTCCTTAATGGATGAAGAAGCAATATTAACGATTTTCCCGCCTTGTTTTTTTAAATGTGGCAAGGTCTCACGAATCGTCCTTATGAAGCTTAGTAAATTAAGTTCAAAAGATTGTTGCCATTCTTCATCATTGAAATCTGAAAAAGAACCTCCTGGAGGACCTCCGGCATTATTAATAAGAATATCGATACCGCCGAATTCTTCAACGGTTTGCGCAACCAGGCTTTTAATATCTTCAGCTTTTGTTATATCCGTTACCTTATAAGAAACTTTACCCGTCCCAAGCTGTGATAATTCCCTTTGTACGGCGGCTAGCTTTTCTCCATCACGGCTGGCTAGCATGACATTTGCTCCTTCTTTAACCAATTCGGCTGCCATAGCCATCCCCAAACCTTGACTTGAAGCTAAAATCAAGGCGTTTTTCTTTTCCAAATGTAATTCCATATTATATCTAACCTCCATCTTCTTAAAAATATAATTCCATTATATCGTTATAACCGTAAAGTGAAAAATCTGAATAATCATTCTTGTGATTTTTTATTTGCAAAAAAAATAGCCGGCTGGATAACCAACCGGCTTCAAAGGGGGAAATGAGAATGTCAGCTGCCCTAAAAGAGCTAAACAACTGTGCTTGCTTTTTATTTACCCCTATTTTGGTGCAATAAACATTTTTTCTTTAAAGTAAACAAGAATTACAGGACAGCACCCCATCCGAAGGTTCTAATGGATGGGGTGCTGTTTTCCTGATTTTAATTATTTCTTCAAAGCGTTAACAACCGCTTCTTTCACATTATCATTCGTGTCCAGCCCCAGAACTTCCTGAGATAATTTTTTCATCTCTTCAAGCGAAAGTTGGCTAATTAAAGAACGTGCTTTTAAAATCGAAGTGGCACTCATTGAGAATTCATCAAGGCCCAATCCGATTAAAATCGGGATGGCCACTTCATCTCCAGCCATTTCCCCGCACATTCCGGCCCATTTCCCTTCTTTATGAGCTGCATCTATGACCATTTTAACCAAGCGTAAAATCGCTGGATTGTATGGTTGATATAAATAAGATACTCTCTCATTCATTCGGTCAGCGGCCATCGTATACTGAATCAAGTCATTAGTGCCTATGCTGAAGAAATCGACTTCCTTAGCAAATATATCCGCCATCACTGCAGTTGAAGGAATTTCAACCATGATTCCGACTTCAATCTTTTCGGCAACTTGAATACCATTATCAAGCAATTCCTGCCTGACTTCAGCCAAGACGGCTTTAGCTTCGCGGAATTCAGCCAGTGTTGCAATCATCGGGAACATGATCTTCAAATCCCCGTAAATGCTTGCACGAAGCAGGGCACGCAGCTGGGTCCGGAAAATCTCCTGCTCATTTAAGCAAAGGCGAATCGCACGGTAGCCAAGGAAAGGGTTCATTTCCTTAGGAAGCTCTAAATAAGGCAACTCCTTGTCTCCGCCTATATCAAGCGTTCTGACGACTACAGGCTTCCCTGACATTCCTTCCAGCACAGCTTTGTATGCCTCGAACTGTTCTTCTTCACTTGGAAAGTCATTTCTGCCCATATAAAGAAATTCCGTACGATATAACCCGATGCCTTCACCGCCATTTTGATGAACGCCCTCCAGATCTTTCGGCGTGCCAATATTGGCTGCCAATTCCACATGGTGGCCATCATTCGTAACGGTTTTTTCATGAACAAGTTTCGCCCACTCAGCTTTTTGCCTGGCATAGGCTTCCTGCTCCTCTTCGTAGCGTTTCACGAGTTCAGGAGTGGGATTGATGTGGACTTCACCCTTTAACCCGTCAATTATGACCAAGTCACCATTTTCAATTGAAGAAGTCACTGACTTCGCTCCAACGACTGCTGGAATTTCCAATGAACGGGCCATTATGGCTGAATGGGATGTACGTCCACCGATATCGGTCGTGAATCCTTTAACATATGCCGGATTCAACTGTGCTGTATCGGATGGAGTCAAATCCTCCGCAATGATGATCACTTCTTCAGCAATCATGCTAGGGTTAGGAATATGAACACCTAAAAGATGTGACAGCACCCGTTTCGTGACGTCACGGATATCCGCTGCTCGTTCCTTCATGTATTCATTATCCATTTGTTCAAACATCGTAATGAACATGCTTGCGGTTTCATTTAAGGAAAACTCTGCGTTGACGTTTTCTGATTGTATTTTATCCTGAATTGGAGTGATAAGTTCCGGATCAGCCAAAACAAGCAGGTGCGCGTCAAAGATTGCGGCTTTATCGGCCCCTAGATCCTTTTCGGCTTTATCCCTGATTATTTCCAATTCATTTATTGACTTTTGAATAGCTTCCTTAAAACGGGATATTTCAGCCCCAACATCTTCTATGCTTCTTTTTACAATCGATAAATCTGGCTCAGTCAGTCGATAGGCTTTAGCGATGGCTATTCCGTTTGAAGCTGCTATTCCACTAATCAAAGTGGACATTATTCTGCTAATCCTTCTCTGTTCAACGTTTCAGCAAGTGTGTTCAGTGCATCATTTTCATCGCTTCCTTCAGCAGAAATCGTAATTTCCGCACCTTTGCCGATACCTAGGGACATTACACCCATAATGGACTTAAGGTTCACTTTTTTCTCTTTATATGCAAGGTTTATTTCTGAATCGAATTTTCCTGCAGCTTGTACTAGCAATGTTGCCGGACGCGCGTGAATTCCTGTTTCTGCAGTTACTGTAAATGTTTTTTCTACCATATAGATCAATCTCCTTTAAGATAAATTAACAAAAATAGGTTATGTAAGGGGTTTTCTCTATCCAAATGAAAAAAGAAATGCCCTTTTCCTTATCAGGATAGCATTATCATTCCCAACAAACAAACCAAAACTATTGGTACCTACAAAATAGTACAAAAATATAGATGGAACTGCAACTATTACTTTTCAGATTCTTCAATGTTTAAATGGACAGCTGTGCATTTTTGGTAAAAAAAGCCCTGAAACTCAGCATAATGAAAAGGACCACCGTTAATGAAACACTTCCGAGAATTCCAATCAGAATCGCAATCTGGTACTCAATAGCAATTAGCGGGCTTATCCCCGAAATGATTTGCCCTGTCATCATTCCTGGAAGGAAGATAATCCCCATCCCGAGCATATTGTTCAAAGTCGGGAGCACAGCCGAGTCGAATGCAGCATCCACATATTTCTTCACAGCCCTCGCTGGAGTCGCTCCAAGCATCAACATCGCTTCTACCCTTTCACGATTACCGCTTATCCCTTCATGAAGGTTCTTAAGCGCCAATGTCACTCCGGTCATGGCATTCCCCACGATCATCCCTGCAATTGGAATGAAGTACCTCGGCTCATACCATGGCGTGAAATGAATCACGACCACATTAAAATAAAACAAGGCAGCCATGGGACCTGACAACATACTTAAGATAACGATCCTTTTGATTTTCTTATTAAGAGTATGGGACACTTGCTTAAAAATATTATGGATGGAAAATAGGGCCATCACACATAAAAATCCTAAAGAAAGTAATGGGTGGGGATTTTCAAAGATATATGTCAAAACATATCCTGCGAGAATGAGTTGGACAGTCATCCGCACTGTGGCCAGCATGATTTGCTTTTCCCGTGTAATCCCGCGCCACTTCACGATTATGAGCAGAATCACTACAAACACGTAGGCCGCACAAAGACGCCAGAACTCAATATCTATTATCCCATTCGACTCCATTAATAGTCACTCTCCTTCGCCTTTTTCAGAACGATCCTATGTTCAGCACACATGTCCGCCAGCTGTTTTGAATGGGTTATCATGATGACCGTTCCTTTTTCCCGCTTCACTCCTTCTAAAAAACGCCCCATGACCGTCAGCTCGGCTTCCTCATCAAGAGCTGAAGTCGGCTCATCCAATAAATACACGTCGGGGTTCAATAAAAGTAACCTCGCCAGTGCCAGCCTCTGTTTCTCCCCGCCAGAAAGATATTCCGCACCCTCGTCTAAGGACTTCTGTAACTGGACCGTTTCAAGTGCTTTGAACAATTCTTCTTTATCCTTTTTTTCCCGTTCCGTCAATTCCAGGCCAATCTGAAGATTTTCTTCAATCGTACCCGGTAAAGTGAATGGTGCCTGAGAAAGCATTGTGACTTTACGCCGGAGCTCTATCGGGTTGAATTCATCCAGCAACTGATCCTGATAATAAATCGAACCGCTATCCGGGTCATCCATCCTGTTCAATAATCGTAGCAGTGAGGTTTTTCCTGAACCGCTTTCCCCAGTCAAACAAGTAACCATACACGCCGGTATTTCCAAATCATCAATATTCAAAATCCCTTTATATTTAATATTTTCTAGCCTGAATATCATTTTATCCGCCTGCCTCCCATACTCCACGATATCATTATAAGAAACTATCCTGATATGGGGTAGCGATGCATGTAAAGATTTTCATTTTCTTTCGCATTTTTATAGGTTAGTATTATTCCTGCCGAATATATCCATGAAGACGTGGAAAACACCTTAATAAATGGAGGGACTTATCATGAACGGAAATTCCTTTTTACATTCTTACCTGAATGTTTTTCTCCTTACTGCACTTTGCCTGATCACGTTGTCTGGCTGCCAGGCAGCTTCAGATAACGTGATCAATCAATCCAAACAGGAAGATTCACTTTCCAACGAAGACACCCGTTCCAGTGCGGATTCTTCAAATGAAGAGAAAGGCAAGACATTCACAGCCGAGATCATCAAAGTTATTGACGGAGATACAGTAAAAATCAAAATGACTAATGGAAATCAAGAAACGGTCAGGCTCCTGTTGATAGATACTCCAGAAACCGTGCACCCATCCAAGCCCGTTCAGCCTTTTGGACCTGAAGCAAGCAAGTTCGCCAAGGAACTCATGCCTTCGGGCTCTAAAGTGGAAGTAGAAACCGGCATAGGTGAAAGAGATAAATACGGCCGGCTGCTGGCCTATTTTTATGTAGATGGTAAAATGGTGAATAAACTCCTGCTGGAAAAAGGACTGGCGAGGGTAGCCTATGTTTATGCACCGAACACGAAATACCTTGATGAATTGGAAAATATTCAAAAACAAGCCCAACAAGACGAAATCGGTATTTGGTCAATTGAAAACTATGCAACTTCAAAAGGGTTCGATGATTCGAAGTCAAAAGAAGCACCCGTGGAAAAGCCCACTGGGTCTTGCAATAACCCGCAAATTAAAGGGAATATAAATTCCAAAGGCAATAAAATTTATCACATTCCTTCGGGCCAATATTACGAAATAACTAAACCAGAAGAGATGTTTTGTACTGAAAAAGACGCACAGGATGCTGGATTCAGAAAATCACAAAGTTAACAAATACATTGGTTTTATTAAAAAAAGATCGAGTTGATTTGAAAAATCCGCTCCCCTTCTGCCGGCTGTAGTGTAGCAAATTTCTCCATCCATTAATTAGTACAGGAAAAAAACATGAAGGATATACTAGTCTTATATAGGGTTCGGAATAAGACGAGCCAGCTGTTTTTTCTTTTAAAAATTCCAGTTGATTTCAGAAATCCGCTCCCTTTCCGCCGACTGGCTGCCAAGCCTCCTCGACTCAGGCGTCTCCGGGGTCTAGGCTAGCCAGTATTTCGGCAGGAGTGTCGCAAATTTCTTCCATCCAATGAGGATTATAGTAAAAAAAAACATTAAGGATATTCTAGTCTTCTTTTAAATTCATGGTTCGGGGCGAGAGCAATTCAAAACTCCTTTTGCCGGAAAATTGGCGGAACCGCCAGACTGTAGACGAATTGGAGAAGAAGAGCCAGTTTTCCTAAAATATTTCTAAAAAGAGAAGTTTCCAGTTGATTGGAACGTAAGGTGCGAGACTCCTGCGGGAAAAGCGCGTCTAAGGGAGACCCCACAGGCTTAAAGACGCCGAGGGGCTCCCGGAACACCCGCGGAAAGCGAGTGCCTGAAGTGGAAATCTAAATTTTACACCGCCTCAAAAAACTGTGGACAAAAGGATTTCTATGTTTTAAAACAAAGTTGATTGGAGCGGGTGTACGAGACTCCTGCAGGAAAAGCGGTCTGAGGGGGACCCCCGCAGGCGTGCCGAGGAGGCTCCCAGATGATGAAGTGGAAATCAAAGTTGAACTATAAAATATATCCTTGTTTTAAATGAGGCCATTCCAAACTACCCTTGTCGACAAACGGAACATGATGTTTCGGCACATCCAATCTTAGGATGTGTTTTTTCAATTGGTCCCACACACTCAATATTTCCTTAATTATCCTTTTCTCATCAAAAAGGTTCTCTTAGCTCCTTTAAAACCCACTTGTTATTACCGCCATTTTTCGGTTATGCCATTTGGCTTTATCCGATCGATTTATTTATGGTAGAAGCACCCGGGAATACAGGAAAGTGCACTTTCTAAAGGTGACTTGCTTAATGAAAGATTTCTCAGCGCTAACGGAAGAATTCACCCCGATGATCCATCATATTATCCGCTCACTTTCCATCTATAAAAATAAGGAAGAATATTTTCAAGTAGGCTTGATCGCTTTATGGGAGTCATTAGGGAATTACAATGAGGAATACGGACAATTCTCCAACTATGCCTATACGGTAATCAAAGGCAAAATTCTGAACGAATTAAAGCATCATCATAAATATGAAATCCGTACCGAACCCTTTGATTCCTTCCTATTAGAGATGATTAAAGATCCTTTTTCAATGCATGAAGAGGCCTTTGCGATCGAAAATATATTAACCTATACGGAAGGATTGACACTGAATCAGCAACGCTGGCTTTTACAGACATACCTTGAAAATAAAACCGTGACTGAAATAGCTGAGATATATCAAGTTACTGCTGCAGCCGTCAAATCATGGAGAAAGTCCGCCTTAAATAAATTAAGGAAACAATTGATTTTTCCATTATAAATAATTTGGGGCGGCTCAATCATGAGCCACCCCAAACTATACATCCATCAACTTCTCGCTTCTTCTAAATACGTATAAATTATCACACCGTTATGTTGAGCATTCCCCCGAAAATGTTTAAAGTCATCCCTATTAACAAGAACCTCACGAAAAGCTAAAAATTCTTCTTTTGTTATCCGGAACTCTTCCATTTCCCGATTTGCCAATTTATCGAGTACTTCTTTTGCTTCCTCTGCATTCATATATTATCCTCCTTAATTATCGAATGTTCCATCATTTTCAGACAGGAGAAATTCCGCTTTCATTTTAACATAAACTTGCCGCTTCATATAAATCGGAATTTTTTGTTGCCCACTTACTACATTATTCTTTACGAATGCTTTAAAATAGTGCAAACTGTATATTAAAATATCATAATGTAAAATGTTTGGCATTTTTTGTACATATAATTACATACTGGTAAGCATAACTGCGTTTGCAAGATATACCAAATTATGCCACATCTTTACAACGCTCCATTACAAGAATCGTACCTCCTTTTAAAAGTTTAGCTTACTGTACCGACATAAGAGATAACTAATTCTCTTACTAGCACTTCCCACGTCAAAATCTAAACGGCAAGATGTTCGAATAATCCAATTACTCCATTGTTACTTTTTGATCATTGGAAACAAAATGGGAAAGGATGATTACCATGAAGAAAGCGGAAGTTGGAAATATCATTGAATTTAGAGAAGGCTTAAAAGGAATCGTCGAGAAAGTGAACGAGAACTCAGTAATCGTGGACGTCACGTATATGGAAAATTATCGTGATTTGGAGCTTGAACAAAAAACAGTCGTAAACCATAAAAATTATAAAATCATAGGATAATTCAATTTATCAAACGGGATGGTTACTAGATGACCATTCCGTTTTTCACTTTTTAGCAATCGCCCCATTCGATTCCCCCGCTTTTTGTAACCATTTCCATTACATGCCGTCTAATTCATTAAAGGGAAAAGCACCTGTATGTGATGCAGGAATATCCAGTTTGAAATTTCTATCAGAAAGAGGAGGGAAACACATGACTTGTTGGACACGTTATATTGGCTGTGTCACATTCGCCGCTTTTCTGCTGACTGGCTGCGGTACGGCCACAGACGAAAATGCAGATGAGCCACAGGAAGATTCAATAAAAGAGGAGAACGGAGGCAACACTTCTCAAAGAGGCAATCGTAATAAAATAAGACTGATGGAGCAAAACCTGCAGTATACAATGAACGGGGAAGCAAAAGAAAAAACAGCATTCCTAAAAAAAAGCGATAATCAACCGTTCAGCCTCTATGTTTTGCAACAATTCAGGTTAAGTGCCGAAGAACCTGGAAAAGATATTGTGTTCCTGATTGAAGATGACTCCATTTATATGAGAATCGAATTGTTGAAGGCCGATGTCAGTTGGGATGAGGTGGAAGAAAATGTTCAAGACCAGCTGAAAAGCATTTCAGAAACGATTAGGGATCCTTCACTCGATATCGAGAGCGGCACAGGATTTGAAGTGGAAAGTGGGGATGATGTCATCACTTCTATTTTGCTCAAGGATGAAAAAGCCCCCGTCCGCTTAACGATGTTCACGAAAAAAGATAAAGATTACCGGGATGCTTTTCTAGAGATGGCTAAGACGCTGATGAAAGGGTGACCATTGATTTCCCCATGGTACGGAGGGCTAGGGCCAGGCCCCCCGTTCTCCATTACTCCTTGCCTGCCTTGCTCTTCCAGACCAGCACTAAAAAAAGGAGGCTTATGTATCCAAAAACCGGATAAATATATCCTAGTAACCTTCCATATCCGAATTCACTAATGACTAAAGCTATTAAAAAGATCACCGCTATGATCAGCATGCTTGGCAATTTAATATAACTGCTGATTTGCCTCTGTAAGCCATATATGTTTCCGATGACCGATGTGAATATCTCTCCGTATATCACCAAAATGAACATCCAATACAACTGACCGGCCGCAGTTCTCATAATAACTGCTGAAGGAATTTCATAACGATTCACGTCAGGAAGTGTCATAAGTGAAAAATGCCCCGTCAATAAAATGATGGTCAGGAATATCCCTCCAAGAATTGCTCCATGCTTAATGACCTTCTCATCTCGAACTTCATACGCAACCGGAACCAGCACAGCCTGTGCCAAAGCAAGATTAAAGGCTGTGTAGGCAAAGGGGGACAAAAGCATTTTCACGGTGATCACTTCATCCGGAACTTTTGTAAGGGTCTTAAAGAAATCCCCATTACCTAAAGTCGAGAAAAAAAGAATCACGCTAAAGCAGATCATGATTGGTACAACAAACGAGTTCACAGTGAAAACACCGCGCATGCCCATCATCAGGACCAAGGATGCCAGGATGATCGTAGACCAACTTCCTATACTTTTAGGCACGCCAAGTTGTTCTTCAAAAACGGCTCCAGAACCCGAAATCATGACAGCCGTCACCCCTAACAGCATGATTAGGAAAAAGAAGTTGATGATTCCTGCTATTTTCTTCCCAAAAAGAAATTGATTGAACTCCTCATACGAAGATGCTCTGATCCTTGCGGAAATGAGCATGATTTTAGTCCCGGTGAATATGAAAATATAACCTGCTATTAAAATCCCGATAAAGCCATAAAAACCATAACGGGTAAAAAACTCGACAATCTCTTTTCCAGTTGCAAATCCTGCACCGACGACTGTGCCTACATAAACCGCTGCAATCTGAAAACTCCCTGACCATCTTGACAGCATACTCTCCCCTCCTCCCTACATTTATATGTAAGGAAGGGACATTTAAGACAAGCCGGGCAATATTCCTTTCGTCGGCTGTTTTTTCCTCGGTTTCATTCTCTCACAGTGCAGTCTGAAACCCCCTATGCATTTCACTTTGAAGCATCATTCCGAATGCATGAATATTTAAAAAAACGCTTGGAATAATCTCCAAGCGTTCAGACTGAATACTAATTAATAAACGTACCAGTTGATTCCAGAAATTCACTCCCTTTCCGCCGACTGTCTTTCATGCCGCATCATTGCAAGCACCTCGGCAGGAGTGTGGCAAATTTCTTCAATCCAATAAGGTTAAAAAAGTGTTCATGAAGGAAAACCAAGTCTTCTTTTATAATCATGGTTCAGAGTTAGACCATTTCATAATGCCTTATCATCAACAGTGGAGAGCCATTCGTCTATCACCTTCACAACGGACTGTACAGTACCGTCAACAAACGGTGATTTCAGATTCGCAGATTCAACGAGATCAAGGAAGGACTTGCTGCCTCCAAGTTGGCACAGATTCAAATAATCCTCCCAAGCCGTTTCATCTTTTTCAGTCGACCTTTTCCAGAATTGGAAAGCACAAATCTGGGCCAATGTATAGTCGATATAATAAAAGGGTGATTGATAAATGTGGCTTTGCCGCTGCCAATACCCGCCATGCTCCAAGAATTCATTTCCTTCATAATCGCGATGCGGCAAATATTCCATCTCGATCTTACGCCAAGCCTGCTTTCTTTCAACGGGGGAGGCATTAGGATTTTCATAGACAAAATGCTGAAATTCATCAACAGCTACCCCATACGGGAGGAATATGAGGGCACCGCTTAGATGGGAAAACTTATATTTTTCCGTATCTTCCTTGAAAAATAGCTCCATCCATGGCCAAGTCAAAAATTCCATGCTCATCGAATGGATTTCACATGCTTCATATGTTGGCCAATAATATTCAGGAATATCAAGATCACGGCTGCGATACACTTGAAATGCGTGACCTGCCTCATGTGTCAAAACATCAATATCCCCGGAAGTGCCATTGAAATTAGAAAAGATGAATGGAGCTTTATAGTCTTCTATAAAAGTACAGTAGCCACCGCTTTCTTTTCCTTTTTTCGCCACAAGGTCCATCAGGTCATTATCAATCATATAGTTGAAAAACTGATTCGTATCAGGCGATAGTTCCTGGTACATCCTTTTCCCATTTCCGATGATCCACTCAGCATCGCCTTTTGGAATGGCATTACCCGTTCTGAAATGAAAATTCTCATCATAATAGTTCAGCTTCTCCAATCCAAGACGTTCCCGCTGACGTTCCTTCAGCCGGGTGACAAGCGGTACCACTTCCTCTTTTACCTGCTTGCGGAATGCAGCAACCATATCAGCATCATAATCAGTCCTTGTCATTCGATAATACCCAAGTTCCACGAAATTCCCATAACCCAGCGCTGTCGAAATCCCATTCCTCACCTTGACAAGTTCATCGAATATACGATCCAATTCCTCCTGCTTTTCTTCAAAGAAACCGTAATATGCCTCACTTGCATTTTTCCTTAACTCACGGTCCGAGGACTCCATAAAAGGCTGAAGCTGCGCAAGCGTTAATTCTTTTCCATCAAAGCGAATTTTTGCAGAGGCAATTAATTGTGAATACTCACTTGATAATTTATTTTCTTTTTGCAGCTGTGGTATGATTTCGGGCGAAAAGGTTTTGAGTTGGGCCTCTGCCAGGTCAAATAGTTGAGTTCCCCATTTCTCCTCAAGCTCCTTACGGAATTTCGAGCGAACGAGATCATTGTAAAATTTCGAGGTCAATTCTTCCATTTCAGGGGAGAAGTCATCTAAGTAATCATTCTCCGCTTTATAAAAAACATCATTGGTATCTATGGAATGCCGGATATAGACTAAATTAAACATCGTACCTACATAATTTCGTATTCCGTTTATTTCTTCCATGGCTTTTATTTGTGCATCGGCATTTGCAGCATCCGTAAACTTTTCCAAAGCTTTCATGAACCGGGTTTTAATTTCATCCATTTCAGGCCGCTTATATTCATATTCATTAAATTTCATATGTAAACTCCCTTTCGAATATAAAACATTTTTTCTGTATAACCAGTATGACGTTATCCAATCGAATTCGTTTCCAAGTAACATTCACCATTATCACGTTTGTCGTAATGTAATTTAATTCGCCATAGCTTATTAAAAACCTTTTTATGTCGCTAAAACAAATTCATGTTTTATCAGACATAAAAAAACAGCACCTGTAGTCAAATCCAGGTGCTGGTTCTTTAGCTAATTCTGAGCGGAATACCCAATCTTTTTAAGCAATTCGATCACGGTCGCCTTTTCATCTTGCGTAAGTACACTCATGATATCATCGATTCTTTTTTCATGCTCAGGAAATACTCCTTCAATAAAGGCCTTTCCTTTATCGGTTATCTTTGCAAAGGTTACACGGCGATCCTCTTTACATGCTATGCGCTGCAGATATTCCTTCTGTTCAAGTTTATCCACGACATAGGTAATGCTGCCGCTGGCTAGCAGGATTTTTCCGCCTATTTGCTGAAGAGGCTGATCCCCTTTATGATAAAGCAATTCCAGTACTGCAAACTCAGTTGGATTCAAACCCTCTTCAGCTATATGTTTATTAACCACATCATTAATGGATCGATGAGCTCTAGACATCACAATGAACAGTTTCAAAGACTGTTGGATGTTATTATTCTCCATAACTTCACAACCTTAAAAATTTTTAATTAAAATATCTTGAATTAAAAGTTATTATATGACATTAAGGATTTTTTGTCAATCTGCCCTGTTAGTATGCACTATTGTTTAATCAATCATTTTGATATACTTGAAAAAAAAGCTAAAGTAGTGACAAACATGAAAACGAGGCATAAATTCACCACATACCTACTTATTGTTATTTTACCATTAATTTTTCTCTCTATCATTTATTGGATGCATTTAGAACGTTCCCTTCAAAAAGAAAGACAGGAACAAGCTGAATGGGCGGGAACGGTTTATCAAGAATACATAGATCAAGTTATAAGGGAAACGAAGGAAAACCTTGAGCTGCTTAGCCTTAGCAGTTCCGTGCTTTATATGGATGATAAAAAAACCGAACTTCTTATGAACTGGATCAAAGATACAGATTCCAGGTATGCCGGAGTATATTGGCTAAATCGCGACGGTGTTTCCATTTCGGGTACGAACAAGAATTTCCATCATTACCATTTAATCGAACAAAATGATATAGAACGTGCAGTAAAAACTCAAAAAGCAGTTGTAACAGGAACAAAGGAGCTTTATAACGCTCATTTTAATTATTTTTCCATTTTTGCTCCCATACTGGATCAAGATAAAAAAGTGCAAGGGTTTTTATTGGCACATATCAGGCTGGATCATATGGAAAAAATATTGAAAATGCTCAGCCCTGGTCATACCTTTATATTGGAAACAAAGGACAAAACCCGAATTTTAGATATAAATGCCGAGGGATTCAATGGACATTCAACATGGGTGGATGTTCCTTTGACCGAAGTCGATTGGAAACTGTCCGTCAAAGTGCCCGACAAGATTAACACAAATAACATGAATGTTTTTTTAATGCTTGTCTTTTTCACCTTCTTTATTACTCACATGATTTATATCATCATGGAGGAACTGATCGTTCGCAGGCATGCCAAAAAACAAAAATTACTAAACGAAAGCCAAAAAATAGATTTTGTCGGTACATTGGCTGCAAGTACTGCACATGAAATAAAAAACCCACTTACCGGCATAAAGGGGCTAGTTCAGTTACTGGTAGAAAAACACCCTGAGGAACAAGATCAGTTCTATTACTCTGTCATCATGAAGGAAATTGAACGGATCAATAGCATCGTCAGCGAATTTTTGATTTTAGGAAAGCCAATGGTACAAACTTTATCCTTATATGATATTCGCAGTATCATTGCTGAATTGAGACCAATAATAGAATCAGAAGCACGTCATTTCAATATTGAAGTGGAATGGAATATCATAAAGGAGCCAATCCTGGTTCATTGTACAAAGGATCAACTCAAACAAGTCATTCTCAACATTGCCAAAAACGGTTTCGAGGCCATGGAAGTTGGGAAAAAGTTAAGGATTCGAATTCACCATGAAAATGAATGGGCTAAAATCATGATCATCGATAACGGGCAAGGACTGACTGAAAAGGATATAGGGAAAGTGTTCGATCCCTTCTATACATCGAAAAAAGAAGGAACGGGATTAGGGCTATTTGTGTGTAAACGAATCATTGAATCTTTTAACGGCACCATCGAGTTTTCAAGTAAACCTCTGGTCGGTACAACCGTTACAATCAGCTTGCCGCTTATAAAAGACCACAATTAGCAATACTTTGAAAAGTTATCGAATTTTTCATGAAGACTAGTAAAGATCCCGATTTATTTAAGGGTGTCATGCATACGGTGCATGCTTATTGAATCTATTTATGGAATAGGTAAAAATCTTAATAAGGAAGAAGGATATATACAGATGGGAAGTATCGCTGCCATTAAAACAAAAACGCAAAAACAAGATATGACTCTGAAAATCATGATCATCATAGGCATATGCCATTTAATGAATGATTCTCTTCAGGCCGTCGTACCGGCCATGTTCCCAATCCTCGAAAAATCAATGTCGCTTTCATATACACAGCTTGGAATGATTGCATTCTGCCTGAATATCGTCTCATCGCTCCTGCAACCGGCAGTTGGGTTTTATACGGATAAAAAACCGTTTCCATATGCATTGCCCATTGGGTTGACCAGTACTTTAATCGGGGTCATCATTCTCGCAATTGCCCCAAACTATACCATTATCCTTGGTGCAGTCATCCTGATGGGCTTAGGGTCGGCCATATTCCATCCGGAAGGCTCCAGGGTTGCTTACATGGCAGGCGGACCAAAGAGAGGCCTGGCACAATCCATTTATCAGGTCGGCGGGAATAGCGGTCAGGCACTTGCCCCACTCATCACAGCCATCGTACTTGTTCCATTTGGTCAAAAGGGCGCACTCTGGTTTGCCCTGGTTGCCTTAATGGCCGTTATCCTATTGCTGTATATTGCCAATTGGTATTCCCAAAAATTAGTTCACTTCCAGCCTAAAAAGCTTGCTGCAAAAATAATCAATAAAGAGCGGTCCCATAAAGTGGCCAAAGCCCTGGTATTGATCTTATTCATAATCTTTGCCCGTTCCTGGTATGTATCGTGCATGACGAACTTTTATAGTTTTTATTTGATCGAACAGTATTCATTCACGATAAAAGCCGCTCAATTTTTCCTATTTGCCTTTTTGGCAGCTGGTGCTGTCGGTACTTTTTTCGGTGGCCCGCTTGCTGATAGATTCGGACGTAAAAACATCATTTTCTTTTCTTTCGCTGCCAGCATGCCAATAACCGCACTTTTACCATTCGTACCTCCTACAGCCGCTTTTATCTTATTATTGATAGCGGGGTTCATTATAATGAGCAGTTTTTCCGTCACGGTAATATACGCACAGGAATTGGTCCCGGGAAAAGTCGGTACGATGGCAGGCTTGACCGTAGGTTTAGCCTTCGGAATGGGTGCCATTGGATCCGTTTCATTGGGAGCCATTGCAGATATAATTGGAATTGAATCCATGATTAAACTAGTGGGATTCCTGCCATTACTGGGAATCATCAGCATATTGCTACCGTCTGATCTAACATTGAAAAAATGGTATGCAGAAGATTGATGCAAAATGGTTTTTTCCAGGAACATATTCTTTATGTCTAAATACAATGAATTATTGTTTCACCCAAAAATCCGCAAAGAAGTAACGATAAGTACCTTACAAAGGAGAAATTTATGAGTGGAGTTTTATTAGGAAGCATCCTATCTGCTATGTCTACAGGGTTTGGTGCGTTACCGATCTTGTTCATTCAAGGTTCAATCACACATCGATTCAGAGACACGCTACTGGCATTTACCGCTGGAATCATGATGGCTGCTTCGTTATTGAGCCTGATCCCGGAGTCTCTGGCCACCGGTGGGTATATTCAGCTGGTAATTGGGGTTTTTCTCGGGGTAATGACATTAACGGTCATGGAACAAAACATTCCTCATATCGATCTCAGCCATACGAAAAGTGGTATTCAGTTCGATGAAAAGGCCTTGCTCATCATCACTGCCATTACACTCCATAATATTCCTGAGGGGCTTTCTGTCGGGGTCAGTTACGCCTCTGATACAGCTGATACAGGTAACTTGATCGCTTTTGCCATCGGCCTGCAAAATGCTCCGGAAGGCTTACTGGTCGCCTTGTTTTTAATTAATCAAAAAATCGGTAAACTCACCGCATTCCTGATTGCAACCTTAACCGGCACCATCGAAATAATTACAGGCTTACTGGGTTATTATTTAACCTCTTACATTGGGTTCCTGGTTCCATACGGCCTAGCTTTCGCCGCCGGGGCCATGCTTTTCATCGTTTATAAGGAACTGATTCCCGAAAGCCATGGGGATGGTAATGAACGCACATCCACCTATTCCTTCATTATCGGCCTTTTGTTCATGGTCATATTATTGGAAATTTTATAATTGCGGTACTTCCATGGCTGGCTCCATCAAGTGAGTCAGCTCTTACTTTTTATTTATCAGTGTAATCCATTCAGAAAAATCAAGACTTCTAAACCAATCCGATGCACGAAGGACACCTTCTGGTGACCTCCCCTCGATATATACCCCAAATCCAAAGGAAATTCAAAAGATATATTCTTGTTTACATAAATCTTTCTTTATTTGTTTTCAGATATGATTCATTTCACCAGAAATCACACAAAGTTATTGTCTCTTGCCTGCTAATATAAAAAGTCATGGGCATTCAGTTCCTTCTAAAAGGAAATGTCTTCATTAAAGGGCTGCTGTACAATAACAACCATTTCATCTCGCTTATTTCTCACTTCCACTGATGAATGATGTTGAAGGATCAGATACTCATTTATAAGTTTGTCAAGCTGCTCGCTTTGGCGAAGGGTATACTCATGGCCAAGTCCATACATTTTCGCCAACTCCATCATTTCCCAACGCTTCATTCGAATCTCAGAACAAATTTCCGTTGCACACCTAGAATTCATAACTACATTCACTACTCCTGCCCTTTTAAAGTTACATTATAATAAAGAAGTATTACAAAATATGCCTTATATGTAAATAGATTCGCAAAAAAAGACAAAACTTCTTAAATTGCGATATGGCTTGGTCCATCAGCAGACAGGATATGACGGAAATTCCTAAGCATAAGCATCATATATTGATCAGGAAGATTTCATATGAAGCCAGCTCCGAAAATCACTTTGAAAGATTCCCCTATTTGGATGCTATTATTAGTTTTCACTTATTCATTTCGAGCAAATAATTTCTCAATGATTTAAAAGCAGGACAGCCCCTTAAGTGAAGCAAAAATGTTTATCATCATTACAACCCTCATTTGAAATCCCAGGATAATGATGATGGAACAAAAAAAGGAATCCGATAAAGGATCCCTAATGAAGTATCCATGCTTTCCGTTAACTTAAGAAAGGTATAGAGCATCCCCTTCTACATTACTCGAATGGCAAATAAATATGAAAGCTCGTCCCTTTTCCCACTTCGCTTTCCACTTCTATATAGCCATTGTGTTCTTCAATGATTTTATAGCTGACCATGAGCCCCAGTCCTGTTCCCCTATCCTTCGTCGTATAAAAAGGTTCACCCAATTTTTTTAGCATTTCCGTTGAAATCCCCATGCCTTTATCAGTAATTGAAATGCAAACGTATTTCTCTGAAAATCGGCTTGTTTTAATGTGAACAGATCCGCCATCCGGCATGACTTCCAATGCATTTTTGATGATATTAATGAACACTTGCTTTAACTGGTTCGCTTCACATAAAACCTTACATTCATCTTCTTCAAAGTTTGTCTCGAATTGAATATTTTCCAATAGTGCCTGAGCGGCCAGTAATTCCAGTGTCTCTCTCAATATGGTATGAACGTCCTGTTTGAAAACTTTTAGCGCCTGGGGCTTTGCCAGAACCAAAAATTCCGTGATAATGGTTTCGATTCGCTTAATTTCGGATGTAATCACATGAAAATAAGTGGAAAACTCCCCTTTAACACCATCCTCAAGCAACTGGATAAAACCTTTTAAAGCTGTCATTGGATTCCTGATTTCGTGAGCAATACCTGCCGCCAATTCACCAACGACATTCAAAGTATCCGATTTACGGATTTGTTCCTGCATTTCGAGATTTTTACTCACATCACGGAAAATGCTTAAATTCAGATTCGAATATAAATTTTTCCTTGTCAAAAATTCAATATGCTTAACTCTTCCATCTTCGAATGTTATCGGAATGATGGAGGAGTATACCTCATGCTTATAAACATTTTCAATGTGAGAGTTCAATTCTGAAGCATTTTCAGGAATTTTTTCGATGAACCCCTTAACAGATAAAGAAAGCAGTTTGCGCTTCGAAATCTCCAATATTTTCTGACCCGCTTCATTAATATCCGTGAACCCTTCATGATTCCATAAAATCAGGCCGTCTAATGTTCCCTCAAAAATCTTCCTGAACTTCTTCTCACTATCCCTTAATTCCTTCTCAATCAGCCAGCGCTCACTGACATTTCGAAAGATCGTTACGTTATATCCGTCACCTTCATGTTTTTTTGCAGTCAATTCCAGCAATTTAATTTGGTTATTAGGCATTTTATAAATCAGCTCACCACGCACCTGAGTGTCTCTTTCAAACGTTTCCATCATCTGACTAAAATGGTGATTGTTACTGTAAACGTATTTCCAGATATAACTGCCAATCAAATCCTCCCTGCTGGATTCGAATATTTTACATGCTGAATGATTGACCCGAAAAATGATCCCGTCATCATTCCAGAATATGATTGCATCCATGGACTGGTCGAATAATTCCGCAAAAATCCGTTCGCTCGTCTCTAACTTTTTTTCTATTATATTTGATTCTGTGATTCTTCCAAGCACAGACATATATAGTTCATTTCCTACCGTTGAACTTATCGAAAAAGTAAAATGATGCAGTTCATCCCCGACCTTTATCTCTACCTCCCCTTTATAGTTCGACTCATCAAAGGCTCTTTGTATGCTCTCATCCCAATATCCCCGATAATCTGGGGAGATGAGGTCCCTCATATTCTTACCGACAATCTCTTTTTTCGGAATTCCCAAGGCAAGGATAAAGGCATGGTTCACTTCCATTATTATTCCTGAACTGTCGAATAGAACGATGCTTTCTATGGCTGTATCGAAAATGTCCAAAAACATCTGTCTTGACATCCCTGTTTCCCTTGACGAAGAAACATCCAATGTCACATCCCCCAAACGATAGAACTGCTGTCCTTCGGAAAGTGATCCCATTCGTATAAACTCTATTTGCTTAAGGGCTCCTGTATGTAGCTGGATAATTTGCCTTTCACTTTCATTCGAGGTTTTTAGGGTGCTTGACACTTCCTGGTTATTTAAAGGGATGACATCGAGAAAATCAGTTATCCTCATGGACTCCAGTTGATCTTTAGGTGTTTCCAGCAGGGCACAAGCGGCATCATTGGCATAAGTGAGACGCAGCTCCTCATCAACCCTGATATAAGGCTCTGACATTGAATCGAACATATTCAGAAACCCTTCGATCTGTTTATTCAATTTTAAAATTTCCTGTTTATATTCCGTTTCACTCTCATAACCGATATTCATATTAACCCCCCTCATCAAAACCCATACCTACCCAACCATATTCGACATCCATCTTGATTTTCCTCGGTATTTTTCGAATATCAGCACAAGCACCTTTATCCAAAATTAACCTATATATCAAATGATAGTATATTGAATGCTGTAAAACTTAGCGTTAAGCTTAATTTAAGGTTTTTATAATAAATTTAATAAATAATGATTTAGTACAAGGTATTTAGGGAATAAGAAATAACAATGCTTTCTAGCTACCTTAAAATTTATTAAATGGAGGCAATAAATGAAACAACGTGATTTTTTCTTCGATAACGCCAAGTTCATTCTCATGGCATTTGTCGTCTTTGGTCATTTGCTGAATACGTATATACATGACAGTGAAGCGATATATGCTTTATATAAAACCATTTATTCCTTTCACATGCCTGCCTTTATCCTTGTTTCAGGATTCTTTGCGAAAGGTTTTTATCAAAAAGGGTATTTAGGTAAAATTACTAAAAAGCTGATTTTACCCTACATCATTTTCCAATTGATATATACCGTTTACTATTATTTCTTATATGAACGTTCTGCCATCACTGTAGACCTGCTTGACCCCCAATGGTCGCTATGGTTCTTGATCAGTTTATTCTGTTGGAACATCATGCTGCTTGGTTTCTCAAAGCTAAAGCCATCAGTAGGCATAGGTTTATCTTTAATAATCGCATTATTGATTGGTTATATAGACAATATTTCCAATTACCTTAGTCTCTCCAGGACATTCGTTTTTTTCCCGATGTTTTTGATTGGGTACCATTTAAGCAAGGAACATTTAAAAAAACTATTCACTCCCAAAGTTCGTTTGGCATCACTTATTGTCATGTTAGTGATTTTTATCGGTTTTTATTTAAATACCGATATTAATTATAAATGGCTGCTCGGTTCGAAACCATATGCCGAACTTGAAGATGCGACAATCGTGTCCATGTTTAAACGCCTGGGATTTTATGGATTGAGCATCATTTCAGTGTTCAGCTTCCTTTCGTTCATCCCACGCAGACAATATTTCTTTACGAATTGGGGTAAACAAACCCTTTATGTGTATCTGCTGCATGGTTTCTTCATTCGTTTCTTCCGCGAAAGCACCATACAGGAATACTTCAGCAATACAGAGAGCTTTATCATGCTCGCCGGACTCTCTTTCTTGATTACCGTGTTATTATCAAGTGAAATGATCGCTTCCATGGCACAGCCGATCATCGAATTGAAGGCGACCAAAACAAAACGATTCATGACTAAAACGAAAGACTATATTAAACAAGCGTTTTAAATAAAACGGATGAAGCATTTCCTGCTTTATCCGTTTTTTCAAATTCGTTTTCTTATCCGACTTTCAAGCAGAAAAGATTCCCCTTCAATACCATAACTCATTTTTCAAATGGAGCACGCTATGGTAAAATAACTCGTTAGTGCTTGTTGGCTTAAAAAGACATGTACACGAAAGGAGCCAGGCGTTTCTTTTACGCCCTTTAACATGAATATAATAATCAGTACTCTTAACGCAAAATATATCCATACATCGCTATCCATCCGATATTTAAAAGCTTACGCCCAGCCTGATTATGATGTCCAGCTGGCAGAATATACGATAAAAGATCCAATTATGAACATCGTTGGTGACCTTCATTCCAAAAAACCTGATGTCATAGGGTTCAGCTGCTATATTTGGAACATCGAGGAAACAATGAAAGTCGTAGCCATGCTTAAAAAAATCAACCCGGAATTGGTCATCATTCTCGGCGGACCTGAAGTCACCTATGATGTTGGGGAATGGCTTGATCAGATTCCCGGGGCTGATTTCATCGTAATCGGTGAAGGTGAAGTCACCTTCAAGGCCCTTTTATCTGAAATTGAAGGTTCGAATGACTATAAGAAGATCGGCGGCATTGCGTACCGACAGGATGGAAAAAAAATCATCCAGCCTCAGAACGGCAAGGTTGATTTAAAATCCCTCCCTTCTCCATATCGTTTGGAGGAAGACCGCGGCGACCTATCTAAACGTGTCACCTATATCGAAACTAGCCGAGGTTGCCCGTTCAGCTGCCAATTTTGCCTTTCATCGATTGAAGTGGGTGTCAGGTATTTTGATCGTGAAAAGATTAAAGAAGATATCAGGTACCTTATGGCTAATGGTGCAAAGACCATTAAGTTCGTTGACCGAACCTTCAATATCAGCCGAAGCTATGCCATGGAGATGTTTCAATTCTTAATCGATGAGCATCTTCCCGGTGTGGTTTTCCAGTTCGAGATCACGGCGGACATCATGCGTCCGGAAGTTATCCAGTTCTTGAACGACAATGCCCCTGCAGGACTGTTCCGCTTTGAAATAGGGGTACAATCGACGAATGATCATACGAATGATCTAGTAATGAGAAGACAGAATTTCGAAAAACTGACCAGGACCGTAACCATGGTAAAAGATGGTCAGAAAATTGATCAGCATTTAGACCTTATTGCCGGTTTACCGGAAGAAGATTATCATTCTTTCCGAAAGACCTTCAATGATGTTTTCGAGCTTAGACCCGAAGAGATGCAGCTTGGTTTCTTAAAGATGCTTCGTGGAACCGGCTTACGGATACGAGCCGATGAACACCAATATATATACAGCGAACATGCTCCTTATGAAATATTGGGGAATAATGTTTTATCCTTCGATGACATTGTCCGCATTAAACAAGTTGAAGATGTACTTGAAAAATACTGGAACGATCATAGAATGGATCATACTACGGAATATCTTGTCAAAACGGTATTTCAATCACCGTTCGACTTCTTTCAAGATTTCGGTACCTATTGGGATGAACAAGGGTGGTCACGAATCGGCCATCAGCTTGAAGACTTGTTCAGACGTTTACAGCAGTTTTTGGCTTCCCGGGAATCTGCCGAACTGAAAAACATTATCGGACTCATGAAATTGGATTATTTCATGAATCAAAAATACAAACCACGTAAACCTTGGTGGGAAGCTTCATTAGATAAAAGTGGTCGGAAAGAGATATATGAATATATTCTCAATAAGCCTGAACAGCTTGGTTCCTCTTTCACCGCTTTGGCCCTAAATGAAAAAGAAATACACAAACACACGTTGCTCGAGGCACTTCCCTTTGATTTGGAAACGTATTTAGCCGAGGGAACAATCGTCGATAAACCTTCATTCATGCTTGCCTATTTTGACCCGAGTGGTAAGGGATCAACGATTTTCCCTCTTTCAAAATCCGGCAGCATCATGCTTTAATAAAAAGGACGGACCCAAGGCTGGGTCCGTCCTTTTTTACTTATCACTTTCACGTTTTTTATTTTCTTTTGCCAAAATTTCATAAATTTTAGTTGCGTTCATATCGCCGCTGAATTCGATTCCAAATTCAGTTCGTACATGTTCACCCATCTTTTCCCCGCTGTTCCGTTTTTCTTTATCCATTACTTCTTCCTTTTCTGCCTTGCTTTGAATTGCGGTTGGCACCTTTCATTGCATTTTCCTCCATTGCGAACTCATTGGAAAATTCATTTTCAGCTTGATTTCTTTTTGGCGTTTTACTTGCTTTGACAGCTCCATCCACATTGGCTTTCCGTTTCATTTTCATCCACCCTTTTTAATATAGTTTACCTTTTAGAATGGGGTAAAAATGCCGGAAATTATTCAGGGATAATATAGGGACAGACGAGAAAAATAACCGTAAAACGAAAAGGGAGACACTACATGAAAAAGAAATTGGATTCACCAATTGTCAACGATACACAGCCACACCAAATTAACGCACCAAGCTTTAAAGGGACCGGCATAAAACCACAGGCTCCATTCGTCAATGATTATGGAGTCGTCATTGGCGACAGTAAATATGCCTCTGAAAACTCACCACTCGAAAACTGGAGCGAAGATACAGACCCGGAAATCATGGCTGGAGACGAATGGGTACACCCCACCAATGATATAGGCTGGAATTCAACTGAAAACCGCCAACTATTAGAGTCTAAAATAGCGCCGCAGCCGCCTTTCATGCATCCAGATAAAGATGTTAGCACTGATACGGATTGAGGCGTGCTTTCTTTAGGGTCAAAGGAACAAGTGAAATCCTAGAAGGGGTGCATCATACACCCCTTATTCTCATTTAACCTGCAAAATCAACTTCCCTTTCGTTTGCCGGGCGTTCATTTCCTCATGAACGGCTGCTGCCTTTTCAATTGGGTAGATGCCCCCGATAGTTAACTTAAGCTCCCCAGACGCAACGTATGCAAAAAGGGCTTGAATGCTAGGCAACAGCAAATCCGGGTGTTTCATGATCTGTGGCAGGAAAAATCCCACGACGGATTGATTGCGCCTCATTAATTGCTGCGGGTTCATCGTATAAGGCTTACGACTTGCATTGCCGAAAACAACAAGACGTCCAAAGGGAGCCAAACATTTCAACGTTTTATTGAAAATATCCCCTCCAGCCATTTCCAGCGCGACGTCTACTCCCTTTCCCCCCGTGACCTCACGGACTTTCATTTCCCATCCTTCTTGGGTGTAATCAATGAGTTCATCCGCCCCCATCTCTTTAGCCAGTTCCAACTTTTCCACTGTACTGGCGGTGGCAATCACTTTTCCAGCCCCGAAGATTTTGGCTAACTGTACGGCAATCGATCCCACTCCCCCTGCAGCAGCATGGACCAATACCGTTTCACCCTGTTGCATGCGTCCCATTGTCTTAAGAATATGATAGGCGCTCAGACCTTGGAGGGGCAAGGCAACAGCTTCATGGAACTGAATGGCATCAGGAAGCGGAATGGCCGAGAATTCATCAGAAAGGGCATATTCTGAATATCCACCAGATTCAATTAAGCTGACGACCCTTGTACCAGGTTTGATTTTGGTCACCTTTCCACCGACTTCCACCACTACGCCAGCCACTTCCGCACCGGGAATGAACGGAAGCGGCGTAGGAACTACATATTGCCCTTCCCTTCTGGCTGTATCTGCATAATTGACGCCTACACAATCGATTTCAATCAGAACTTCATGCCCTGTTGGCACAGGTCTTTCCATTTCAGTCAATTTCAGTACTTCCGGTCCGCCGTATTCTTCAAAATGAATAGCTTTCATCTTTATCCCTCCCTTATTAATTTCCTGTAAATTCCGGCTTTCTTTTTTCTTTGAATGCCGCTACCCCCTCCAGATGATCTTCCGTGGAAGCCATCAAGGTTTGCGTAATACGTTCCTGTTCCAGTATTTCATCAAGTGTAGCCGTAAATGAATGGCTGACGAGCTTTTTCATCATCCCATATGCTTTTGTCGGTCCATTTGCCAGTTTTACCGCAAGTTTCAATGATTCCTCTTCAAGTTGATTGAGTGGATATAAATAATTAATGACACCTAGCTGATATAAGCGTTCCCCGGTAATTGGCTCGGCCGAAAAGAAGAGCTGCTTTGCAAGGTGGGGCCCTACTAATTTAGGTAAAAAATACGAACCCCCTCCATCAGAGATCAGGCCTACCTGTGAAAAACTCATGGCAAATTGACTATCATCGGAAGCCACGATCAGATCACAGGCGAGTGCCAAATTGAATCCGGCACCAGCAGCAAATCCATGGACGGCAGCGATTACAGGAACCTCGGAAGCACCCAGAGCCAATATGCATTCATTCATTCTGCCAACATGATCATACAATTGACCTGCAGAGGCCTGCCCCATTGACTTCACATCGCCTCCTGCAGTGAATGACCTTCCCGCACCTTTGATGATGACTGCCCTTATATGCGGTGTTTGTTTAACATCCTTAATCGCTTTCGTTAAGCTTGCAATCATATCCGGACTAAATGCATTCAAGCTTTCAGGGCGATTCAAAGTCAGGATCATTACATTATCGATTACTTCTTTCAATAAGTGTTCTTTTAACATTTACCCATCCCCTTTTTCTATTTGATCAACCAGCCGCCATCCACCAATAAATCCGTACCAGTCATATAGGAAGCCTCCGGGGAAGCAGCAAAGGTGATGACATTACTTATTTCCTCCGCTTTCCCCACTCTTTCCAGTGCCGTGTTCCGTTGAATGGACTTTACGAATTTTTCATTTTGCAGTCCATCCTCCGTCAATGGCGTTTCAATGAATCCCGGTGATACGGAATTGACCCGAATGCCGACTGCAGCGAGTTCCAGTGCCAAAGATTTCGTTAAACTGATGACTCCGGCTTTAGCAGAGCTGTAATGCGGGATGAACGCTCCTGCCTGATGTCCTGACAGTGAAGCCACATTCACGATTGCCCGATTGCTGGAACCTTCAATTCCGCCACTAGCCCCTTCTTCCATCAATTTCCCCAAATACTTGGAAACTAGAAAGACACTTTTCAAATTGACATGTTGAATCATATCCCAATCAGCTGCAGATGTATCCAGGAGCTTCGAGGACTTTGAACCACCTGCGTTATTGATTAAAATGTGAAGGTCACGATATTTTTCCTTCACATACTTGGCCAGCTCCATTACCTCTTCCTCGACGGTAACATCTGCAGGGAAAATATCAGCAACCGGAATCGGGTGCCTGGCATTGATTTCTGCAGCTGCTTCCTCCAGCTTTCCTTTCGTCCGCCCTACCAACAGCACTTTTGCCCCTTCGTCCGACAAGCGCATCGCCGTAGCTTTCCCAATACCAGAGCCTGCACCTGTCACCACCGCTATTGACTGCGAAAACCTCATCCCCTTCACTCCTTATCTTTATTTTTGAACTACGATTCCTGCCTTTTCAATTCCGCCTCGATCCTTCCATCCACCAACTCTGGGACAAGATCCAACGAACCTTTTTGCGCCGCCAATTCCAAATCGGCGATCAAACTATGTTTGTCAAACAACTGTCCGACATACGATGATTTCAGGATATCAAAGGCATTTTCGCTATTCGTGCGATAAAGCGCATTGGCAGCCTTTGCTGCATCGTTGAGTATGAACGTACCTTGTGATCCAGCAATCAGGCAATCTATCAAATGGCCTGCACCGTAAAAGTCTTCCAGACTGAATTCACCTGAATTTCCCGAACAAACGATGAGGATCGTTTCTGTTTTATGATACTTTTTTATTTTTTCCGCAACAGACGGATTATTCAACAAAGAAGCAATATAAACCCTTTTGGCAGCGGCTGAATTCCTCAACGCGACCGTTCCATTAGTAGTGGACAATATTAAAGTTTTGCCGCGTACCAACTTACTCAATAGCGTTGGACTTGGATACATTAAATCATCAACCGGCTTTGCTTTTAGTTCTCCTGCCACTACAAAATCGCCATGGTCCAATTCCTGGCTTTTCACCAAGGCATCCAGTGGATCCATGACAGGTATCACCTGGCGTGCTCCATCATGAAGTGCTGAAATAATCGTGGTAGTCGCTAATAACACATCCAGGATGACCGCAACTTTCTCCCCTTCTTGAAGCTTTTCCACATCTATCTCTTCTTTTTTTAGTAGTAAATGAATGTTTTGAATATATTCCATTTTATTAAACTTCCTTCGCAGCTACATTTGCAGCATGAGTGAGTAAGCTTTTCACCGTTTTTCCAAGATTGGAAAAACGGGGATCATCAGTCTGGCCTTTTTTATATCGATAATAGATTTGCTGAAGGATGACAGCTAACTTAAAATAACCAAAGGTTAAATAAAAATCGACGTTGGTAACATCCCTGCCACTTCTTGCTGCATACGTCTCGATTAACTCCCTTCGAGTCAGGAAACCAGTTAAAGTCGTGACGGACGCTTGACCCACACCGATTTTGATAAGTTCCGGGTCACCGCTTTCAGTCCAGTAGCTTAATGCCACTCCTAGATCGGCCAGCGGATCACCAACCGTGGACATTTCCCAATCAAATAAACCAACCATCTCTGTAAGGTCCTGATTGAACATGGCATTATTGATCTTATAGTCATAATGGATTATTGAAGTCTGGCTATACTTCGGGATATTCTGTTGAAAATAATTAATAAGCGGACGTATTTCCTTTATTTCATCAGTCTTTGCTCCCTCATAGCGGGAAATCCATCCGTGTACTTGTCTTTCAATGAACCCTTCAGGTTTGGATATTTCGACCAAACCCGTTTTCTCATAGGGAATCGAGTGAAGATCAGCAAGCCGATTCACCATCACGTATGAAAGCTGTCGGCACTTTTCAACAGTAGGCTCGATTCCCTTCGGAAATTCAGTATCTATTACAATTCCATGTTTCCTTTCCATTAGGAAAAAAGGGGCCCCCGCAACCGATTCATCATCCGAGAACAGAATAGGCTCGGGAGCTGCTTGGAAATATTGGTTGATTGAGGAAAGGATATGATGTTCACGCTTCATATCATGTGCCTTTGGAGCAACAGGGCCAAGCGGCGGCCTTCTGAGAACAGCCTCCCACTCACCAACTTTCAGCTGATAGGTCAAATTGGAATAGCCCATAGAAAATTGTTGTAATTCCAACGGTTCATTTGGAAGGTCACATACATTTTTTCTTAGGAAACCTTCTAATGCACCAATATTCAATTCCTCGCCGGGCCGAACAGGAATCGTATCGTCAACCATGTTCTTCCACTCCTTTAGACTTTGTCATTCTAATTATGAACAAGATGTGAAATGAGCTTTTCTTTAATAAATTCAGGAATAGGTTCACTTTTTTGTTTCAAAAAATTAAAACAGACTAAAACTGCACTTCCTTTAGCAATCACTTCCCCAGTTTGTGAACAGAGGATATCATGGACCATATCACAGCTTTTCGTACCTACCTTTGTCAAAGATGTACGAATGGTCAAGAGTTGATTGAAATATCCTTGAGCAATAAAGTCGCATTTAGTGGAGGCTAACAAAAAATTCCAAGATTCTACATTTGTCGCTAGGCCTAAAGCTTCAAAAAATTTCAGGCGTGCTTCTTCGAGGTATACGAAATAGCTTGTGTTATTGATGTGGCCCAAAGCATCCGTTTCGGAAAAACGGACGTTGACTTCCAATTCATGCATAAGACCCCTCCTTTATTAACGATGTACGAAAGCAGGTTTACGTTTATCCAAGAAAGCGGAAACTCCTTCTTTAACATCTTCAGTTTGGAAGATTTCTTCAAAAAGATTCGTTTCAATCTCTAGACCTTGTTCAAGTGTTGCCTCACTTCCTTCATTAATCGCCTTCTTGATTCTCGAAAGTGACTGAAGTGAGTGCCTTGTCATTCGTGAGGCCAAGATTTTCGCTTCCGATAAGCCGCTGCCTTGCTCAACGACTTTATTGACAAGCCCGATCTTTTCCGCTTCCGCGGCACCAAGCGGATCACCGGTAAATATAATCTCTTTTGCCTTTGCATTTCCTACAAGTCTTGACAAACGCTGTGTACCGCCAGCTCCAGGGAATAAGCCTAATTTCACTTCCGGCAGTCCGATTTGAACTTGTGTTTCAGCTACTCGCAAATCACAGGCCAGTGCCAGTTCGCATCCGCCGCCCAAGGTCAGGCCATTTAATACAGCCATCGTAGGTTTAGGAAACTGTTCGATTTTAGTTAGGACGGCATGACTTTCCTTAACCATTTCTTTTATATTCGGGTTCCCCATCATGCTAGGGAATTCTTTTATATCAGCCCCGGCCGCAAATGCGATATTGCCGGCACCGGTTATGAGTACCGCAACAGTTTCAGTATCTTTTGAAAGTTCATCGAAAGATTCTCCCAATTCTCTGAATACTTGTTTACTGATTACATTTAATGGAGGATTATCGATGGTGATGACCGCAAGCTTATTTTCCTTAACCACTTTAATTAATTTTGTCATCAATTCTTCACTCCTTGGTTTGGATAATCATACCAGCCTTTTCCTGTTTTCCTGCCTAAATGTCCTTTATTCACCTTTTCTTCTATACAAGCATTTGGCTTGTCTTCTTGATTTCCAGTTTCATTGAAACGCTGCTGCATGACAAAATACCCTACATCAATACCTGATAGATCCATCAGTTCAAAAGGACCAATGGGATGGCCTAAAGCTTTCCTGCAAATCAAATCGATATCCTTATAGTCAACAATTCCTTCTTCATACAAATATAAGGCCTCACGCTGCAACGCTCCCAAAATTCGGTTGGCTATGAATCCCGATATCTCTTTCCTCAACAAAACTCCTGTCCTATTCATATTCTCTGTGACTTCCATTGCAAGCTTCGCTGTTTCCTCGGATGTTTGGTCACTCATTACAACCTCAACGCAATCCATTACTAGAGGCGGGAAAAAGAAATGCATATTAATGAACTTATCCGGACGATTCGTTACACTCGCAATCAGGCTATTGACAATCGTTGAACTATTCGTGGCAAAGATGGTTTCTGCTGGTGCCATTTCTTCAAGTTTGGCGAAAACCTCCTGCTTCACATCAAGTTTTTCAACTACCGCTTCAATGATCAAATCAGCCCCACTGGCCGCTTTCTCAAGATCGGTGGTATATTGAAGACGGCTAAAAGCAGCCAATTTACGATCTTCAGACAATTTTCCTTTTTGAACCCATTTAGTCAAAATGACGTCCAATTTTTCTTTGGCTGCATTCAACGCGTTTTCATGAACATCCTGAAGAATCGTTTCGTAACCTCCCAGTGCAGCAAGCATCGCAATTTGATGCCCCATCTGCCCAGCCCCAATAACGGTAATTGATTGGATTTGCTTGTTGGCCATGCCTTCTATCTCCCTTCGACTAACCGGTTAGTATGTAACCTGGTCACGCTTCAATTCCCTGCAGAATCATCCCCATAAAAATGGCTGCAACTTCCTGTTCGGTTTTTTCACCTTCTGGGTCGAACCAATGATAGCTCCAATTGGCCACACCCAAAATAGCAAAAGAGATGATCGATGCATCGAGATTGGAACGCAGTTCTCCGCACTCGATGCCACTAATCAGAACTTGCTCGATTTTATTTCGGAACTCATCCCGCTTAGGAAGGATTTGTGCAAGCTTATCGTCACTTAGATTCTTCATTTCACGGAAAAAGACCGTTGCGCTGGATTTTTTGGTTTTAATGCTCTTTAAAAGCATCAAGACCATATCGAAAAGTTTATCCTTGCAGCTTTTCCCAGGTTCCAACATGATTCTTTCCTGATCGCTAAGCAACTCGTCGATATAAGCTAGATGAATATCCATTAGCAACTGCTCTTTGCTCGTAAAGTAATAATAAAACGTTCCCTTCGTCACCCCGACCGATTCGACGATATCAGAAATCGACGTTTCACTAAAGCCCTTCTTTTCAAATAAGCGTATGCTATGTTCTGTCATTTTTTCTTTCATGTATGCATCCTCGCAATCTGTTAAAATTTCAGCTGAATTGATATCATACGCTTTCGTGCCATCAAAGCCCTTTTATTGCCTGGAAAGTTCTTCTCTTAAAGCCCGCCTTAAAATCTTTCCGACATTTGTTTTCGGTAACTCTTCACGAAATTCAACGAAATGCGGAACTTTATAAGCCGATAGGTTTGCACGGCAGTAATCGATGATTTCCCGTTCATTGGCCGTTTTATTATTTTTAAGTACAAGCACCGCTTTTACCGACTCCCCTCGGTAAGCATCTGGAACTCCGATGACAACGGCTTCCTGGACAGCTGGATGTTCATAGAGAACTTCCTCGACATCTCGCGGATATATATTATAACCACTTGCGATGATCAAATCTTTTTTCCTGTCGACAATATAGAGGTATCCATCTTCATCAACTTTGGCGATATCACCCGTATAAAGCCAACCATCCCTTAGGGTAACCGCCGTTTCCTCTGGCATATTCCAGTAACCTTTCATCACTTGAGGCCCTTTGACGACCAATTCCCCCAATTCGCCAGATTCCACTTCTTTTGTTCCATCTCCCAGGTCCATCACTTTATATTCAGTCGAAGGGACACCAATCCCGACGCTCCCAGGTTTCCTTTTTGCAAATGCCGGATTACAATGCGTTGTTGGCGAAGCTTCCGTAAGACCGTAGCCTTCCAATATCTTCGCACCTGATTTTCGTTCGAACTCACGCAGCAGTTCCACGGGCATCGGTGCACTTCCGCTGTTACAGACCTGAATGGAGCCCATTCCATATTCTTCTGCCTTCGGATGATTCGTCAACGCTACATACATGGTCGGTACACCAGGAAAAGTGGTCGGCTGTTCACGCTTAATCGTTTCCAGCACTTCTTCTATTTCAAATCGTGGCAGCATGATGGAGTCACCCGCGATATACACGGATAAATTCATTGCGGACGACATTCCAAAAACATGAAAAAGCGGGATGACCGACAGCGTTCTTTCAGTCCCTATTTTTAATTCATGCTTGAAGAATTCATACGTTTGAACGACATTGGCCAGAATATTGCTGTGTGTCAGCATCGCCCCTTTTGAACGGCCAGTCGTTCCTCCTGTATACTGAAGAACGGCTATATCATTTTCCGGATCGATTGATACGGGATTGATTTTTCCGTCTCCTGTCTTCATGAATTGATCAAAAGACGCATCAGGCTGAAAATCTGCATCCGAAGTCTGCAGGCTTACGACGACAATATTTTTCAAATTTGAATGTTGATGCACACTTTTCACTTTCGGGTATAATCCATCCAATACAACGATCGTTTCTGCACCGGAGTCCTGTAAAATATGCTGCAGCTCCCTTTCAACCAGCATTGGGTTGATTTGGGTGATAATGGCTCCTGTTGTCAATGATCCATAATAAGCTATGACATACTGCGGACAGTTAGGCAGCATGATGGCGACACGATCACCTTTTTGAACACCTTTTTTTTGCAAGGCTGAAGCAAAAGCTCGCGACGCATGAAAAAGTTCCTGATAAGATATCTTCCGGTCATAAAAAGTAATAGCTGTATTGTTTGGATGGGACTCACATGCATTTTGAAGGATTCTTTGCATCGGGAACTCAGGGACTTTTATTTCCTTTGAAATTGAATCAGGATAAACGGAAAGCCATTTTTTTTCATTCATCATTTCATACCCTCCAGCCATATTTACTTACCTTTCATTACTTTGCATGTGAACCCCCATCGACGATCAAAATATTACCAGTCACAAAATCAGATGCCTTTGAGGCCAGGAAAACCGCTGCCCCTTTCAAATCATCATCACTCCCTAACCTTTTTAGCGGCGTGGAATCCAAGATAGGATTCTTTCCTTGCTCAAGAACCCCTTTCGTCATTTTTGTCGGAAAGAAACCGGGTGCGATTGCATTAACATTGATATTATACTGACCCCATTTAACGGCTAAATCCTTCGTTAAAGTAATGACCGCCCCTTTACTCGTATTATATCCGACCGTATCGAGCACCCTCGGGTCGGTACCCCCTAATCCGGCAACGGAAGCGATGTTTATGATTTTCCCATGTCCCTGCTCAATCATGACCCTGCCTGTTGTCTGGCTCATGATAAAGGTTCCGGTTACATTGACATTCATCACCTTCTGCCACGCTTCAAGGGGCATGTCGACGGCTGGTGCCCCCCAGGATGCCCCGCTATTGTTCACTAATATGTCGATGGCTCCAAATTCACGGTAAGTTTCGTTAACGACTTCCTGGACATCTGACGGATTGGTGATATCACACTTGAAGGAAAGCGCCTTGACTCCAAGCTTTTCGATTTGCGAGGCAACTTCGTCACATGCTTCCTTCTTCCTTGAACAAAGTACGACATTTGCCCCAGCTTCGGCAAATCCTGTCGCTATTTGTGCTCCCAATCCTCTCCCTCCACCGGTTATGATCGCCGTCTTGCCAGTTAGATCGAATAAGTCGGTAACTTTCATATTTTCACCTCATGCTTTTGTTGGTATTTTCGAAGTTCAATTTTAGCAACTTGTGAGCGGTGAACTTCATCGGGACCATCAGCAAGCCTTAAAGTCCGTGCATTGGCCCAATGAGCAGCAAAAGGGAAATCATCGGAAATCCCGGCGGCTCCAAAGCCTTGGATGGCCCTGTCCAGCACATTCAATGCCATATTTGGCGCCACCACTTTTATCATCGCAATCTCCGCCTTCGCTTCCTTGTTCCCGACGGTATCCATCATATAGGCAGCTTTTAAGGTCAGAAGTCTTGCTTGTTCGATTTCAATCCGTGAATCAGCAACCCACTCCATGATTACACCTTGTCTCGCCAATGTTTTACCAAAAGCGACACGATCTTGAATGCGCTTACATAATTCTTCAAGTGCTCTTTCAGCAGCGCCGATCAGCCTCATGCAATGATGTATCCTTCCCGGTCCGAGCCTTCCTTGGGCAATCGCAAATCCTTTTCCTTCACCCCATAGAATATTCGTTGCCGGGACCCTTACATTTTCAAACGTGATTTCGGCATGGCCATGCGGGGCATGATCATAACCAAACACAGGGAGCATTCTTTCGATTTTGACACCAGGCGTATCGAGCGGGACAAGAATCATTGACTGTTGTTCATGCTTGGCCGCCTCAGGATCTGTCTTACCCATGACGATGGCAATCTTGCATCGGGGATCGCCTGCTCCTGAAGACCACCATTTTCGGCCGTTGATGACATACTCATTACCCGTCCTTTCAATCCTGCATTCGATATTGGTCGCATCGGAAGACGCCACTTCCGGTTCCGTCATCGAGAAGCATGAACGGATTTCCCCAGCAAGCAAGGGCTTCAGCCAGCGTTCTTTATGTTCATCCGAGCCATATCTCACCAACACTTCCATATTACCAGTGTCCGGCGCATTACAGTTGAAGATTTCAGGTCCTATCGTCGACCTACCCATGATCTCGCAAAGCGGGGCATATTCTAGATTTGTTAAACCCGCGCCATAACCGCTATCAGGTAAAAATAAATTCCATAATCCTTCTTCTTTTGCTTTTGCCGTCAATTCAGATAAAATCGGGGGAATTTCACTCCAGCGGCTTTTCTGTGCTTCGAGCTGCTTTTTGTAGGTCGATTCATTTGGGTAAACGTGCTTCTCCATGAATTCCGTTAACTTCATTTCCAGATTTTTCACCTTTTCAGTATGTTCAAAGTGCAAATTGAATTCCTCCTTTTAAACTTACTAACCGGTTAGTATGTTATTACTTTTAAATTATATACACAAGATTCTGATTTTTTCAAATAATTCAATCTTTTGTTTTCTTGTCATTCAAGATCCCGCATCTTGACCTTTTCGTTCTCACTATATTGCTTTTGTTGCACGGTTGGAAATATACAAACGATTTTCGTACCTTTTTTCAGTTCACTTGTGATGAATACTTTTCCTCCATGCTTTTCGATGATTCTAAAACAAACGGAAAGACCCAAACCCGTTCCTGATGTTTTTGTAGTGAAAAATGGTTCTCCTACTTTTTGAAGGGAGTTTTCCGGAATACCATCCCCTTCATCCAAAATGCTCAAAAAAACTTCCCCATTTTTTTCATTTATGCTCACAAAAATATTTCCGCCATTCGGCATCGATTCTATGGAATTTTTTATCATGTTTATTAGCACTTGCTTGATTTGGTTTTCATCAAAGTACATAAAAATTGGTTCTGAATCATAATTTTTATGAATTTGAATATTGTTCAGTACAGCATTTGTCTCCAACAGCGTTACGGCATGGTTGCAGCTTTCCTTTATATCCTTCTCAAGGAATACCGCCCCAGTGGGTTTCGATAGCAGCAAGAGTTCATTCAGCACTTTCTCGATTCGATTTATTTCCGAAAAAATAATATCGTAGTATTCCTCCTTTTCGGCACCGCCATCTTTAATCAGCTTCACGAATCCCATTATCGCCGTCATCGGATTCCTGACTTCATGTGCAATCCCAGCCGCAAGTTGGGCGGCAGTTGATAACTTGCTTGATGTGATTGCCAAATGTTCGTTTAGGCTCACAAGCTTTTCCTCCGCATGTTTACGTTCATTGATTTCCGATAATATGCCCGCCGTCCCGATGAATTTCCCAGTGTCATCGTAAATAAGTTTAACAAATGCCTCCACCCAGCTTGTTCCCTTTTTCGCATTTAGTTTAATGTCCGCACGAAAATATTTATCCCCTCGATGAAAGGAGTCCGCAAAGGCCTTTAATACGTCTTGATAAGATTTGTTATCCATATGTTTAGAAAAGTGAAGCCCCAGGGATTCATTCACGGAGGCACCACTCATCGATTTCCATGCCGGGTTTAAGTACAACCATTTTCCTTTATCATCCGTTTGGAAAATAACCTCATTGAAGCTATTGACCAATTCTTTAGAGTAATTGGAGAAAATGCGATAACGCCCTTCGCTATCCTGCAATAAAGCTATCGTTTTCCGTTTATGATCATAGATGGCACCCAAACACCAGGCTATGGTTAAAATTACGACTAAATATATTCCTGCAAAGGCGGAAAACCTGCGTTCTTCATGACCCAGCCACCCTAAATAGGGTAATATCAATACAAAAAAAAGAACAGGGACAATGATCCTTCCAGTATATTTCTTCATATTTTCCACCTCCTTACCAAAATGATTTATACTTCATCCGATCGAATTCCAAGAAAGGGATCAAATTATGCATATTTGAAATGGTAGGACACTCACTTATAGGTAAATTTCAACATTTTATCCATGATTCCTGCAAACAACACAAAAAACCTTCCCACGGGTGGAAAGGTCACTGTTCAACTTAAATCATTTACCCAATGATGACGCGTTCTTTTGGATAATGGAAATTTTCCGTAACTTCTTTATGGCCTATGATATACAGGAGGGAGGTTATCCCAACACGGCCAATGAACATAATGATCATAATGACAATTTTACCGGTATTGCTGAGGTCAGGTGTAATTCCCATCGAAAGGCCGACTGAACCGAAAGCCGAACATACTTCAAAAATGATTTGCATCAAAGTGAAATTTTCGGTAATGGATAATATGAAGACCGCCATTATGCAAAGAAGCGATCCCATGATCATAACCGCTGTCGCTTTTCGGATATCATCGGGATGAATCTCCCGTTTGAAAACTTTTATGGAACGCCTTCCTCTCATGAAATTCCATAAAAATAGAATCATGATGGCCAGTGTAGTTGTCCGGATTCCTCCCCCGACTGAACTTGGGGAGGCTCCAATGAACATCAATATGCTCAACAACAAAAGGGTCGGTTCCGAAAAATCACTCACATTCATGGTTGCCAACCCGCCGCTCCGCGTATTGGAGGACATAAACAATGAGTAAAAGAACGATTCATGCCAGTTCTTACCTTTAAAGAACCCATTAATTTCCAGTAGGTAAATCAGGATCGTTCCCCCAACGATAAGGGAAAAGAAAGTGACTGAGGTCAGCTTCGTGAACAAAGAAAAATGAAACTTATAAGTACGTGCCTTATTGGACAAAAACTCCCTCAGCTCAATCAAGACAGGAAACCCAATGGCTCCAAGGGTAAGCAGGATAATCGTTATGAACTGTACAAAATAATCGTCTTTAAATGGAATCATCGATATACCGGTAATATCAAAACCAGCATTCGTGGTGGCACTTACGGCTAAAAATAAGCCATTTAAAAAGGCTTCTTTCCCGTCTGGAAAATAATTCAGAAAGTAAATGCCTAAAACGAGAGCCCCTATCATTTCAATTACGACAAATATCTGAATGATTTGGATCAATAATTTAACAAGACCGGAAAGATTCGATTGGTTTTGATCTGTCATGATCAATTGTCTTTCCTTCAAGCCGATTTTCTTGCCAACAATAAGCCAGAAAAAGGTTCCGAGTGTCATGATGCCTATACCGCCAAATTGGAGAACGAACATGAGAATGAAATAGCCTACCTCATTATACACTTCGGGCAAACTTACAACTGTTAGACCTGTTACACTAACTGCACTTACGGCTGTGAATAATGCATCCATGAACCCAAATTCCACGCCTGGCTTTAGAGCGACCGGCAGACTCAACAGTACGGTCGAGATGCTGACTGCCAAAACATAATAACCGACGATAAGCTGAGCTGGTGTTAACTTTGATAATAATTTTTTGATAGCAAACATAAAGAGTTTCCTTTCTTGCTCCTTTATAGTTATGCAAATCACATAACCATTAAAAATCTAGTTTACCCTTTTTTCATTCTTTTTTCCATTCTCTTTTAAAACTGACTTACTTACAACAAAAAGGCAGGTTTACCAATAAGTTTGATGCTGCTCGCATAAGTAAAACTCCACATTCTACTTATACTATCATTACAGCGGCAAAAGCCGTTGAAAAAGTAAAGGGGAGATTCAAATGGCTAACAGCAGTAACAACCTTCTTGTTCCAGGAATCGAACAAGCATTAGAACAAATCAAATATGAAATTGCATCTGAATTCGGTGTACAATTAGGTTCCGATACTTCAGCACGTGCCAATGGTTCAGTTGGTGGAGAAATCACGAAACGTCTTGTACAACAAGCACAATCTCAACTTAAAGGTCAATAATTCACAATTAAATATCCATGGCTAAGAGTCCAGCTGCATGCTGGACTCTTTTTAATGATTATGTCCATTTCCATTTCCATTATTGCCTTTACCCCTTTTCGACTTATCCCAATCTTTCCTATCTTGTTTATACTGCTCACCCTGTTTACCTTGTTTAACTTGTTTTTCCTGTTTATCTTGTCTATCCTGCGTATCCTGTTTATCTTGTCTATCATGCCTACCCTGTTTATTTTGCTTATTTTTATTGTCGGGCTTTATAGAATCATCACTATTTTTTTCTTTGAGTGATGAAATTTTTTTTTCATCGAACTTTTTATCATTCTGTTCATTTTTCTGCTTGTCCTTTGATTGGTTGCTGTGATATCTATCCGATTTCCCTTTTGACTCGTTGCTTTTTTCCTTATCTCCATTTATCGCATTCCGTTTTCCACTTGTATCTTCCCGTTCGGTTTGTTCCTTAATTTCGGTAACTCCCGCGTTTTTCCGTTCAGTCGGTTTGGTTTCATTGGCCGGCTTTTGTTTTATTTCATTTTCATTATTCTCTTTTTTCTTTTCTCCATCCGATTTGTTTTCCGCACTTAGCATTACGCCCTTTTCTTTCGGAATAACAACGTTTTCCTCGACTTTTTTAACTGGCGCCGGGGCAGGCTCCCTCTTATTGACCTTTATCTTATCTTTATCTTCATTCAACTTCTTTTCGAGATACTTACCCGTGGATATGCCTTGTTCCCTAGCTTGCTTCCGATCGCTTTTTGTTGCCTGGATCACTTTCATCTTTGTTTTGGAAACATTATCCTGCTCAGATATTTCTTTTATCTCCGCTTTTAAATTCTTATCCAGTTCTTTATTTTTTTCCATTAACGTTGTGGAAACGACTATTTGTTTATTTCCTTTCAAATAACCAAGTTGCTTCGTCGTTTCAACGATTCGGTTTGTAACAGCCTTTATATCCTTGCCTTTCCAGTCCTTCAGCTGACCGATCACAAGCTTTCCGTCTTCATTTAATCCTGTAAGCTTAAGAACTTCTAAATCATCGTCAAGCTCCAATTCAATGCTTGGATTCACATCTATCGTCATATATGCCGACACAGGACCAGAGAAATAAGAAGGAAGAATTGAAAAGAGAATCAGGAAGGTGGAGGCAATGCTTAGCACGGCCGTTTTTTTGAAAGATGAATGAATATTGGAAAGGGCTAAAGTGAATTTTTGTTTTGCAGGTGAAAAAGTGATTTCCTCACCCACTTCATATTCCCTTTCCTGCCTTTTTGTTTTCAGAAATTCACCCTCGGGGGTCAATAGGGTTACAAATCGTTTATTAACTGAAAGAATAACTCCTTTTTTCATTCATCGATAGCCCCTTTTATATAATCATTCAAATACAAAAAATCTCCGTTTATTATGATTGCCACGGCAATGATGTATTTTCTGTTCCGTTCAATCGTTTTTCTGCTTACTTCCACTTTTCCCTCAAGCTGTTTAACGGGCAGCCGCTTTTTTGCAAACAGGATTTCCTTCAGTTCGTCATCTTCCATTAACAATTTAGCGATCATAATAGCTCCCTTCCTGGCATCTGCATGTTTGGGAGAGTTTTCAACTAAATCCTCAAATGACAGACCAAAATCCTCTAGATGGCTTATATAAAGCTGAATTTCTTCTTTTCTTCTTTCTGATTCCTTCTGCATCTCGTATTCATTGATGGAATTTTCATTATCGATATAAATTTGGCTTTGATCATTCTCATCATTCAGTGTTAAATCCAATAGGATTTCTTTATGTTTGGACTGGCTTCTTAAATAATCTATAACCCTTCGTTTAACGAGGGTTTCGGCAAATGCCAATAAAGAACGGCCTTTTTCCGGGGAGTATTTTTCAATTGCCTCGTTAAAAGCAATCATTCCAATACTGAATTCATCATCTGATTCGTATATGTAACGTTTGCAAACCGATGAGACTGTTTTTGCAATAAAAGGTTTGAATGACTCTATAGTATCATTACGAAGGCTATTATCGCCTTGTTGAATTTTCAATACGGTTTCTTCTAAAGAACGCTTTTTTTTGAATGCTGTAAACAACAAACCAAGCATTTGCTCACCTCGCTCCTGTTGAACATAAAATACGCATCAACATACTTATCTTAAGCGGAGGGAGTCTAAAAGACAGTACCAAAAGAACTATTTTTGCGATAAAAATGAAATCACACAATTTATCAACATGATAAAATACTTAGTTTTTTCTCGTTTGTTACAGTGCAATTACAGTAAAATATCTTTTTCCGTTTTTTTGCCCAATACAATGGGACAATTGTCATTTTTATAACCGGAATTTAATATTCACATCTTTTAACATATCATTCGTAAACATACCTGGGCTTTTGAGGGTCATCTCCATAAATACTTTAAGAAGCAAAAAAAATAGGCGTGACCAGCACGCCTGTTTTTTACGCTTCCTGTATTTTTTTCTCTTCTTTCTCTTTTTTTTCTTTTCTGCTTGAAATGATCCATGCACCTGCTGCAATTCCAATCAATACAGTCCAGAAAATCGATTTCCAAAGAGTTGATTCAGGGAAATGATGATCAATGAAAGCAAGTGAAGGGTGTGCAAGTGTGTGTACCGCCAATTTCACACCAACCCAACCCACAATCAAAAATGCTGCCGTTTCAAGAGAAGGACGCCGATGAAGCAGCTTAACGAACGCATTTGCTGCAAATCGCATAATGATCAACCCGATCATGCCGCCGAGGAACATGACAGCGAATTGCCCTCCGTCAATACCGCCGACTTTCATCCAGCCTGTTGCAGGAAGTGTAACAGCCAGCGCGACGGCAGCCAACATGGAATCGATTGCGAAAGCGATATCAGCCGCTTCAACCTTTACCACGGTCATCCAGAAGCCGGATTGCTTTTTAGGTTTCGTGATTTCCTTCTCACCTTTACCAGCGTATTTTTTGTAAATGTGCTGAAAAGCGATGAAAAGTAAATAAATCGCACCGATTGCTTGAACTTGCCACACCTCGACCAGAAAGGAAATAAGGAATAGACTGGCAAAACGGAAAACAAAAGCTCCCATCAGACCATAAAACAAGGCTTTCCGCTGTTGTTCTTTTGGCAAATGTTTAACCATGACAGCCATGACGACTGCATTATCTGCAGCCAGTATCCCTTCTAATCCAACCAAGATAAGTAGGACCCAGCCATATTCCAATAACATTGATGCTTCCATCCATTCAACCTCCAATAGTGGTATTTCCTTCCTATTGGCATTGGCAAAAAGAAAAAGACCTCTGCCGTATAGGCAAAGGTCTTGCTGAACATGAAATCATGTCAACAAAGCCGATGAATGTTTAACATTCACGTAATGACGACTTTGTTTTAGGGCGAACCCTAACGCTACTCCCCTTTGAAAAGGAAAATCAGTTATTAAGTATATTAATAGTATACGCGCTCGTTATGAAAATAACAATCTTTTTTTATAAACGGATCTCATTTTCTGGTCCTTTTGGATAATTTTATCAACGATAAATATTCTTTGCCGAAACGAATCCAGTTCGGTTTGGCAGAAAAATAGTTCTGAAACAGCGATAAAAAACTCGTGTATTTCCCTTCATATGGATACCATTGTATTTCTGTATCGTTTTTACCTTTATCGATCATGATTGCTTTTTCATGGCAGAAAATCTTCAATCCATGCTCGCCATGATAGCGGCCAACCCCACTTTGTTTGGCACCGCCAAATGGTAAATGATGATTAGCAACCGTAATCAGCACATCATTGATCGTCACCGCACCGGTTACTAACCGTGATGCAATCCGACTTGCTTTTTCCCTATCCATTGTCCAAACGCTGGAATTGAGTCCATATTCACTTTCATTTGCCAGGGCGATCACTTCTTCCTCCGTATCGAAAGGCATAACAGGCAACACGGGTCCGAACGTTTCTTCTTTCATGATTTTCATGGAATGATCGACATTGGAAAGAATCGTCGGCGGAATGAAATGGGTCTGCCCCGTTTTCCACTCTTTCGGAGGTGTTCCGGTTTCAAGTACCGCCCCTTTATTCAGTGCATCCTCCAGTTGGTCAGCCACAATATCGACTTGTTTAGGGAAAGTCATTGAACCGATATCATCCTGCGATTGCACCCCCTGCCTCATGGACTTCGTTTTTTCTTTAAGAAGCATCAGGAATTCCTTATAAACAGGACGTTCCACATAAACCCTTTCAACACTCATACATACCTGCCCACTATTTGTGAAAGCCCCCCAAAGAGCTCCGTTCACAGCCCGTTCCAAGTTAGCATCACGCAGAACGATCATCGGATCCTTACCGCCAAGCTCCAAAGTCGTTGGGATCAGGTCTCTTGCTGCAACCTCACCAATCATTTTTCCGGTCCTTACAGATCCAGTAAAAAATATATAATCTGGTTTTAGCTCAGTTAATGCCGCACCCAATTCTTTCCCTCCATGGGCAAACTGTATTGTTCCTTCTGGGAAACCAGCTTCAAGAAACAGATTTTCGATGCACGTCCCAACTAAAGGAGTTACCTCTGATGGTTTGGCGATGACCGTATTTCCAGCCGCTAGGGCATTAAGAATGGGAACCATGGAAAGCTGCAGCGGATAATTCCATGGTGAAATGACGAGAATCGTTCCACGGGGCATATAATGGACATAAGATTTTTTACCAATTAACAAGAGTGGAGTGGTGACCTTCCGCCCGGAAAGAGTTTTCACTGCATGTTTCTCGATATGCTTGATTGCATCGATCGTTGGCATGATGTCAGCAACCAGCGCTTCAATTTTCACTTTTCCCGCATCTTTTGAAATGACTTCTGCTATTTCATCCATCCTTTCAACCATCAATAAACGGAGCCGTTTTAAATAGTGCAGCCGTTCCTTGATGGGAAGATTCGACCATGATTGGAACGCATGTCTTGATTTCATATATATATGAGGAATCGAATTCAATGGTGTTGGGACGATTTCCGCAATCTTCTCACCTGTTGCCGGAGAAAACACTTCCAACTTGTCATGTATTTCTTCCATAACTACTCCCCTTGCTTTAATCTTTTTTTATCGGTACTCCATATCATTTTTATGCTTTAAATAAAGATCGACCGAGGAGGAACACCTCCTCTGAAATGCAGCAAAACTTATCGGCTGCACAGCTGTCAAAACGCCGTTTTAAAAGTGAAATTAGGATGCCTGGAAGAATTGATTAGAGCGCCTGAGCACTTTTCTTGAACAGATATACGTTCTTATACTTCACAAAACGTACGAAAATTCTCCCCTGAACCCTCTTTATATAATGCCAGAGACAAAGCAGCCTGTATAATATAATCGCTTGGAACCAACTTCACAACCGGTTCTTTCTCTTCATAAGATTCCTGACCGACTCCCTGCCGCTTAATCGGTGTATTCCCCTTAAGATGAATTACACTAACAAATTCGTTTACAGTTTACTGTAGCCACTGCATCACATCACGTTTTACAACTCAATTGGTGAAGCTCCATGAATCCACCTCCATCGCAAATACCATTAACTTATTCTTCCTCACATGATAGCACTTTAAAATGGAATATATAGTAAAAATTCTTCGTTATAAAAAGGAATATTCACTTTTTTATCGAAGGTAATGTATATAAGAATCGAAATTCTGATAATTCGGCAGACAAGTTTATCGGTTTTAGTGTTTAATACCGGGTAATGGAGGATAAATTCATATTATCGAATATAAATTATTATCTATATAGCCGATTTTCCGTTACTATATAAGAAGGCGATTTTTTCGCGCATACATATTTGAGGTGAGCGCACAAGTGAAAAGAATAATTAAAGCATACGACTTCCCTATTTTCATCGCTGTCGTATTACTCTGTTTGTTTGGTTTAGTCATGATTTACAGTTCGAGCATGGTCACTGCTGTCGCTCGATACGGCCAGTCCATGGATTACTTCTTTGAGAAACAAAAAACGGCCTTTCTCATTTCATTCGTGGCAATGATTGTCACGATGATTCTTCCTTATAAGATGTACAAAAACAAAATGTTCTTGATGTCTATGATGTTTGGCATGGCCGGTATCCTTTTCCTGTTGTTTGTCTTCGGCCATACAGCAGGAAATGCCACAAGCTGGTTCAAGTTAGGGACAGCATCGATACAACCTGCGGAATTTTCCAAGTTAGCCATGATCATTTATCTGGCAGCCATTTACGGAAAAAGGCAGGATCGAATCAATAGTATTGATAAAGCCGTCATCCCGCCGATTTTCTTTCTGGTATTCATCTGCTTTTTAATCGGAATACAGCCTGATTATGGAACGGCAGCGGTCATTTTCCTGATTTCAAGTACCATGATCATTTCATCCGGGATGTCTTTTAAGAGTATATTCAAACTCTCTTTGATCACTGCGATATTCGTTGCCATATTTGCATTGGGGGTGCTCGTGACAGGAAATTTCTCAGCCGTTCTTTCTGAAAATAAGTTATCCCGTTTTACCGGGTTTGCAGACCCTTTCGGAAAGGCAGGAGAAAGCGGGTATCAACTCGTGAATTCCTTATTCGCAATAGGATCCGGCGGCCTTACTGGAGTGGGACTTGGTGACAGTGTACAAAAATACGGGTACCTGCCTGAATCACATACTGATTTCATCATGGCCGTCATTGCAGAAGAGCTCGGGATATTCGGAGTGGGATTCGTTCTATTGACACTGGGTTTTATCGTCCTGAGGGGATTTGTACTTTCAGCCAAATGCAAAGATCCATTTGGAAGTCTTTTATTGATCGGCATCTCATCCATGATCGGCATTCAAGTCGGTATCAACGTCGGCGGAGTGACCGGACTTATCCCTATTACAGGGATCACCCTTCCATTCATCAGTTATGGAGGATCTTCCTTACTGCTGCTCATGCTTTCAATGGGCATATTCCAAAATGTCGTCATGCGAATGAATTTACTTGAACAGAAAGAAAAAGTCGTATCCATCCCAAAAGATGAGATCGCATCTTCAAAATAAACGATCAAATACCCCTGGCATTTCTGTTCATGGCAGGGGTTTCCCTTCTCAATAAGGTTATGGAAGTTATCACAAAAAAAACAGGCAGTCGAATCCGACCGCCTGTTTTTTCATTTATAATGGATACCGATTTTAGTAAAGCCAGAAATCAGGCTAAGCAAAGGACAAAGTAGGCAGAAAAATGCAAACGGAGCATATTCAAGGGTTGAAACACCCAATACCTGTGTCAAGAATACACCGCAGACACCCCAAGGAACTAAAGGATTCACAACTGTTCCCGCATCTTCAAGTACCCTCGCAAGCGTTTTGGGCTGCAGGCCTAAATCTTCATATTTCTGCTGAAAAGCTTTCCCAGGCAGTATAACTGACAAATACTGTTCACCCACTAGGAAATTCACGCTGATTCCTGCAAATACAGTAGCGGAAATCACTTTCGCTACACTCGTCAATGAATCCTGGATTGCATTTAAAATAGAAGGAATGACTCCCAATTCAAACAATAATCCGCCCATCGCCAATGCCAGCAACACCATCGAAACGGAGAACATCATACTTTCAATTCCGCCCCGCGATAGGATTGAGTCAAGTTGTTCCATTCCACTCTTCAGTACAAAACCGCCGTATAAGATATCCGCTAGTTTTGCAACCGTCAAACTTGGGGTTTGTATGAAAGCAATGACAGCCGCCGAAATGATTCCTGCTGACAATGTCGGAATCGCTGACACCTTTTTCAAAGCCATGATTAGAACGATGACAAACGGAATCAAACTCCATATGCTTATATTCGTTTCCATTTCCAGGGCTTTGGTCATGGCATCGATTTCCTCAACGCGAGCAACTTTGACATTCGGTGAAAGGAAGTAAAAGATGATAAGCGATATGAAAAAACCTGGAATCGTTGTCCAAAGCATATTATTAATATGTTCAAATAATGGTGCTCCAACCGTTCCTGATGCAAGGTTGGTAGAGTCGGATAATGGAGACATTTTATCGCCAAGAAATGCACCGGAAATGATAGCACCGGCTGTAATCGCCAACGATAAATCCATCGCCGCCGCCATCCCTATCAAAGCAACGCCGATTGTTGCTGATGTTGTTAGTGAACTCCCGATACAGAGCCCAATTAGCGAACACACCAGAAATGTGATTGCATAGAAATATTCACCAGAAATCCAGTCAAACCCATAGAACATGATGGTAGGGATTGTCCCGCTTGCCATCCAGATCGAAATCAGCATTCCAATGAAAAAGAATATATAGATGGCTCCCATACCAGTGCCTGCACCTTTGACGATAGCTGCCTCCATAATCGAAAATGGCAGCTTCTTGAACTTTCCATAAACAAATAGAAATAGGAGTGCCGCTATAATTGGAATATGGGGGGCAAGTCCATAATGAATGATGCCAGTTGCAATGATTAAGAAAAGAACTGCCAAAACCCCGATTGCTTCAGGTAAGGAGAGTTTTAGCTTTGCATCTTCAAGACGCATGATGTATTTCCCCGCTTTCATGTTGTGTATTCACTGAGGTAAGGATCGGACCTTTTCATTCCTCATAATTACTGAAACGCTTTTAAGCACTAAAGTTACTAGCTAAATATAAAGGAGTTTCAGGTGATTGTCAAAGGAATAATAATCTATTTTAGTAGAATTCGATTCTTCATTCCTTTTTATCACAAAACGAAAACCCATACTTTGCTTCGTATCGGCTCAGCCTAGTATACCCTAAGATATAGTCCTCTTCTTTGCTTTGCCCCCAAATAAGGCCCTGTCTTAATCCAATACCGATGTAACCGTTCCTGATCATAGATAATTTGGCTTTTAACTATGATTCCTGGACGCCGAAGATTTAGATTTAAAATTTCATCAACTGCTGCATTCGAATGTGTAATTAAAATCTTATTTTGATTACTAGCGAATTTTTGCAATTGATACTTGATACTTTTTGCGACGCATTTTCCGGGCTTATACCTTTATTAAAACGCCATCCACACCTTTTAAACTATCTATTTTATTATTTTACCTTTACCTTTAATAGCCTTAAATAAAAATAGCCAACACATCTTCTCTTTTCAAAAAAAGGTTAATGTTATACAAAAAGTTTGTTAAGTGTTTCACAAACTTCCGTTGAAAAGTATCCATCCAAGAAGGATGGATACTTAGAAGGCTACATTAACAAGGATATATAGATAGGTAATGTAATTAAAGAAAGAATGGTACTAATTACAAATGAAGATGCTGTTTCAGTTGATAACGAATCAAATCTAGTTGAAATCATTGCCGCTACAGCAGATCCCGGAAATGATACTAGCAAAATGGCTTTAATCGTATCAGCATGATCAAGGCCAATTAGATGAGCAACCAGAATCATATATAATGGAATAGCCACAACTTTTAAAATGGAAATACCAAAAGCAATTGGTCGTAAGCTAATCTTACGGATACCCACGGTTACACCAACAGCAAATAATGCAACCCCAGATGTCACTGACCCAATTTGATCGAGCGCATTTTTTATGATATCCGGTGCCTGGAACCCTAATAGTGTTAATACAACAGCAAGTAAGGGAATACATGCAAGCGGTTCGCTAAGACCATGCAAAACGATACCCAGAATGTTTGTCTTTTCATCTTTAGATTTACCCAATCCGGATTGTCCGACCGTACCAACTATTGTTGCTAATGGATCTAGAAGGGCATTCACCACAATACCGGTAATCGCAATAGGTATAGCTATCTCTTGCGCCCCAAACAAGCTGCCTAATACAGATATCCCCATAAAAGCAAAAGCTGGCTGAGTTGCGTTTAATGAAAACATAGATGCTTTAGTTAAATCGAATTTAAACACAAAACGAGCCACTATTAAAAGGATAATGTAAAAGCCAATAACACCTATGGTCATAGTTAAGAAAAATGACCATTGATTAATTAAGGTTTGTTTTGAGGTTGTTGTGATCCCAATGAATAAGTGTGCAGGTAATGCAAATTTTGTAACTAACGTGTTAAGCCCTTTGGATGATTCTGAATTAAAAACTTTAAAATACCCACCCAAATAACCAATAATAATTGTAAAAAAGATTGGTATTAATGTTAAAAATATATTCCCAATATTCACTCGAGATGCACTTCTCTTTCCAAAAAATTGTCCTATTTAAAAGATAACTATGACTGACTTATACGGAGATTCCCCTAAAACGGATCCCCTTTCTTTTGAGACAACAAAATAATCTGGATTTATTTCCCACGAATAGTATTGTACTCCGGCTTCCACATGGATTCTGTTATTGCTTTTTCAATATCTGTTATATCCGCTTTCGCAATGCCTTCTTCAATGGCTGTCTTTGCCACTTCAATGGCTACAGATTTAGAAACCTCTTGCAATTGTTTGATTGAAGGGAGTAAAGAAGCACCAGGCTTACTGCTATCCGATAATCTTGAAACAGCAGATGAGGCTGCTGCAAGCATTCCCTTAGAGACTTTTGTTGCTTCTGCGACAATTGCACCAAGTCCAAGTCCTGGGAAAATATATGCATTATTAGATTGTCCGATTGAATAAATCACATCATTATAGTCAACATCATCAAATGGGCTTCCTGTCGCTATCAAGGCTTTACCTTGAGTCCACTTTATAAGGTCTTCAGGAACAGCTTCCGCTAAGGAAGTCGGATTTGACATCGGCATAATTATAGGATGTTCCACGTGCTTTGCCATTTCTTTTACAACTTCTTCTGAGAAAGCCCCTGTTTGACCAGAAGTGCCGATTAAGATGGTTGGTTTAACCTTTTTTATTACCTCTAGCAATGGAATAATTCCGACTTCATTCCGCTCCCAGTCCTCGACTTCCTCAGCTTTCCGGCAATACGACTTTTGGAATTTCAAAACATCTGGAATGTCATCTATCAACAATCCACGATAATCGACTGCCCAAAAGTTACGATATGCCTCTTCTCTGGAAACGCCATCTAGGATCATGGCTTCAACCATTTGATCAGCATTACCGATTCCTGCTGCACCTGGACCAAAAACAACAACCCTTTGTTCCTTTAAAGGAACACCAGTTACTTGTAAGGCAGACATTACGGCGGCTAGTGTTACTGCACCTGTACCTTGTATATCATCATTAAAAGTGAGAATTTTCTCGCCATAAGTATCGATTATATTTCGTGCATTTATATTTCCTAAGTCTTCCCAGTGAAGTAATGCCCTTGGGAAGAAGGCCTGAGACATTTTAACAAATAAATCAATGAATTCGGTGTATTCATCACCGCGAACACGCCCAAACCTGTTACCAATATACAGTGGATCACTAATCAGGCTTTCATTGTCTGTCCCAACGTCCAGGACAATAGGTAGCACCCTGCTTGGATCAATTCCCGCAGCTGCTGTGTAGACTGCCAATTTGCCAATGGCTATGTTAATTCCACCAACTCCCTGATCTCCGATTCCAAGAATACTTTCAGAATCTGTAACAACTATTAAATCGATATCATCAGATGAAAGGTTCAGGTTTTTAAATGCCTCTTCCATTCCCTCCATATTATCAATAGATAGGTAAAGACCTCCTGGACGGTGATATTCCTGGGAGTACTGTTGAATAGCCTCTCCTACAGTAGGTGTGTAAATGATCGGCAGTATTTCACTTAGATGGTCTTTAAGTAGACGGTAAAACAGGACCACATTCCTATTAAATAAATCATATAACATTCCATTCTTCCGAATATTGCTAGGTTGAGTGGAGAATTGTTCATAAGCTCTTTTTATTTGTTCCTCAAGAGTAAGCACCTGGGATGGTAGCAAGCCTACCAATCCTAGCTCCTTTCTTTCTTCCTTAGTGAAAGCGACCCCTTTATTAATAAATGGGTTTGACAGAACACCTTTTCCTCTTAAAGTTGTAACCAAACCCGTTTTTGTCTTTTCATAAGCTGTCATAGACGTTCCCTCTTCCTAAAATGTATATTTAAAAATGATCATTACCAGGCAATAGAGTATATTCTTCCCTGGGGAAGTGTAATTACTAAAAGAAAACTGTAAAAAGGAAAATAAATATACAGCAAAAAATAATATTTCCTCAATACTGCTTATTTGTTCAATCTTTATGAAAAATTTATAAATAACTCAATCGCCAGTCTATATCTTAGTAGTCATTTACGGAGGACACTAGCTTATTTAACTAATTTTAGTATTATGTAATTAAAAAAAGTAAGCAGCACTGGCTGCTTACAGATAACGTTGAATAATATGGCTCTTTTCATCATTAAATTTGTGTTGGGAGACTGGTCGGCCTACCGTTCCATAGATTACCTTAACATCAAGGACACCGATATCCTTCATGAATTTTAAATATTTCCTTACTGATACCCTGGATATACCTGCCACATTTACGACTTCCTCTGTTGAAAAGGGAGAATTTTCAAATACCTGTATCACATTCCATATAATCTTTAAGGTATCTTGAGACAATCCTTTCGGTAATTCCTCTGGTAAATGAATTTCTTCTTGATGCAAAATTCGAAAATCCAATTCTTCTTGATTTAGCATATTTTTATCTTGAATAAAATCTGATTTGTTCCGATATGCTGATAAGGCCGCGTTAAAACGGTCAAATTCAAACGGCTTTATTAAATAATCAACAGCACCTAGTCTTAATGCTTTCTGAATCCTCTCAATGTCCGACGCAGCAGAAATGACAATAACATCTATCTCTTTTTCACTTTCTCGAATTTGCGAGAGTAAATCGAGTCCATTTTTCCCAGGCATGAAAATGTCTAATAGAACTAACCCTATTCTTTGATCTTCCAATACATTCAGAGCTTGATCCACTGAGGAACAAACTGCAGCTAATTCGTAGCCATCGACTTGATTCAAATAGCGCTTATTGAACTCTGCAACCATCGGGTCATCTTCTACGATCATTACCTTAATCATCCTACATCATCCTTGCTTTGTATGGTATATAAACCACAAACGTTGTTTCTTGACCTTCTTTTGAACTAATATCGAGATCTCCTCCTAGCTTATCCAGGCTTGCCTTAACTAAATATAAACCAATCCCCCTGTCCTCTCCTTTTGTTGTATATCCTTTTTGAAGGATATGATTAAGATTGGCATCAGATATTCCCTGTCCAGTATCATGAACTTCAATAGTTAAAATATCATCTGCATAATCAAACTTTAATTCAATTCGTTTAACGGGCCTTTTTTCTACTGCTTCTATAGCATTGTCAATCAAATTTCCTATTATCGTAATTAGCTCATGAGTAATAGCTGCATTTTCTGGTTCGGGCAATTGAAAGTCAGAGGATAATGCCAGCTTAGCACCTGCTTCCCTTGCATAACTTAGTTTTCCAATTAAAAAACCGGCTAGTACTGGATCTTTAACTGTTTTGGTAATAAAGCCAATCTCGTTTTCTCTGTGGTCAACAAGATCACTAATATATGCTGCAAGCTGATCATAATAATGCATATGCACCATACCAAGTATTACATGAAGTTTGTTCATGAATTCGTGCGACTGGGCCCTTAACGATTCAGCATATAAGCGGACTCCAGTCAGCTGTTCCGCCAGCAGATGTATTTCTGTTTTATCACGAAATGTAGCCACGGCCCCTACGATTTCATCCTTCACAAATACTGGTACCCTATTCACTAGTAAGACACTATCTTTTAAATCCTGCTCTTTATCTAATTCGACTTTTCCGGTCTCCAGGATTCTATCCAGGTTTGCGTCAGGCATATAACTAGTTACCTTTTTACCCGTAGGATTTTCATTAATGCCCGCTTTCTTAAATATCTTTAAAGCTGCTTTGTTTACGAGAGTAATGGTTGAACTCTGATCTACCGCTATGATTCCCTCTCGAACTGATTGTAAAATGGCATTTCGCTCTTTTAAAACCTTCGCAATAGCAAAAGGTTCCAGCCCAAATAATATTTTCTTAATATACCTTGCCAAAAGTATTGCGCCGGCAATTCCGGTCAATATTCCAAAAACGGTTCCTACATAAATATTAAAACGGCTTTTTAAAACAGCATCATTAACTTTTTGAAGGGAAATACCGACCACCACGGCTCCAATTTGATTATCCTCTGAATCATAAACAGGGGTGAAAGAACGCAAAGACCTGCCTAAAGTTCCTTTGGAGATAGAGATGTGCTCTCTGCCTCGTAATACATCTTTCTCATCCCCTCCAACAAATTTTTTTCCTATTTTACTTGGATTGGGGTGAGTTTTCCGGATTCCATTATTATCGATTATTACTACAAATTCTACATCTGTCGATTTTTTTATCCTATTGGTAAATTGCTGAACTTCCTGATTGTTTTCACTTCCACTTAACGCTTCGATTACAAGCGGGGTTTGTGCTGCCATGCGTGCTACGTTTACTGCTTTTTCAGTCTGGCTCTTTTCTATAGTATCTGCAACTGTTTGGCTAATGAGAATATCTGTAATGAATAATGAGAGGGCTACCACCCCACACACCAGTATCATAATAGTAAACTGTAGACTCCATTTACCTTTCTTCACTTCTACACACCTCTTTGGTTTAAAAACTCTATTAACTTTAAGGGATACTTTTATGTTAAGTATGTTCATTTTGCTTACATCACACAATTATTCGGTACTGTATCAAGTTCAAAAAGGTAGCCAAGTGATTTAAATCAATTAAGAGAAGATATATATAACCTAACCATTTGCTAATGTATCCTTAAAAACACTGATTCAACCGCAATATTTTCCAAATAATAAAACAGACTATACCTTCGTAGGCTTGGATATAAATTGATTATTCCCCTTTAATGTCTGAACCCAACTTACCTCGATAGTTCAATATAAGTAATTTTTGCTTTACTCCTCCTGCACCAAGGTTAAATCCACAAGTTTTCTATTTGTATTATGCAGTTCATAAGAAGTTTAGCGGAATATCCCAGCAATTCTTACAATGTTCAAAGTTACTATGATTTTCTTATTTAACTTTCCAATTAGTTACTATTTAATTTTCAAAAATACAGCTGTCTACCATCTTCTATCTCCATGTTTCCGTATATCTAAAATCGACATGTTTAAAACAGGAGGAATGATTAAAATACACGCATTTTCAACAGATTTCAAAATCAACAAAGTAATAATGAGAGTACTCAAGAATCTTCTAACCTATCTAGACTTTTTGACCAAAAAGGGTCGTCATTTTCCCTAGTATGGAAACATGTTTAAGGTACTATCAAAAAAACCTTTCGATATTTAAACAATGCCCCAGATAAGACTAAAGACAAACTCGATGAAAATCGAGTTTGTCTATTTTTATGGCCAGTACAATTTGGACGTTGATTGGAACGTAAGGCACTCGCTTTCCGCGGGCGGTCGGGGAGCCTCCTCGGCTTTCGCCTGCGGGGTCTCCCCTAGACGCGCTTTTCTAAGCAGGAGTCTCGAACACCCGCTCCAATCAACTTTGTCTTACCTTTTAGACAGAACACTTTTGCCTAGAGTCATTTTTGTCTTAAAATAGAAGTATCAAAGCGTAAAGAAACGATTGAGCGTGTATTCGCAGATGCAAAAGAAAAGCATGGTAATGCGTTGGACTACTTTAAGGGGACATAAAAAATTGTCAATGCAGGCGATGCTTACTTTCGCTGCCATTAATTTAAAGAAGATGGGCAATTGGACATGGCGAGGTCAATAAATGGCCTAACATGTGAGCTCGTAGAGCCGCAATCTCTTAACTTTAGGCGAAAATTCAAAGGGAATTTCAAAAGGGGTTCAGAATTTTTTAATTCCGAACCCCTTTAGTCTATAAACTGAAAGCCCGTGTATAAACACGGGCTTTCTTCTTTATTTCAAATCCATTGGATTATATAATTCCACGTCAGGATTTTTATCTTGGAACCAACGAAGTGCAAACTCATTTTCAAATAAGAATGCATATTTATCAAACCGGTCCTTAACAAGGATGCTTCTCGAGCTATGAAGATTTTCATCAAGCTTTTCATCTTCAGCCCAGCGTGTAATCTTGCTGCCCATGCGCTCCATCACGACTTCAACATTGTACTCGTTCCTCATTCGATGCTCGAATACTTCAAATTGAAGCTGCCCAACCGCACCAAGCAGATATTCTTCCATCCTAACCGTTTTGAAGAGCTGAATTGCCCCTTCTTGTACAAGTTGGTTAATACCCTTATGGAAATGTTTCTGTTTCATGACGTTTTTAGCTGTTACCCTCATGAATAGTTCCGGCGTAAACTGAGGCAGCCTTTCAAACTGAAACATGTCTTTGCTTGTGGTAATCGTATCGCCAATTTGATAATTACCAGTATCATATAAACCGATTATATCTCCGCTTACCGCTTCATTTACAGTGTTTCGATCATCAGCCATGAATTGGGTGGAGGAAGAAAGGTTGATCGGTTTCCCTGTCCTGCTCAAGTTGACGCTCATTCCACGCTCGAATTTACCGGAGCAAATGCGAAGGAAGGCGATTCGGTCACGGTGTTTTGGGTTCATGTTCGCCTGGATCTTGAAAATGAAACCGGAAAAATCATTGCTGACAGGATCCATTTCACCTGCTGTTGTCATCCGTGCTTGTGGAGCTGGTGCAAACTTCAGATAAGCATCCAAAAACGTCTGAACACCGAATGTCGTTAAAGCACTTCCGAAAAATACAGGACTAAGTTTTCCATTCGCAATGTTTTCTTCAGAGAATTGGTTACCCGCTTCCGTCAACAGCATGATTTCTTCCAAAGTTTGCTCATATAACTGGGAATCCTTAAGTTTATGATCCACTTCGAGTTCACCATCTTCATTCAACGGAAGGAAACGCTCTTCCCCTTCAGTTTTGAACTGTTCAATCCGATTGTTGAACCTGTCGTAAATGCCCACGAAGTCTTTTCCCATCCCGATCGGCCAGTTCATTGGATATGTTTCTATTCCTAATACCTCTTCAAGTTCGGCAAGCAATTCCAGCGGCGTTTTACCTTGTCGGTCCATTTTATTGATAAAAGTGAAAATCGGTATACCCCTCATCCGGCATACTTTGAATAATTTAACCGTTTGATCCTCGATACCTTTTGCCGAGTCGATGATCATCACGGCGCTATCAACAGCCATCAGTGTACGATATGTGTCTTCACTGAAATCTTGGTGGCCCGGTGTATCGAGAATATTGACACGGAAGTCATCATAATCGAATTGCATGACTGAAGATGTAACGGAAATTCCCCGTTGCTTTTCAATTTCCATCCAGTCACTGGTTGCATACTTCCCTGTTTTTCTAGCTTTAACTGTTCCGGCATCGCGGATCGCGCCGCCAAACAGCAGTAATTTTTCTGTCAAAGTCGTTTTCCCGGCATCCGGGTGAGAGATGATTGCGAAGGTCCGTCGGGATTGAACCTCGTCTTTTAAATTAGTCATAATATGTTCCTTTCATTATTGGAGTCATCAATAAAAAAATTTATAGGAGGTTTACTGTATTTTTTACATTGGAATGGCAACCTTTCTTTGTATGCAAAAATCCTGATCATACACAATATATGTAAGAAGAAATATATCATAAGGCTTAAGCATTGGCTACTCAGCATTCATTTCAATCAACCTTTCTATTTTAACACGATATGAAGGAAAGATGTAGAGGTGAATGAAACACCCAATAGGGGATTTATTCAGATGCAAAACAAAGGACGCTTAATAGCGCCCCTTATCTTGATCCATATGATTACCGTTCATTTATTCATGGTTTATTTATTTACCTTGCAGTTTTTAACGATTTTTGATTCCGCTTGTTCTTCCAGCGTTTTTTTACTTCCTTGAATATGATTGGAGCAGCAAAAATGAGAGCTCTTTTTAATAATTTCTTCATTTTTCATCAGTCCTTTCTTTCTTATCCTATACCCAATTATTTTCGCAGAAAACTTTAATGCCAACTTGTTTTCCTGTTTTCACCATAAAGCCATTTCATATTTGACATGGAATCCCAAGTCAAATTTCAATCAAGGAAAATCCCGCGCGACAATATCGTTATATTTCCCCATATAAAACCTGTCTAATATTATTTTCCCCAAATGGGAATGTATAAATTACTTCCATTTGTTTTATCCTTTATAAAGGTGGGTATATACTAAAAAACTGGAAATTACTCCAGTGGTTATTGTGGTAATTTTTCCTGTAGGCTTTCACATATTATCAAGCATCGTCGTATGATAATTTTAACTTGAATGAGGGTGCTGGATAATGTGTGAAATTGATTTTTCCCTCTAGGTAAAATCATCACCATTAATATTTTTTAACTTTTTAGGAGGATTCATCGAATGACAGTAACAGGTAAAGTGAAATGGTTCAATAGTGACAAAGGATTTGGTTTCATCGAAGTACCAAACGGAGATGATGTTTTCGTACATTTTTCCGCCATTCAAGGAGAAGGTTTCAAAAGCCTTGATGAAGGTCAAGAGGTTGAATTTGAGATCGAAGAAGGAAACCGCGGACCACAAGCTAAAAACGTCGTAAAACTCTAAAGCATAGATACACAAACATAATTGCAAAAGGATGCCGCCCATATTGGGCGGCATCCTTTCCTTTATGTGTACATGCGAAATATTCACGTTATTTTTCATTAAAATGATCCAAAATGAAATCGGGAACATGTTCGCCAGAAAAACTCTTGATGTCCACATCTCTGCTTTCTTTATAATAAAAGGCAGCTGAATACTCCCCGCTCCAATCAATTTGGGCATTATCAATCGCTGTCTCGATTTCAGAAGCGGTCTTAATTTTCAAGCGATTTGGCTGTTGTTCAATCTGCTGTGCAAGTTCACTTTCAGAATTCGTGTGATAAATTTTCGAATCGGACTTCGCAACCAGGATATAAGAAATATCATCAGCCATTAACCGCGCTTGTTCCGATTGTCCGGTACTTACCATCCATTCTGAAAACTGAGGATATGAAGAGTCCCAATTCATAAGAATGGTTTTGTTATTTTTCAAAAGTATCTCCATGGAGGCATAATCACCAAAAGAAGAAGTCATTTGCGCGAACGATTGATTATTCAGATCCTCCGACAATGCCTTCACTGCAGCTTCCAGCTGTTGACGGTCCGTGATTGTTATGGATTTGTCCACTTGGCCGCTTGCCGTTATCTTGATTTTAGAAACGTCTTCAGCGGAAACATTCAATACCTGATTAACCATTTTTTTATATTCATTCGACTCATATATTTTTGCCAATAGTGGCATGTATGAGTCGTAATTCTGCAAATGATACTCTCTTGCTAACCGTTTTCCATTCTTGAATTCATACATCAGAAATACGGATTGACCATCATTCCATTCACCAATGGAAACCTTTTTACCCTTATCGATGATTTCCTGATGCAATAACCTGATAGCTTCAATATTTTCCTTCTCTTTAAGATAATTGGAAGCATTATTCGACGTGTCATCGCCTTCAAAAAATATAGGAGAATCACCAATATAAATTTGGCTAATCATCTTTTCATCAGGAATCTTGGTCTTATACTGAAGGGGATCTATTTTTATAATGAGTGCCAGCACAATGACAGCCGCTATAAACGCTACATAACCTTTCAGGTTGACCCGTATTCGCCAAGTCTTTTGCAGGACGATTTCCCCTAAATAATATCCAAGCAAAGAACCGACGGCATATCCGAAAAAAATCCACCCAGGTTCGCCTGTCGTTTCGCTAAAATAAAGCCCTGCAAACAGCATCATGCATAATGTCAGGCCGAATTTAAACACTGGCTTAATCTTCGGGTAAACAAATGCCTGAGACACATGCTCCAGCTTTCTCCTCTCATAGAGAAAAAGAGAGCTGATCAGAAAAAGAAAGGTTAATATACTATAAATTAATGTATTAATAGAGAAGAAAGTGATTTTTTCCATCTCCGTTGCTGCTAATAATGGGGATATGCCATTCATATTGGCACTTAGATAATAATCTGCAGAAAATCCTGCTATCAAAAATTTCACATTGGCTGCAAACAAAACAAAAAGCCCCACCGGCAAAGTAAGAAAAATATAGGTCAGCACTCCTTGAAAGGCTGATAATCCCGTAACCATTCCAAGTAAAACGGCAACGGAAAAAATCAAAGCTTCCAAAATAAATGTAGTCCCCATCCAAGACCATATATCCGTCATGGTATATAGCCGTTCTATATCAATTGCCGAGTGAAATAATATCAATATTGAACCTGTTAGTAAAATCGGCAAACCCATGAAGCCAATCCCCGTTCCAATCATATGAGCGTAGATGCTGCGTCTCGTAATCGGTAAACTATGAATGAAGTCTGAGGCTTGTTTCATTTGTAAAAACCGAAAAAGGAAGATGGCAAGTAATACTGGAATAACGATGACCAAGACAAACTGTATCATCTGCTGACAGGAAAAAAGGTTTTCGAATTCCACATATTCATTGTTCCCATTCAAGATAATCGCTAACATTTCCAAAGGCAGCGCAAATATGAGGCCTACAAGATATAGGAAACCAATCCAGCCAGTACTTCTGAAAATATAGATAATCAGTTCCCTATTAATCCAGGTTATTCTGGATGACATAACCGATATCCCCCATTTCATAAATGAATATCTCCTCAAGAGTAAGTGGGAGAATATCTAATATTTCTGGCTGAAACTGATTAAAATGCGATTTAATCATGGATTCACTACCTTTAACGATACAAACGATCACGCTGCCGCGTCTTTCCTTGTTAAGGATTTGAATTCCACGGTATAAACCATGGGGAATTTTATGCTTAAAGGCAATTTGCACTTTATGTACATCAGCTTTCAAGTCATTCAAAACCTTTTGGATAACAAGCTCACCCTTATGCAAAATACCTACATGATCGGCTAAATCTTCAATTTCCCGGAGATTATGGGACGATAGTAAAATCGTCATATCCCTTTCCGATACATCCTGAATCAACAACTGTCTCACATTTTTTCGCATGACCGGATCTAATCCATCAAACGGTTCATCCAATATTAGAACTTCCGGCATCGTCGAGAGTGCTAGCCAAAAAGCAACCTGTCTCTGCATCCCCTTCGATAGTTTATGTATTTTATTTTGGACGGGTATCGGGAATACTTCCTGTAATTGATAGAAACGTTCTTGATTCCACTCGCTATAAATATGGCTATAAAAACCTGCCATTTGCGTGATCGTATAGTTAGCCAGGAAATAAGGCGTGTCAGGAAGGAAGAAACAACGATTTTTCACTTCACGGTTTTCAAACACATATGATCCATCAATAAGAACTTCACCTGCATCCTGTATCAGGTTGCCTGATAGCATTTTTAATAGAGTCGTTTTTCCCGCCCCATTTGAACCTAATAACCCGAATATGGAACCTTTTGATATAACCAAGGTGACGTTTTTGATTGCTTCTTTTCCTTCATATAATTTACTCACCTGTTTTATTTCAATCATGAATCCCCCCCCTTTGCCAACGGACTGATTTCCTTTATTATTCTATAAATTTCATGTTTATCGATTCCGATGTACAAAGCTTCAGCGAGTACCTTTGAAAGCTCGTTTCTGATCTCTTCTTCTTTCAATGAATTTTTGAAGGATCTAGGAGGTGCCACGAAATTCCCCTTGCCTGGTAAGGTATATATAAACCCGTCAGACTCTAGCTGCTTGTACGCTTTCTGGATCGTATTTGGATTGATGGTCAATTCCTGAGCCAATATTCGGATGGATGGGAGCTGATTATGTTCCTGTAAAACTTCATTGATCATTAGTTCCTTTAACTTATCCATCAATTGCTCATATACCGGCTTTCCGCTTTGAACATCCAATTCAAACATCATGAACCCTCCCTGCAATGGGTGTATTACATCTCCTAATACAGTACATTATAAAACAATATCTTCCAGTTTAATACCATTTTCAAACAATACTCACTTTCATTTTGTTTAACAAGACTTACAGCAGGGAAGTAATGATAGTAAGAATGAATAAAGGAGTTGTTTTCATTGAAACCATTATATACAGCTACAGTTACCGTACACGGTGGTCGTGAAGGACATATTAAATCAGAGGACGGGATTCTCGATTTCGATGTGAGGTCACCGAAGGAATTAGGTGGTTCCGGTGAGCGCGCCACAAACCCTGAACAGTTATTCGCAGCCGGTTACGCGGCATGTTTTGACAGTGCCTTGAATCTTGTACTGCAAAAAGAAAAGAAAAAGGCCGATACGTCCGTGACGGCAAATGTAACGATCGGTAAAGATGAGGAAGACGGCGGTTTTAAATTGGCTGTAAGGTTGGATGTTTCGATTCCGGACCTAAGCAGGGAAGAAGCCGAAGACTTCGCCAAAAAAGCACACATGACCTGCCCCTATTCAAAAGCAACACGCGGGAACGTCGATGTCACCTTGATTTTGGTATAAATTTTTTGCAAGGGACTGGATACGGCATTAAGGCCGGCTCCAGTCCCTTTTTCTTATTTCACTTCTTCCAATCCCTTCAATTTCAAAAGAAAGCCAAGACCTATTATCGCCATGATGATCAATGACCCTAATGCCATCCGGCTCGCCAATGTACCGAGGTCATGGAATATCAACGTTATCGTTCCATATAATAGCGGACCGATTATTGAAGAGACTTTTCCAGAGAATGCAAATAGTCCAAAAAATTGCCCCCTCTTCTCATCCGGAGTCAATTCAATGATATACGTCCGTGATGTCACCCACATCGAACCTAGCGAAATGCCGAACATACTCCCTGCAACCCAGAACCAAAGGGCGGTTTGTGCGAAGACAGCTATAAATAATGCGACCAAGAGTAGAACTCCCACATATGTCACAGCCAGCCGCGGTCCCTTCGACTGTGTGATGTATCCAAACAGAAACGATCCGGCAATGCTCGATACTGTCGATACCAGGTATAGCAAAATGAATCCGCTGGAGGAAAATCCAACAACAGTCTTGGCATATACGGCCATCATGCCGATAGTGGTCGCAATTGCATCATTTAAAAAGAAATAAGCAATCATGAATGTAAAAACCGATCGGTAGGAGCGCATCTCTTTAAATGTTGATTTAACTTCCTTATAACCTGATAAAAAAGGTTCTTTCGCTTTTTGCTGTTTTGGAGACTCTTTTAAAAAAAAGAATAAGGGAAGGGAAAAAACCAGAAATAAAATGGCCGTAGGTATGAAGGCTTCATGTGAACTCCCTTTACTTATGAATGGATAGATGGACAGTCCCACTAACGTTCCAAGGTAGCCTACCGCCACGCCAAACCCTGATATTAGCGGCAATTGCTGTTTCGTGCCTAAATCACTCATCATCGTATCATAGAAAACCAGACTCGAATGATAGAAAAACTTTGCTATCACAAATAAAAGAATGACGATCGCCAAGGAAACGGGAATGCCCAGAATCTTTCCATCCAACGGCGTCCCCCCGAATACCCCCATTAAAAATGTACATACAACGGAAATGAGTGTGAAAATCATAATGTATTTTTTCATTTTTCCCGTTCGATCGATCATGACACCGAACAGCGGGGAAAACAAAACGAGAAACAAACTGGCAATCGCATTAGCGTAGGAGATGAAGGTACTCGCAATCTGATCAAGAACGGCATTTTCGCCAATCTGTTCCTGGAGGAAGAATGGAAAGAAAATCGTATTGATATTAGAAGAAAAAATCGTATTGGCAAAATCGTAAAACGCCCAAGAGAGAATGGGAAGGGAAAAATATAAACCAAAATTCCCCTTCCATTTTTTAGACTTCGGTTTCACCTGCAATTCCATCTGCTTTCCCTCCTTATTGATACTTAAATTATATGTATTCCATACCTTTCCAATAAATCCTTTAAGTCGGATTATAACATTGTGTAAAACATGCTTTTTTCCTGCCTAACATGTAATATTATGAAATGAGACTGTCCTGCTAATTTTTAATCATTGTGCTGATAGGAGTGTGAAAGATGACCGCATTTTTTCTTATTATCGTAATAACCATGCTTGTCCTGTTCGCTCTCTACGCTAAAAGATCAAAAAGTGATTTCCCTGAAAGCTTAATAAAGCAGCATTCCCCCATTAAAATTGGACATCGAGGTGCATCTGGATATTGCCCCGAGAATACAATGGCATCTTATAAAAAAGCCATTGTATTGGGTGCTGATTTCCTGGAAGTGGATATCCACCTCAGTAAAGATGATGTCCTTGTGGTTCATCATGATCCCACCTTGGATCGAACCACAAACGGCAAAGGGAACCTCCGTGATTACACGGCAGCCGAATTAAAGGAACTGGATGCAGGAAGCTGGTATCATTCTCGCTATAAAAACGAAAGGATACCTTTACTAAGTGAGGTATTGGAGAATTTCGGGTCTGAGGTCGGAATTTTAGTCGAGTTGAAACATCCCTCTGCTTATCCCGGCATAGAAGAGAAACTTGCCGAAGAATTAGGTAAATTCCAAGAATGTTCAACAAGTAAAAATAAGATAATGGTTCATTCGTTCGATATGGAATCCATGAAAAGGTTTCATCAATTAATGCCGGACATACAAGTGGGCGTTTTGATAAAACGGCGAATCAATGACCAAAAAATAAAAGAGATTGCCGAGTTTGCATCATTTTTGAATCCAAAACAAACGATTTTGAGTACGAAGCTGCAAAAGCGAATCCAAAAGCACGGGATGAAAGTATTTACATGGACCGTCAACAATAAAAAACAAATACAAATGTTCAAAATGATGCAGGTAGATGGGATCATTTCCGATTTTCCAGATTATTTTTTGGATTGAAACTTTGAATGATAAGTGATAACTAGTTCTTTACACGGTTCAGGGTGAGACCACTCCGAACCCCTTTTAAAATTCCCTTTGAAATTTTGATTAAAGGTTAAGAACAAAGACTATAGGCAAAAACATAGTTGATTGGGGCGGGTGTTCGAGACTCCTGCGGGAATAGCGAGTCCTAGGGAGACCCCCACAGGCGCAAGTGCGCCGACTCCGGACCGTCCGCTGAAAGCGAGTGCCCTACGTTCCAATCAACGTCCAAATTTGTACAAGCAAAAAAATGTAGACAAACTCGGTTTTCATCGAGTTTGTCTACATTCTGAACAATCCGCAAATGCGGATTGTTTTTTGTTTTTTAATAAGGCTCTTTTCGAAAGATTGTTGTTTTTAAAACGAAACTATTTAAGGTTGATTGGAGCGGAAGTGCGAGACTCCTGCGGGAGCAGCGGGACAGGTGAGACCCCACAGGCGTTTACGCCGAGGAGGCTCACCGCCCGCACCAAGGAAAGCGAGCATCTGGAGGGGAAATCAACAACACCTCACTACCTGGTAAATAGCAACAAAGTATGTGAAAACAGCCTTTAATAACAATGAAAGTATTGTATTTCATGCGCGTCCGTCCCATAATAGGCCCATCGCTGTTGACTTCGTCTCCAACGATAACCTGCAACTGAATTATATCCGACATATGTTGGGTAAAACCAAAATGAACGGCTTGCCTTATACATTCCTTCAAGAAGTTGTGGTGTGAATAATGGCGGAGCTATATGAGGCGGTCCTCCTCCGTGCGGCGGCCGAGGCGGTGGCTGGCCCCCTCCATAGGACGGACAGGCGGGCCAGGAGGAGTCCTTACTTCCATCATCTGATTCTCTAATGGATATGCCCCTTCCATGAAATGATTGTCCATATTTCGGAGATGTGCATTTCGTTCATTACCGTTATGGTCGTTCTGTTGATTGAATGAATCGTATGGTTTCATACCTTTTCACCTCATAATTTGAACTTCCATTTATCCGTATGTAGACGAATGACCATTTAAGCAACCTTTGCTCTGAACGGTCTCGAATTTGATTTCCATTTGATCTATTTTTGAAATTTATGCATCAGAAAATATTCCCTGTTTATTTTTTGAAAAAACCCCTATATTTTTTAGCTTTCTTGCCCTAGAATTGATATAGTGTTGGTAATGATTTAAATGTGGTCAAAAGTCATGTCAGGCCCTAAATCATTTTTGGACAAATTTTCTTATCTTAGAAAAAACGAGGGATTCCTATGTGGGAATTATTATTAGAATTCGATTATCAAACCGTTCGCCATGCGGTATGGGCAGGTTACTTATTTACCTTTGTCTTTCCACTGGCCGCGTTTTACTTCTTAAATAAAAAGCAATCGCTCTTGAATGACAAATATCAAGCTTCCGTTCATACAGATAAAAGTAAATCCCCTGTTCATACAGGCAGCACCTTTGACTGGCGCGGTGCACAGCGCTTTTTCACCTTTATCCGGCAAAAAGATTCACCAGATGATTCCGATGAGCCAAGCCTCCTTCTAGTTGTTTAAACATTAACAATTCGAGGAGGAAATTATATTGAAGAAGAAAAACATGTTTTTAATTGCCGTCCTATTTTTGGCAACGACCCTTTTGACTGGCTGCTCTGCAGCAACGAGCGGTCCATTTCATACTGCATTGGTTAATCCCATGACAAAAATGCTGGAATTCAATGCTGGTTTATTTAATGGCAACTATGGTTTAAGCATCATCATGATGACATTTTTGATTCGCCTTGTTTTGCTACCACTGACTGCCAAACAATACAAAACACAGCTTAGCATGAAGACGAAGATGAATGGGCTAAAACCAGAAATGACAGCAATCCAGCAGAAAATCAAAGAGACGAAAGATCCTGCTAAACAAAAGGCCCTTCAGCAGGAAATGATGCAGCTTTACCAAAAACATGGAGTCAACCCTTTAAACATGGGCTGTCTGCCGCTCTTAATTCAAATGCCGATCCTAATGGGCTTTTATTATGCGATTCAAGGTTCCCATGAAATTGCGACCCATAGTTTCCTTTGGTACAGCCTAGGTCAGCCGAATATTGCCATGGCGATAATCGCTGGTGTCATTTATTACTTCCAATCGGCCATTTCCGTGAGACAAATGCCGGAAGAACAGCAGAAACAAATGAAGATGATGAGCTTGCTCTCACCAGCAATGATTTTATTCATTTCTTTCTCTGCTCCTGCTGCATTGCCACTATATTGGTCAATCGGTGGTATATTCATGATTGTTCAGTCAATCGTGCTTAAGCGAATATATAAAAAAGATCATGCCGCTGTCCCGGCTGCAAATGAAACGGTCATGAAAAAAAGCTAATCCATTTGGATTAGCTTTTTTCTTACATTCATTTTCCACTTACGCTGGAAAGTGAAGCGATTTCCTTGGTGAGATCACTTTGTTTTATTTCTTCGGCAACGGATTTGTTGAAACCTTTTCGAAAAATCTCTCTACATATTCGAAATCCGTGTAAAAGAACAATAATAGGTCACCCGGTTGTGATTTCTCCCAGGCTTTTATGAATGCGTCCAATTCATTAGGTTCGATGAATGTCCGATCTTTTTGTAACCCAGCTTCTACCGCAGCATCCTGAAGCAGCCCGGCTACTTCTAACGGCTCCCTCCCCCGCAAATCATCGTCTTCTTTAATGATGAACAGATCGGAATTAATGGCCGCTACCTTGGAGAGTCTGATAAGTTCTTCATCAATACGATCCCCCGGCCCTGCCAAAACAGTGATAAGATGATTTTTGTTATAGGCACTGACCGTTTCGAATATGGCCTTCAATCCCGCTTCATTATGGGCATAGTCGATGATGATCGTGCGCTCTTTCAACTTTTTCAAATTGAACCGTCCTTTGGACAAATTCGTATCAGGCATAAATGTGGCAGCCTTCCTTCTTAGTTCTTCCATGGAAATGCCTTGTGTTTCGGCTGCGGCTAATGCCTGAAGTAAATTGGCGATATTATGACGTGCCATGCCGGAAATCGTAATTGGAACCATGGTGCAATCCATAAATGGATGGATGACTCCATCAGCTGAATGACAAATGACGCCGTTTTCATTGACGTACCAAACTTTACATCCCTTATCTATCGCAGCTTGCACGTGAGGCTGGGTGGCATCTGTAGAGGTGTAAATGACCTCCCCATCTGTATAAGCGTTCATGGCAGCTACATTCGGATCATCTGCATTCAGTACACAATAGCCTGTTTTCATTACGACTTCAGCTACCAGCCTCTTTAATTTAATGAGATCATCCAATGTATCGATTCCATCACGGCCGAGGTGATCCTCACTTACATTGGTGATGATCCCCACATCACATTTACGAAAAGCAAGACCTTCACGCAGAATCCCGCCCCGGGCCGTTTCCAATACGGCAATATCGACTTCAGGATGGGCCAATACCATTCTTGCACTGACAGGGCCACTGCAGTCACCGTGATCCAATACCTCATCGCCGATATATACTCCATCAGAATTTGTCATCCCAACTTTTGTTTTTTCATTAGTAAGAAAATAATGAATCAATCTGGTTGTTGTCGTCTTGCCATTTGTTCCTGTCACTGCAATTATCGGTATGGCCGCCTCTTCCCTGGTCGGAAATAAATAATCGACAATGGCTTTGCCTACATCCCTTTTTTTCCCTTCACTCGGATAATGATGCATTCGAATTCCCGGTGCAGCATTCACTTCAATAATTGCAGTCTTTGAATGTTCGATCGGTTTTGATATATCCTCACAAATAAAATCTATTCCGGCGATATCCAAACCAATCGCTTTCGCAGCTGCAACAGCCATATTCTTAATGGTCGGATGAACCTGGTCCGTTACATCGATTGCCTTTCCGCCAGTCGAAAGATTTGCATTGCCGACAACTTGAACCAATTCACCTTGATTCGGAATCGTATCGAGCGTCCGATTCGATTTTTCCAAGTAACACGTCACGGTATGTGTAAGTGGGATTTTTGACATCGGCTTTTCATGACCTTCTCCCCGCAAATCATTACAATTTTCCTTTTCTATCAAACTGCGTATCGTTTCCTTGCCATTGCCAATAACATAAGGTGGAAGCCTCAAACTGACGGCGATAAGTTCTCCATTAACTATCAGTAACCGATAATCATGTCCTTCAATATGCCGTTCGATAATATACTTCTCCACATGCAACTCCAAACAATTGATCACATTGAATAGCTCATCCTTATTTTTGATATGGGTGATGACACCCTGACCCTGTCTCCCATTATACGGTTTTATGACCAGCGGAAAACCCAGCCTGTCCGCCGAGGTAAAGATATCTTCAATGGAATGGGCAACTTCCCCTTCAGGTACAGGGAGGCCACATCCTCTTAAAATGGATTTGGTCAATGCTTTGTCACATGAATTCTCAACCGCAATATTCGAAGTCTGGCTAGAGATTGTCGCCTGGACATACTTCTGCCTTGCACCAGTTCCTAAACGCAATAAGCTTTCATCACCCATTCGCTCGACAGGGATATCTTTTGCTTGCGCTGCCTTAAAAATGGCTTCGGTACTTGGCCCCAGCTTATTTTTATAATATAACTGCTCTATTTGTTTTACATAAGATTGTACATTTATAAGTTTTTCACCATTCAGGATGGCCTCCGCGATATCTTTTGCTGCTAAAAAAGCTTGAAGACCTGAGTGAGGCTCCTGATAGTCAAAGGTAACATAATAAAAACCCTTCTTTTCCATCATTATCGTTTTTCCCCGAATGGCTTCGATTCCGGCCAAGTTTTGAAGCTCAATCGTCATATGCTCCAATATATGTCCCATCCATGTTCCTTTTCTCAGCCTTTCGGCGAATCCGCCTCGATACCCTTTTGAACATGTATGGCTTCCCAAGTTCGGGAGCACCTTTAACAATTTTTCATTGAATCCAGGTATTGAATCAGATGGTTTCTGTTCCAGTTCCCCTATATCCAATTCAATGCAAATCGTAGGTGTATAAGCAAAATAATTAGGTCCTTTTAAATAACGGACTCGATTGATCTTCATTGTTGGATCCCCTTTTTCATCAACAATTTCCTTGTAAGCAGGTCAAAACGGTATCCCCTGGTTAGTGCATGAAGGTTGAATCCCGAAAGAGTCAACTCTTCACTGCCATTATCAGAAGATGTGATATTGATATAATCACTGGTGCTGCCATCAAGAACCAATACTTGATGTTGGCCGACTACTTCAAAATGACCGTCTTTAACTAAAATTGCTGTATTTTCATCAATGCCAATACCCATAATTTCTTTTTTCCCTGCTATTGCACTTAACAGACGATCAAAACGGCCACGCTGGGAAAAGTGTTGATCGATTATCAGTCCGTCCAGGAAGCCGAAACCTTCGCCAATTTCAACCTTTAACTTATTGTCATTCAGCATCGTGTCAGCAGCAACGATCATATACTTACCTAAAATCGAAGCACCAGCACTTGTCCCTGCAATCACCATTCCTTCATGCCAGGCTTTAGAAAGGGCATCGTGGAACTTTGTTTTTCCAATCAGTTCAGACAATCGGCTTTGGTTTCCCCCTGAAATGAAGATGGCGGAAAAAGATGCAAGCTGTTCACAAATTGCCGGATCGTCTGCATCCTGCCTTGAATCCAGCTTGATCACTTCCACCCTGTCCACACCTAAATCCCTGAAAATCTTGATATACTCTGTACTCACTTCCTCAGGAATTTCACTCGCTGTAGGCAATATTCCTATTCCGCCTTCGCTATGGGTTGCAAGCTCTACAAATTTATTTAATACTTCACCTTCGAGGCACTTATCCTCTGCCCCGCCAATGATAAGTAATTCACCACAATTCATTCATCATACTCACCTTTACAAATGGATTCACATCATGAAATTGCTCTAAACAGAACACATAATGACTAGTATGGCAACTTCTTTCAGTATTCATTCATAAAAATGGCAAACTGCATAATTTTGTTTAACTTAATGAAAAAAGAGGAAAAGTAATAGAGTAAAAAATAAAAGGAGTGTATAAAAATGAGCCAAAACCAAATAAAAGAAAAAGTATTGAACATCATCCGTGATCATAAAATAGGGGTTTTATCTTCAGTTGAAAACAACAAACCACATTCACGCTATATGACATTTTTTAACGATGAATTAACTTTATACACACCAACGAGCGGAAAGACGGAAAAAATCGACGAAATTGAAAAGAACCCTAATGTTCATATCCTGATTGGCTATGATAATGAAGGATTGGGCGATTCTTACCTGGAGATCTCAGGTACCTCGAAAATAAACGATTCACAGGAACTGAAAGATAAATTATGGAATGAATCCTTTGAAAAGTGGTTCGAAGGTCCGAAAGATCCAAATTATTTAATTCTGCAAATTAAGCCGGAAAGCATACGGTTGATGAACAACAATGGTGAACCTCCACAAGAATTATCATTATAATTTGTCATTCACGAGTATTTGAGCGACATTCACCAGTAAAACACCGAAACTCACGAGTAAAACACCGAAATTCACGAGTATTACGCACCAAACTCACGACTTTAATGAAATATCCTAAAAAACAAGTAAAAGCCCGCACTTCTATGATAGGAGTGCGGGCTTTTCTCACGATTATACTAACTCTGATTGGATATAATGCAAAATCAGATCGGCTGTATGCTTTAATGAAGAGACATGTGTCCGCTCGAAGGCATGTGAGGCATCGATTCCCGGTCCGATCAGGCCATGTACGACATCATATCCGGCCCGGATGGCAGCGGAAGCGTCCGAACCATAATATGGATAAATATCGACGCGATAGTCGACGGCATTTGCTTGGGCAAGTGAGACCAGATGCTGACGCAGTTTATAATGATAAGGACCCGAGGAGTCTTTTGCGCAAATGGAAACGCTGAATTCATCCGTCGTTTGTCCATCACCGATTGCGCCCATATCGACAGCAAGATATTCGACTGTTTTCTCAGGGATATTGGAATTACCGCCATAGCCGATTTCTTCATTGTTGGAAATCAGGAAATGGGTCGTATATGCCAATTTTATCTTTCCTGCGGAAATGAGGTCTATGATATGAAGGAGGATGCCCACGCTAGCTTTATCATCCAAATGCCTTGATTTCAAAAAGCCTGTATCCGTCACTTCCACTCTCGGTTCAAAGGAGACAAAATCTCCAACAGAAATGCCAATGGCCTCGGTTTCCGCTTTGGTTTTCACGACAGCATCTATCCGGACCTCAATTGTCTCATCATCACGCTTCGCATCCCCGGCATTTTTATATACGTGGACAGAGGTCTGATTGATTAAAATGGTCCCGGTGATGATGGCTCCGTCAGCTGTATGGATTTTACAATACTCCCCTTCCACCGAGTTCCAGCGGAAACCGCCGATCATCGTCAATTTAAGGCGGCCATTCGCCTTGATTTCCTTTACCATGGCCCCCAGTGTATCGACATGGGCAGTCAGCAAGCGATGTTTGCCATCATCTTCGCCTTTTAATGTAGCAAGCAATGCCCCTTTATTCGTGATGTTGTAAGTGACCTTCCTCCGCTCCATGAAATCGGCAGCATATTTAATGGCTTGCTCAGTATAGCCAGAGGGGCTTGGTATGGACACCAATTCTTTTATGTAAGCTACGATTTCTTTTTCTTCGATCATGCTCATGCATATCTCTCCTTTCCTCTTCGTTCATTATATCTTTCCATGGCAGCTTTTAACATATTAAAAGACCGCCAAAAGGCGGCCCTTTAATAGATTTAACTCATAAAAGCCATGACAGGCAAGATGGCCATAGCTAATGTTGCAATTCCATATAACGCTAAATTCTCCATATTCACTCTTCTTTTCCACTTCTCGCGCCATACCTTGTATCTGTCCATATCTTCGTTTCTCACAAAAAAACCTCCTTCATGATGAAAGTTCAACTTATTTCAATTGTCTTTGTTTGTTGGACATTTCCTTCATATATTCCAAGAAGGCAATTCTCTTTTCGTCTGGATAGGCTACAATGTCTGCAATGATTTCCTCTTCGAGAGGTTTCAGTAAACGGCCAACCGATTCAGTAAACAATATTTCTAACTCTCTCTTTGTTTCATTAGGATTTCTCACTTCCATCAATATCACCCTTCCAATTACTTACTATTATCTATATAACCTTTATCCACTCCATTGAAACGCAAAAAAATCGACCGCCATAAAGGCGGCCGATAGTCAGCTTAAATTATTTCGTTACCCCAACATTATGCCATTGATATTGACGGCCTGCGAGATAATCGTAACCTGTAACGCGTTCATTCACTCCAGCCAATTGATAACGGAATAATGTCGGAATGACCGGAACCTCTTCATGAATCAATTCTTGCCACTCATTATACGTATCGATTCGATATTGATCATCGAAGGCTTCCTCTGAAATCCCTTTAGCAAGAAGCTCATCATTTTTTTCACTCACCCAGCGGGTATAGTTAAATTCTGCAGACCTGGACCATATTCCTGATGGATCCGGATCTGAAGCGACGCCCCATGCTGCTGAATAAACATCAACTTCGTCATTATCCTTTTTCAGGAGGTCGTAGAATGAATTGAACTCATGCAGCCTTCCATCCTGCAATTCGACGTCCAACCCTACTTGTTCCCATTGCTGGATATAATATCTTGCCAGTGGCTCAGAAACATCGGAACCGCTCATGGAAGCAAAGTTGATTTTGAACTCTTTTCCATCAGCATCTTCACGAATGCCATCATTATTCGTATCTACAAATCCTGCTTCATCCAAAAGTTTTTTTGCTTTTTCAGGATTATATTCATATGCTTTTAAATCTTTATTGTTATATTTAAAGTTCGGGGTAATGACAGAGTTGGCAGGGAAGCGCAGACCCTTGTACATCTTTTCGCCAACTTCTTCATTATTGATGGCATATGCCATCGCCTGACGAAGGCGTTTGTCCCCGAATTTCGGATTCTCATCCATAATATTTTCTTCTTTTTCTTTATCATAGTAGCCGAAATTGAAACCAATATAGGAATAAGCCAATTCAACTTTCCCCAATAACTCGACATTATCCAATTCCTTGGCCTGATCATATTGCTCAGCCAAGACCTCAGCTACATCGAGGTCACCCTTTTCAAGTGATTTGACGACAATAGACGGATTCACGACTTTCAATGTGATACTGTCCAATTTAGGTTCACCGCGGTAATAATCTTTATTTGCTTCGAATTCGACTGCTTCCCCTTGAACGATTTTCTTCACTTTGAATGGTCCAAAACCAATCGGATTTTTACGAATTTTATCAGAAGATTCCAGCTTTGCAATCGGAACATCTTTTAAGTATTCTTTATGAAGCGGGTATGTCCATAATCCAGTCGTGACGGAAGGATTCGCCTTTTTGAATGTGAAAATGATTTTCTTGCCGTCGACTTTAATGCCTGAAATCTTATCGGCTTTCCCTTCATGATACTCTTCCATACCCTCGATCAAAGCCATTTGTTCATCATAGCGGACACCTTTGTAATCTTTGCTTCCCATGACAAGGTACGCATATTCCAAATCGGCACCTGTCACAGGCTTTCCATCTTGCCAATTTACATTATCCTTAATCGTCAGCGTGACCGTTTTATGATCGTCCGATATTTCATAGGAAGCGGCACCTTCATTCGTATATACATAGTTTTCATCCGTATCCAATAAATCTTCATCAAAGAATGTAATAACTTGATTATCGGGTTCACCTTGATAGAAAACTTTGTTTAATATCCCTTCAAACGGGGTATCTGATACCAAACCATATGTCAAATGGCCGCCTTTAATCGGCTCTCCTTGATTTGTCGTCTTTGTCGGGAATTTAGAGGTATCGACCTGTTCGACATCTTTCCCTTTTTTCTCTTTCGTTGACGATTTCTCCGTATCATTCGAACATGCAGCAAGCAGTAGAGACGAAATGGCCAATGCACTTAATACCTTACTGTAGCTTTTGATTTTCATATCATACACTCCCCTTTTTTTATCCTCTTCTTTGTCTTGCATCGGCGGCGCGTTTTAACGCTTGACCAACGAAATTTATACTCAGCATCAACACTAAAATCATGAGTGATGCGGGTACCCATATCCACCACTTGTTTTCCAGAACATCTGGATTTCGAGCATAACTGATGAGCGTCCCTAAACTCGGTGTGCTCTCCGGAAGGCCGAACCCTAAGAAAGTCAAACTGGATTCTAAGCCAATATTACCTGCAAGGTTCAAAATGAAGTTGACGATGATCAATGAACTGACATTGGGCAGAAGTTGAAACAGGATGATTTTCCAATGTGGCGTCCCAAGTGTCTGTGAGGCGTGGATATAATCCAGCTCACGCTCAGACAAAGCCTTTGAACGAATCAGCCGTGCCTTTCCTGTCCATAAAAACATCGTCATGATTAAAATGAAAACATATACATTGAAGATCGGCACAATCACGACTACAACGATGATGAACATCATTTGTGGCAGGGCAATCACGAAATCGATGATACGCATGATCACATTATCGGTTGCCCCGCCGAAGTAGCCCGCCAGAAGCCCTAATGATAAACCGATGATAGCCGTGAATAATGTAATGAATAAACTGATCGTGAATGAATTTCGGGTACCGATTATCAGTTGGCCGAATACATCCCGGCCGCCATAATCGGTTCCAAGCCAATAGTCTGAGGATGGTTCCAAATAAATGGAGAGAAAATCGACCTTGGCTATTTCCTTGGCGTCCATGAAAAACGACGCACCGTAAACAAAAAGCAATATGGCTGCCAATATAATCAATGAGCCCATGGCAAGCTTGTCTTTCTTGATTTCCTGCCAGATGATCTTGATACCTGAAGGGCTCACATCATTAACTTGTATGTTCTTACCGGTTTCCACTTTCATTTCCATACGACTCACCCCGCTCCTATTCTATCCGTATGCGCGGATCGACCGCACTAAGTATGATGTCCGAAAGAAGGGTGCCAAGCAGAGTGGCAAATCCCGTCATCATGACGATGGCCGTGACAACACTGAAGTCCCGCAGACTGACTGAACTAAGGAAAAGCTGCCCAAGTCCCGGATAACTGAAAATGGTCTCGATTATGACCGCGCCGCCGACCAATCCAGTAATTTCATAACCTAAGAATGCCGCTATCGGTAAAAAGGAATTTCTCAGGATATGCCGTGAATACACTTTTGATTCGGGCACTCCCTTCGAACGCGCTGTCCTTACGAAATCCTTGATTTTATTATCGATGATTTCATTTCGCAAATATTGGATCGTACTTGTGGTTGCAATTAAAGCTGTACTTAACGCTGGTAAAATTAAATGATTGATCTTGCTTACAACATAGGCGAATGTTCCTTCATCCACTTTTGAATCGACACTGCCTCCAGACGGGAACCAATCAAGGGCAAATCCGAAAACGAATAACATGATTAAAGCAAAAATGAAAATTGGCGTGCCAAACCCTAAATAGCTATAACCCGTAACGGTTTTATCCACCCAGGTATCGTTATACCTTCCGCTAAGTATGCCTAATGGTATCGCAAGCATATATGTAAAGATCAGCGTGACCAACGCCAGGAACACCGTATTCCAAAGCCTGTCTTCGATCACATCCATAACGGGCGTCTTATGTGTATAGGAAACACCGAAATCCCCCTGTACTGCATTGGATGCCCACCTTAGATATTGTTGGTACCAAGGATCATTCAAACCCAGCTCTTCCCTGATCCTATCAAGCTCGGCTGGATTGGCCCTAGGGTTGATTTCCTGGCCGGACAGTGCATCTCCCGGCATTGCTTTTGCCATCATGAAAACGATGATGCTTAATAAAAAGAGCTGCGGGATCATTACTAATAATCGTCTTAGGATAAATTTCCACATATTCCTTCCACCTCCTTATTGTAATGCGACTCTATGTGTCGATGAGATTGGCTTCAAATCGTAAGCACGTCCATTCTCATCGAAATATTTTGAGTAGGTAGACTCATATTCCGAGGTGAGTTTTTTTCTAAGCTGCACTTTATCTTCGCGAACTTCCGGCTCCAAATCAGGAATGGCGGCAATCAGGCGCTTCGTGTATATATGTTGGGGATTTTCATAGATTTCCTCGCTTTTGCCTTCCTCTACCAATCTACCTCGATACATGACGCCCATCCGGTCACACATATGCCGGATTACACCTAAATCATGCCCGACAAATAAATAAGTCAAATTGAACTCCTGTTGGAGATCCTGAAGAAAATTCAATACTTGTGCCTGAACGGAAACATCCAGTGCTGACACCGGTTCATCCGCAATGATCAGTTTAGGTTTCAATGTCAATGATCGGGCAATCCCGATTCGCTGGCGCTGCCCCCCAGAAAATTCATGAGGATACTTGTGAATCGATTCCGGACTCAGTCCGACTTTGTCCAAGAAGTCCTGTACGATTTTCTTTTCCTCTGAAGGGGATAACCGTTCGAAGTTCCTCAGCGGTTCGGCAATTATGTCAAGTACCCTCTTCTTCGGATTCAATGATGAATACGGGTCCTGGAAAATCATTTGGATATCTTTTCTGAACGGTTTAATTTCTCTTCTACTTAAAGATGCTAAATCCCTGCCTTCAAACAGGATTTGTCCGGATGTCACCTCATTCAGTTTGACCACTGCCTTGCCTGTCGTGGACTTGCCGCTTCCGGATTCCCCGACCAAACCATATGTTTCCCCTTGCTGCAACTCAAAGGAGACACCGTCAACTGCCTTTACGTGATCGACCACCCTTCGAAAAAAACCGCCCCTTATTGGAAAATGCACTTTTAGATTATCTAATTTTAGTAATGTCATGAGCCGATGCATCTCCTTCAGCTTGAAAATAGAATGCTTTATAGCAGGTACAGCGGACAAAATGACCGTTGCCCACTTCGTGAAGCCGGGGTGTCTCTTCATGCGCATGTTTTGGTATCCATGGAATCCTATCTTGGAAGCGGCATCCGATCCGATCCATTTTGGCTATCGATGGAACGATTCCCTCGATAACATGCAAACGGTTTTTCTCGTTTGCGGCCGAAGGAATCGAATTCAATAATGACCTTGTATATGGATGCAGCGGATTGCTGAATATCTCTTTAACACTTCCCGTTTCCACTACCTGACCTGCATACATGACAACGATCCTGTCAGCGACCTCTGCTACAACACTCAGATCATGTGTAATTAAGATGATCCCCATTTTTGTCCTGCTTTGGATATCCTTCAGCAGATCAAGTATTTGCGCTTGGATCGTAACATCCAAAGCCGTCGTGGGTTCATCGGCGATGACCAGTGCAGGGTTGCAAGCAATGGCAATCGAGATCATAGCCCTTTGCCGCATTCCGCCCGAGAGCTCATGCGGATATTGCTTGTACGTCCGTTCAGGGTATGGAATTCCCACTTGTGTCAAAAGTTCGATCGTCCTATTCTTTTTTTCAGCACTGGAGAGTTCAGTATGGTAATCAAGATTCTCCTCGATCTGTTTTCCGATGGTCATGAGCGGGTTCAATGCCGTTAAGGGTTCCTGGAATATCATCCCCAATTCCTTACCACGGACTTTATTCATTTGTACATCATTCAACTTAAGGAGATTTTGGCCTTTATAATTGATGTCTCCTTCGGATTTCGTTCTTTGCTTATTATGTAATTGCATGATGGATAAGGCCAATGCACTCTTTCCACACCCTGATTCTCCAACAACTGCTACAATTTCATTTTCATTCACCGTAAACGAAACATCATCCACCGCTGCATGATATTTGTTACCGATTCGAAATGAGGTAGTTAGGTTTTCTATTTGTAAAATAGCTTTCTTCATCCTTGCTCCCCCTAAACTATTTTATCGGGAAAATAATTAATCTTCTGATAATTATTTAAAATTTTAATCATTTTTTTACAATTATACAATAGTTTTTATAGAAAATAATCACATTTTTTTCATATTTTATAACTTTAGGAATAATTTTCTGCAACATAAAAACGTTTCCTTTATAACTGTTATACAGTAAAGTTTTGAAGTCCTATTAAATATATAGAATCAATAATTTCGGATTTATTATTTCGAGATAGCTTTTTTTGAAGTTTATGTCAATTTATTACCTTAGCGCTTTACTTACCGCGGAAAGGTTTCGTTTAAAGTATTTTAATATTTCAGAAAAATTAGTATATTTGTAAGAATATCATAGAAAAGGTAATTACTTCATATATATTTCAATACTTTTAAAAAAACACCAAATTTTCATTGTATGCAATGAAACCTTTTTAAAACAGATTCGTAGAAAACGGTAGAAAATAAATGATGGGGTGATTGAATGTATTCACAAACTGTACAAACATATATGCCGTCCGTCATGCGGACGTTCGCTTTATCTCTTGCCGTTTCCGTTTTAGGTATGGCTCTCGGCACTCTTGTTCCGCCATCCTTGTTTCTTCCCCTGGCGATACTTGAGATTGCCATGTTGATTGGAGCATTCATATTGCGAAGGAAAAAAGCCATCGGTTACACATTTTTGTATATTTTCACGTTGATTTCCGGAATTACGACCTATCCGATCATTGCCCACTACCTAGCCGCAGCAGGGGCAAATGTGGTGATCCTGGCAGGTGTTACGACGACAGTCGTATTTGGAGGACTGGCGGTTTATGCCACAACCACCAAAAGGGACCTTTCATTCTTGGGGGGGATGTTATTTGCGGCCTTGCTAGCTTTAGTCGTCATTAGCATTTTCAACATTTTCTTTCCATTAAGTTCTACAGCCATGCTGGTCTTTTCATTTATAGGGATTTTAGTTTTCAGCGGTTATATTTTATATGATTTCAATCGAATGAAGCATTACGGGGTAACAGCCGAAGAAGTACCGCTCATGGCGTTGAATCTATATCTTGATTTCATTAACCTATTCATTAACATCTTGCGCTTCTTTGGTATTTTAGCTAGCGATGACTAAAAGACCTAACAAGGGAACATAAACAAGACGCTTGGAATTATCCAAGCGTCTTTTCACGTTCCATATGGTCTCGATCATCAATAAAAACGGCTGAAGGGATGCCTATCTTATTTATATAATCCTGGATTTGATTGATCGGTCCATGGAAGTTTCACACCGAAAGTACTTGCAATGAACTGTGTATCTTCCCTTCTTTTTTTCCTTATTTGGGCCCGTTGTTTTGCTGATTCATTTAAATTCATTTCCATCTCCGTTTCCGGAACCAAACGGGGAACAGGAATTGGTTTACCTTCTTCATTAATGGCAACAAATGTCAGGAAGGAAATGACGCATAAATTTCGGGCTCCTGTAACTAAATCCTCTGCAATCACCTTTACGATGATTTCCATTGATGTTCTGCCCGTATAAGTCACGAAGCTTTCAAGGCAAACTGCATTTCCTTCGTGAATAGGGTGCAGGAAATCGACGGAATCAGTTGATGCTGTAACGACGTTGCTTCGCGCATGACGCATGGCTGATATAGCCGCTACATCATCAATGTATGCCATTAATTTGCCTCCGAACATCGTACCAATATTATTTGTATCCGGCGGGAGGACCAGGCTTGTTTTTATGACCAAAGAGTCCCGGCAATTTTTTGTTTCTTCCATGGTGACTGCACTCCTTTATGTCTGATTTCTCACTAGTTCACTTTATCGAATTCTTACCTGTAAAGCAATTCACATGCTTATTTTCCTGCTTTTAGTCAAAATTATGCGGCTTATGATGAAGCCAACCACTTTCACTGCCCTTTTGGCTGCTTGCCTTGCTGCAGCTCACGCAGGCTTAAGCCAAATGTCATTTGTAAATGCGGATAATCCTTGAACCCTGCCCAATCCCCTCCCCAATCGAAACCTAACCCTTTAGCGATTGTTACGACTTCCATCCAGTCTGACTTTCCATTATCGTTACCGTCATAACTCATATCCCAAATGGCCTCGCCTTGTTTGTTAATGAGGGCAAAATCTATCGCCAAACCGAAATTATGCAGCGACTCGCCACCTCTTGCATTCGTTACGATGTTGCCCGGGTCTGATCGGCCCTTTCCATAGAGTTCATTTTGCTCGGCTAAAGACCGGAATCCGGCCGTAATGATTACCGGGATGCCTTTGTCCTTAGCCAGTTGAATGAGCTCGTCTTTTTTTTCGGCTACGATCGGATTCAGCTCGTCAGTCAGTTCGATTTCGTCTAGATCAGGCGGAAGCATATACTTGAACAATAGCCACAGCAGCAATCCGAAAAAGCCCAATACCAAACATGTCCTTATCCAAGTGGCTTTCACTTAAAAAATCCTTCCTTTACGAAAATATATATCTGAAAATGAAAAACTCAACCAGAGACGGATGAGTTTTTCTTCTATTATAACTTTGCTTTTAATTCTTTAATTTGCAATAAATGCCGCTTTTCATGCAGTCCCACGAACGGAATCCATTGCTTCAGGCTTAAATCTTTGAACAAAGGATGCGGAAAAGACTTTTGTTCGAGATCAATTTCCTTTGCATGGTCAACGACATGTACAAAAGCTTTTCGGGATTCGGACAACTTCTCCTTAACTTCACTCAAAGTTTGGTATGATTCCGACGGAGTGACAAATGGCGGGGCCTGGACCTTCATTTTACGATTTAACGTAAGTTCTATCGGTTTATCCACAGCAGGAATGCTTTCATCGCTTTTCAATTTATCGGAAATGCTCTTTGTTATGGCCCTCTCCATTAAATATAAATGATCCAAAACCTGGATGATGCTCCATCTTCCTGTTTCAGGTTGGGCGTTCAGCTGTTCATCCGATAGTCCGTTGACCGCATTTAAAAGTTCTCCCCTGATTTTTTCATTTTCATTCATTTTAGCATCTCCTCTTATCAGCCTCGCTAATCTCCTTTAATTATTCCATGTCCTATAGGAAAGTGTAAAATATTAATTCTTTTTTTGACAAAACGAACCGATTAAAAGTTGTCTATTTTTCGAAAAGCCCTATGATAGTCATAAAGGCAAAAATCATCTAGGACAGTAAAATAGGAGTGATCGTTATGAGTGGAGGACATATTCCATTCAGCCACAAAGGGCGCAGTGCAATACATGCAATGCCCTCAAAAGGAAGCATATGGTTGATGCTTAAACAAATGTTCAATCGGGTCCCATCGAAATGGCAGTTTTGCTCTTTGGTTTTATGTATCATGCTTTTCATTTCATTGCTTGAGTTCTCCATCCCCCAATTGACACAGGTTACGATTGATAAAATCATTCCCGAAAAAAGATATGACTCGTTGATCTGGATTGGTGCAGGAATTCTTTGTGCTGCAATCTTATTGGCTATACTGAACTACTTTAACAGCTATATCGTTTCCAAGGTCGGTCAAAAGGCCATCATGGATATACGCAATAGCATGTATGAACATATTCAAACACTGGATATGAAATTCTTTGATAAAAACCGGACTGGTGACTTAATGTCGCGGTTGACCAATGATGTCAATTTACTGCAGCAGCTCATCTCTTCGAGCATGCTTCAGGTTTTGACTGACACGGTGACCTTCATTGCCGTAGCGGTATATATGCTTTTCATTAACTGGAAGCTTACCATTGTCCTTCTTATTACATTCCCTTTCATGTTCTATATCACAAGGGTATTCGGGAAACGCATCAGGATGTCATTTAGGTCTGTACAAAGTTCCGCAGGAGATGTCAGCAACCAGTTACAGGATTCGATTTCAGGAATGCGGCTCATTTAATCTTTTACAAATGAAGAATTCGAATCAAGGCGGTTTGCGGAGCGTAATCAGGAAAATATGACTGCAAACCTTAAGTCCGTTCGGCTGCGTTCCATGTTCGGGCCGATTATTGATTTATTGAACAATATCGGTCTTGTAGCAGTCATTGTGTTCGGTGCTTGGCAAGTGATGGAAGGTGAATTCACAATAGGATTAATCGTGGCCTTTCTTGCCTATTTGAGGTTGCTGCAGAGTCCCGTTCGCAATTTTAGCCGGGTAATCAGCATTGTCCAGCAATCAGCCGCCGCCTTTGAGCGGATAACTGAAATATTGGAAACCCAACCTGAAATAAGTGACAAGGGAAATGCCATTGAACTCCATGCCATAATAAAGAAAATTGAGTTTAAAAGTGTTGACTTTGCTTATGATGAGACTGTTCCTGTTCTCGGCAATCTAAACCTGACCATGAGAGCTGGTCAAGTAACCGCTTTGGTCGGCTCCTCCGGCGCAGGAAAATCGACCATCACGAGCCTACTGATCCGATTTTATGATCCGCAAAATGGAACGATTAAAATGGATGGACATAATATCAAAGATGTGTCACTGAAGTCATTACGGGGACAAATGGGAATTGTTTCTCAGGATATCATTCTATTCAATGGTTCCATTCGTGATAACATCGTGTATGGCAAACTTAATGCTACAGATTATGAAATCATCGAATCCGCCAAAGCGGCAAATGCGCATGACTTTATCTGTGCCTTTCCTGATGGTTATGATTCTCAGATCGGAGAGCGCGGAGTCAAGCTTTCAGGCGGACAAAAACAGCGCATTGCCATTGCCAGGGCACTTTTGAAAAATCCGCAAATCATCATTCTCGATGAAGCAACGGCTGCCTTGGATACAGAATCTGAACATTTGATCCAGCAAGCCTTGTCACGTTTAATGAAAAAACGGACTTCAATAGTCATTGCACATCGTTTATCGACCATTCATGACGCCGATCAAATCATTGTTCTGGAAAAAGGGCAGGTTCTTGAAAAAGGAACACATGACCAGTTAATGCAAAACAACGGCCGATACAAGCAGCTCCATGACTTACAGTTCCCTCAACTAAGCGATATCAAATACCTAGCAACTTAGCAGGCAACCATGCACAGAAAGCCTTTCTGTGCATGGTTGGCTTCATTTGAAATCATAACTTTCCAAAACCCGATTCGCAATGAGCTGATACCCTTTTTCATTCGGATGTAACTTATCACTGAAATACTTTGTTTTCTTTTCATCTTCAAAAAGATCATTTGTAGGAATGAATAACATCCTTTCACCTTTATCGGCTAATCCCTTTATTGACTCGTTATAATCGCGAATGTGCTGTTCAAGTTTTTGATTGTCTTTAATTGGGTTATATAGTCCTATTACCAGAATATCCGCTTTATCGTTTGCCTCTATCAGTGTTGATGTAATCTTTTTCAGATGGTTGATATATTCCCGTTTACCCTCATTGATTTTTCGGTCACTTATTTTCTCCAAGTTCCCGCCATTACTATTGATCAAGTCATTCGTTCCAATAAAAACAATGAAAGTATCGGCTTCATCAAGTTTCGTTTTAATTCGGTAATCATCTAGCTGTTTCATCACCCCATCCGTTTCCTGGCCTTTAATACCGTAATTCCAAAAACTTACTTTTTGCTCCGATTGGGGATTATTCAATTCATCTTCAAGGCCATCTATATATCCTTCCCCGTCCTTATCCCCTTTTCCATAGGTTAATGAATCTCCAAAAGCCATGACCCTTTGCACATCTTCCGACTCCGAGGCCTGAAATTCATATGCAGCAAAACATATAACCAATACGATAATCAATATACCTGCCAATTTTTTCATTTGGTTCTCCTCTTGTCTTTTTACTAGAAGTATTTAATCTTGTTCATACCCAAAAAATCTGCAGTACTAACATAAAAAAGAATTGTCAGATAAAGAATAAAGAGTGTATGATAATATAAAACTTTCAATGGATTGGGTTTCATTCAACGTCCCTAAAACCAAAAACGGGATTACCCTTCATTCTGGAGATTGAATAAATGATAGTTAGGAGTTTAAATCATGGAAGAACACATAGAGTTTAGAGAGGCAGAACTATCTGATCTACCCAGAATTGTTGAAATATATAATTCGACAATTGCTTCAAGGATGGTCACGGCAGATACGGAACCTGTATCCGTCCAATCGAGGGTTAAATGGTTTGAGGAACATCATTCAGAAAGTAGACCGCTATATATCATTACTATAGAAGGGAAAACCGCTGGATGGATGAGCTTTCAATCCTTTTATGGCCGACCGGCATATAATTCCACTGCCGAAATCAGCATTTACATTGATGATTATTTCCGGGGAAAAGGAATTGGACAAATTTCGATTCGAAAGGCAATTGAATTGAGTCCAAAATTAGGTGTTAAGACTTTATTGGGTTTCATTTTCGCCCATAATACACCAAGCCTTAAGCTTTTTTCTAAATTCGGGTTTGAAGAATGGGCACATTTACCTCAAGTTGCCGAGATGGATGGCATTGAGCGGGATTTGATCATTCTAGGTAAACGTGTCGATATTTAAATATAATTCTTTAGAGCTATTGCCTTGAGCAGTAGCTTTTTTAGATTAATACAGGTCGAATTGCTAATTTAAAAATACCTATATGCTTCTTGAAGAGAAAAATATTCAGAATCTCTTTTACTTGCTAACGCATTCAATAGCGTATCCAATTCTTGGCTGGCTTGTACAGTCAGCAGACTTGTTAAGCCGTAAATCGCTCCCAACTTTATCATTTCCTGTCTCTTCTCTTCAACTTTTTCTATAGTTACCTTACGGCAATGCATCATAGACACCTCCCATTTATTCAATATTTTTACACTTTTATCATAATGAAATCACTAGTTAAAATCAACTATTTTCCAGAAATTAAATGTGTTATTTTATAGGTCAAATGTGACAAAACACCTATTTTGTTATTTAATTATGTATAATTTGTGTCGTTTTCTAATAAACGCAAAAAAAGCATCCACTAGTGTAGACTGCGAATGCTTACATCATATCCCTTATCCAAAAATCCAAATATTGTATTCCGATTACTATGTCATCCATTCAGAAGGTGACTCGTTATTAGGTCTATTTATAACAATCTTATATTCATCTTCAAGTACTTTTAATGGGGCATCATAAAGGTGCCTTTCATCAGAGGTTTTGTATACTCCATTGGCCAATAGCTCTTCAATGAGTTTTGCCTTCCTCTGTTCAATCCTCTTAAATAATTCTGCCATGTAAATGGCTCCTTTCCGTCCTAGTGCCTGCTTCTAGTTAGCTAAACTTTATCAACTTGTTTGATTTCACCAAATTATATATACCTTTTCTAGTATGTCACTAAACGTTATTTCCCAAAAATAAAAGCCCCTTCTAATTTAAGAAGAGGCTGACAGTGTCCGTTCGGCTCTTCTTATCTTCCAAGCATATGCTTGTTGGATTTAGCACAGTTCCCTAAACGGGTCCGCTGCCGAGGTTTCTTAGGGCCAAGTCCCTCCACCTCTCTGGATAAGAATTCAATATATAATGATGTAGAAATGATTCTATCCTAATAATCTTCAAAAGTCAATTACCTGGTTCTCCCTTTTTTCCTGGACATAAAGTGATTCCTCTTTCAAATACGGGTTGCATTTTCTTGTCTTTCTGATATGATGTCAGTAATTACATACAATTCACACCACTAGGGGAGTCTTTTTTAAGACTGAGATGGAATTAGTTCCGGACCCTTTGAACCTGAACCGGCTCATACCGGCGGAGGGAAGTGGATGATATCGTCCATTTTACAGACTATATCCATCTACCCCGTTCCGTATTCAGGAACGGGGTTTTTTATTTAACAAAGGTAAAGGGAGCCATTCTATAGGAGGATGAACAATGGAGAATACAAAATTAGAAACATTCAGTGATAGACTGCATGCACGGGCAAAAGAGATTTGGAAAAGGAACCATTCACATCCCTTTGTCCAAGCAATTGGAAACGGCACACTTCCTGAAAAGAAATTTGCCTATTACCTGAAGCAGGACTATGTCTATCTCATGGATTATTCCAAGCTCTTTGCTTTAGGTGTCATCAAAGCCCATAACATCGAAACTATGTCAAAATTTGCGAGCATTTTAAATGAAACCCTTCAAGTGGAAATGGATATTCATCGGCATTATGCTTCCGAATTCGGGATCAGCTCCAAGGAATTGGAAAATACAGAACCTACTCCAACCACTCTAGCCTATACAGGTTACATGCTAAATGCAGCTCAGCATGGGACTTTGGCAGACTTGATCGCCTGTCTCCTGCCCTGCGCTTGGGATTATTATGAAATCGGTTTGCTATTAAAAGAACAAAATGGAGCAGCACTGGAAAACAATCGCTACGCAGATTGGATAAGGTCCTATTCATCTCCTGAATTCGGGGAAGCACACAAGTGGCTAATCGCTTTGTTGGAAGAATTGACGGAAGGCATGCCTGAAAAGGAACTTCTTAGATTAGAAAAGCACTTTTTGGTTACTTCCCGATATGAATATTTATTCTGGGACATGGTTCAAAATGAGCAGGATTGGCCTCTGTAGGTGGTTGACATGAGGATGAACCCTATCAAGAAACTGACATTGACTGCCATGATCACGGCTTTAACGACGCTTACCAGTTCATTTATTTTCATCCCTGCAGGATTTGCAAAAATCTTTCCTATTCAACATCTGGCAAATGTCCTGACGGCGGTTCTATTGGGGCCTGCATATGCGGTGACACAAGCTTTTTTAGTTTCCATTATTAGAAACATGATTGGTACCGGTTCAATTTTCGCCTTTCCCGGCAGCATGATTGGTGCACTTTTGGCCGCCATCCTTTACCGAAAAACACAAAGCTTAAAATTCGCCTGTTTAGGGGAAGTGATCGGGACCGGCTTTCTCGGTTCCCTGGCCTGTTATCCGCTTGCAACCCTCCTATTGGGAGAAAAAGCTGCTCTTTTTGGTTTTTTACCGGCTTTTATGTTCAGTTCATTCGCAGGTGCGATTTTAGCTTTCATATTACTTAAAATATTGCTAAAAAATACTTATATGAAGGGGTTTTTTTATGAAAACAGCATTAACGATCGCAGGCTCTGATTCAGGGGGCGGTGCTGGAATACAAGCGGATTTAAAAACATTTTCTGCACATGGTGTATTTGGAATGTCTGCCATCACAGCCGTTACTGCCCAAAACACAATGGAAGTCCGTTCTGTACAGCCCATTGAAACTGCTATCATATCGGATCAAATTGCAGCTATCTTTGAAGATATTCCTGTCGATGCAGTAAAAATAGGCATGCTTGGATCAAAAGAAATCGTGGAAACGGTCGCTGCGTCCCTTAAAACCTTCATGCCTGCCATCGTTATCCTTGACCCTGTCATGATTTCCAAAAGCGGCCACCATTTGCTCGACGAAAAGGCCGTCTCTGCCTTAAAAATGGAATTGCTTCCGCTTGCAAATCTTGTAACACCCAATGTACCAGAAGCGGAAGTACTTACTGGCTTCCCGATTCGGACGAAACAAGATTTCTACAGGGCATGCATTTCGATACAAGAAATGGGTCCCAAATCCGTTTTACTTAAAGGCGGCCATGCAGCAGGAAATCCAAATGATCTTTTTTATGATGGGACTGACTTCCACTGGATCAAGGGAGAGCGCATTCATACAAAAAACACTCATGGTACGGGCTGTACCCTATCATCCGCCATTACATCTAACCTGGCAAATGGACTGCCATTGCAAGTGTCGATCGAGCAAGCCAAGACCTATATTTCCGAAGCGATACGCAATAGCTTTTCAATCGGTAAAGGTCATGGACCTGTCCATCATTTTCATTCATATTCAAAAAAAGAAAGGAGTGACTTATTATGAAGGTTTCCTCAGCCGATTTATTTATGAAGGTAAAAGAAAGGAAACCACTCGTTCACCAAATCACCAACTTTGTTACGGTCAATGACTGTGCAAATGCCACCCTTGCCATCGGAGGTTCACCAGTAATGACATCGAGCCCAAGAGAAGTGGCGGATATGGTCAAATTAGCAGATGCATTGGTCCTGAATTTCGGTACGATCGATGATAAGGCCTTGGAAGCAATGGAGATTGCCGGTAAAACGGCAAATGCCCTGGACATCCCAGTCATTTTGGACCCGGTGGGCGTTGGTGCCACCTCCTATCGTACAGAGCAAGTCAAAGAGCTCCTAAGTAAGGTTACTTTCCAAATCATTCGCGGAAATGCGAGTGAAATCCTGTCATTGATAGGTGGGGATACCGTTACTCGCGGGGTGGATTCGGGGGAACTTGCGATTAGCAATGCAGAGCTGGCTGCACGAGCGGCAAATGAATTGAATAGCATCATCGTGGTCAGCGGAGCTAAGGATGCGGTCAGCGATGGAAAACATACGTCCATCATCGATAACGGGAACCTCCTTTTAACTAATGTTACAGGTACCGGTTGCATGTCCACTGCTCTTATCGGAACTTTTTCCGGAGTCACCGATGATTTCTATTCTGCAGCAATTGCCGGTATCTCAACAATGAGCATTTCAGGGGAACTAGCAGCCGCAACCCTTCAAAAGGATGAAGGAACAGGTACTTTCCGTGTGCGATTAATCGATGCCATATCAAGAATGGATAAGGAAATCTGGATGCATGAGGTGAAAATAAGTGAAGAAGTCCCAAATTGATTTAAGCCTGTATTTAGTTACGGAAGAGTCCATAGCAATAGAAGAATTGACCAAAATCATTGCACAATCGGTTTCAGGAGGAGTCTCGATCGTACAACTTAGAGAGAAAAACAATTCCTCCCTCTCCTTTTATGAAAAAGCATCTGCATTAAAACAGTTATTGAATGAGCTTTCCATTCCCCTTATCATCAATGACCGGGTGGATATAGCACTTGCGGTTGGAGCGGACGGAATTCATATTGGGCAAGATGACCTTCCACTGCCTGTCGTCAAAAAAATGGTACCTGAAGATATGATTGTCGGTGTATCTGTCTCCACTCTTGAAGAAGCTCTCGAAGCCGAACGAAATGGAGCGGATTATATCGGGGTCGGTTCCGTTTTCCCCACCAAGACCAAACAAGATGCAACCCTAATGGCACTTGAGGATCTGGGGGAAATTTGCCGCGGCGTATCCATTCCCGCAGTAGCCATCGGGGGTATAACTGCCGATAACATTTCCGCTCTTTCTGATAGCGGACTATCAGGTACCGCAGTCGTATCGGCCATCATGAATGCAGATAATCCGAAGACTGCCTCCGAATCCCTTTTAAAAATCATAAAAGACTTTAAATAACAAAAGGATGGGGACTGCATGCAGCCCCCATCCTTTGTTTATGTCAAAACGGTATTCTTTGTTTCCTTCCCAAAAGCCACGGCAACTGCCCCCACTAAAATAGCAATTGTAAAAATGGTGAAAATCGAAGAAATCGGGGTGTCTGCGGCAACTAAATACCCAACAAGCAAAGGTCCAAGAACACCGCCAATCCTCCCGATCCCTGCAGCTAACCCAGCCCCTGTACCGCGAACTGATGTTGGATACTGTTCAGGGGTGTACGCATAAAGTGCCCCCCATGCCCCCAGGTTGAAGAAAGAGAGGAACAATCCGGAAACTATCAGCAGTGCCAGCCCCTCTGCCGATCCAAAGAAAAAGGCACTGACGGCCGTCCCAATTAAGTATGTGATCAAAACGAATTTACGTCCCATCTTCTCTATCAGCCATGCAGCTGAAAAATAACCCGGAAGCTGTGCGAGCGTCATGATCAAAACATATTCAAAGCTTTGAATCATGCTGAAGCCTTTAAGGACCATCACACTTGGCAGCCATAAAAACATCCCATAATAGGAAAAGACCACGCAAAACCATAGAATCCACAATACAAGGGTCTGACGGGAGTAATCCTTTTTCCAGACACTTTTCATATTGCTTAATACAGATGGTCTTTGCTTTTTTTCAAGTTCCGTATACTTTGGTGAATCCGGCAGTTTCAAGCGTAGATACAGCGCATATAAAGCTGGAGCTGCGCTCAATAATAATGCAACCCGCCAACCATAAGCCGGTATGATGAAATAGGATATGAGTGCTGCCAAAATCCAGCCAACCGCCCAAAAGCTTTCAAGAAGGACGACAACCCTTCCCCTTTTACTCGCTTCAACACTTTCAGAGACCAATGTCGAGGCAACCGGAAGTTCTCCCCCAAGTCCCATTCCAATCAAAAAACGCAATATCAAGAACAGGCTGAGTGTACTGACTGCTGCAGACAGGCCACTTGCGATCGAAAACAATAATAAAGTAATGATAAAGACATTCTTTCGTCCGACCCTGTCGGCCATCGCACCAAAGAATACGGCGCCAACAGCCATTCCTATGGAGTTTATGCTCCCAATCCAGCCAACCTGCTCACTGGTTAAGTTCCAATCCTGCTTTAATGCAACAATGATGAAAGAAAGCATACCGACATCAAGTGCATCGAACATCCATCCAAGACCCGCAACACCAAGTAACTTACGCTGCGATATCATTTTCGCATTATTTCCCATATATTCCTCCTGAAGAACTTTAGACCTTCTTGTTATTTTATCCTTTTTCATTTTAACTATTAACTTTCATTTTTGCTATAGTAATTACACATGTCTTGACAAAATAATACTACATTTTTTTAATAGATGAAGAAATCTTGGATATTCTGTCGAATGTTATAGATTGAATATTCCCTTTTTTTCATTTATCATAAAAATTGGCAATCATAGCGTTAACAATAAGTCATCATGTTTTGCCCAAGATAAACATTTTATTCAGGAGGGTAATTAATGACAAATCTAACGTTAGAAGTAAGTGGAAAGCTGCAAAAATTTTTAACAGGACCAAAAAAGCTCTATATTAATGGTCAGTTTGTAGAAAGTGCTTCAAAAAAAACCTTCTCCACTCCTAATCCTGCTACAGGACAAAAACTTGCCGATGTTTATGAAGCTGATAAAGAAGATATCGACTTAGCCGTCAAAGCTGCACGCAAAGCATTCGATGAAGGTCCTTGGTCAAGAATGAGCGCAGCTGCACGCAGTAGACTGATGTATAAACTAGCCGATTTAATGGAAGAAAATAAAACTGAACTTGCTCAATTGGAAACGTTGGATAATGGGAAACCAATCAGTGAAACTACAAATGCCGACATTCCTTTAGCAATTGAACATATGAGATATTTTGCTGGCTGGTCCACCAAGATTGTTGGACAGACCATCCCGGTAAGCGGAAATTACTTTAACTACACGAAACACGAGGCTGTTGGTGTTGTCGGCCAAATCATCCCATGGAACTTTCCGCTTCTTATGGCGATGTGGAAACTGGGAGCGGCACTTGCTACAGGTTGTACGGTCATATTAAAGCCCGCTGAGCAAACACCGCTTTCCGCTCTTTACCTGGCTGAATTATTGGCTGAAGCCGGTTTCCCTGATGGGGTCGTCAATATCGTTCCCGGTTTTGGTGAAACGGCTGGACAAGCGCTTGTCGACCACCCGCAAGTAAATAAAATCGCATTTACCGGCTCGACCGAAGTTGGAAAATTGATCATGCGTTCCGCTTCATATTCATTGAAACGGGTCACATTGGAACTTGGAGGGAAATCGCCAAACATCATCCTGCCTGATGCGGATTTCTCAAAAGCCATCCCTGGAGCTTTGAATGGGGTCATGTTTAACCAAGGTCAGGTATGCTGTGCCGGCTCAAGGGTTTATATCCAAAAGAAACATTATGATAATGTTGTTGCCGATATGGCTAGCCATGCAAAAAACATCAAACAAGGGATAGGCCTGGATCCAAGTACCCAAATTGGGCCGCTTGTTTCCGAGGAGCAGCAAAATCGGGTAATGGGCTATATTGAAAAGGGGAAAAACGAGGGTGCGGAAGTTCTTGTCGGCGGAAATAAACCGGGTGAACAGGGCTACTTTGTTTCTCCTACTATATTCGCTGGTGTTGAAGAGGATATGACGATTGCTAAAGAAGAGATTTTCGGACCGGTCATAGCGGCAATGCCATTCGAGGATTTAGATGATGTCATTAACCGTGCAAATGCCAGTGAATATGGTTTGGCTGCCGGCTTATGGACAAGCGATATAGCCAATGCCCATTATGTTGCAGGAAAACTCCGTGCCGGTACCGTATGGGTGAACTGTTATAACGCGTTCGACGCGGCTTCTCCGTTCGGCGGCTACAAACAATCCGGAATCGGACGTGAAATGGGATCTTATGCACTGGACAACTATTCTGAAGTGAAAAGTGTCTGGATTAATTTGGGTAAATGATTTACTGACTATTAAGAAAGAGGGTCTCAAAGAGGCCCTCTTTCTTTCAGTCCATTGATCCACTGCACCAAATCATCAAATTATTCAACTATTCAAACCTTTTCAATAGTCTTTCCTTCTTTAGTTTTGGTAAAATGCAAGATAGACAAAATGCTGCTGGAGCAGCTCCCTGCCGGTTATAATGAACTCCTTCGTATACGAGTAGTTTTCACAAACGATGTAAAAAGTTTCTTTTTTATATGACAAAAAGTACAATTAAAAATGTAGAAAATGGAAAAGAGGAGTTTTAAATGATGAGTGATTTTCAAACGAATTTAGAGAAATATGCAGAACTTGCCGTAAAAGTCGGCGTAAACATCCAACAAGATCAAACCTTGGTCGTAAACACAACATTAGAGGGTGCTGACCTTGTGCGTCTCATTGTAAAAAAGGCATATGAGAACGGTGCGCGCAATGTCATCGTTAATTGGAATGACGATATCGTTTCACGTACCAAATATGAATTGGCTCCAGATGAAGTGTTCCACGAATATCCAAAGTGGCGCGCAGAAGAAACGATCGAACTCGCAGAAAACGGAGCTGCTTATCTTTCCGTCATATCCTCCAGCCCTGACTTATTAAAAGGTGTAAAACCTGAAAGGATTGCCAACTACCAAAAAGCATCCGGGACAGCACTGAAGAAGTGGCGTCAGTATATGCAATCCGATAAAGTGAGCTGGTCCATAGTTGCCGTCCCTTCAAAGGCTTGGGCCGATAAAGTATTCCCTGAAGAAGCAGAAGGAAAACGTGTTGACCTCCTATGGGAAGCCATTTTCAAAGCAGTTCGTGTTGATGTGAAAGATCCTGTGGAAGCCTGGAAAAAACACGATGATACCCTGCATGAAAAGGTTGATTATTTAAATGATAAGCATTACCAAAAATTGCATTATACGGCTCCCGGAACCGACCTGACAATCGAATTACCCGACAAACATCTATGGGTCGGGGCAGGAAGCGTTAACGTACAGGGGCATGAATTCATGGCTAATATGCCAACCGAAGAAGTGTTTACAGTTCCAATGAAAACAGGCGTTAACGGTACGGTTTCCAGTACGAAACCACTTAGTTACGGCGGAAACATCATCAATAATTTTTCCGTGACGTTTAAAGAAGGACGGATCATTGAAGTAAAAGCAGAAGAAGGAGAAGAAATCCTAAAGCAATTGGTTGAAACGGATGAAGGTTCACACTACCTTGGTGAAGTCGCGCTTGTTCCATTCAACTCACCCATTTCCCAATCGAATGTTTTATTCTTCAACACATTATTTGATGAAAATGCATCAAACCATCTCGCTATCGGCAGCTCCTATGCTTTCTGTATTGAAGGCGGAAAAAACATGGGTCCAGAAGAACTTGCAGAAAATGGACTGAATGAAAGCCTTACACATGTCGATTTCATGATTGGATCTGAGAAAATGAACATCGACGGCATCAAACAGGACGGCACTTCAGAACCTGTCTTCCGTAATGGGGACTGGGCGTTTTAATTAACCGGCTTTAAGCCCCTTCCATCACTTGAAAACCTTCAGCCACGTGATTTCTGCAGTACCCGGGAACATGTGGCTGTTTTTTCATGCCCAAAAAGGTGGACAAGCCCATAGTAATATCGACTCCTTGCTTTCGAGTAAGTTCATTCGCTATAACTTGGCCTGCCCCCGCTTAGTCCCATATTGTGACATCCACTCCTTGTTCAACCTAAAACATGACCCATTAACTTTTTCTATACAACATTCAAAATTATTAGGCTCATTGCCATATGCTTAGTCAGTTTTTTATACGCAATGTATTATTGGAATATGTTGAACACATCTTTCATTGCCAAATATGTTATACTATTAGTAAAGAGGGTGGCTAAATTGAAAAGCAATAAGTATAATACTGGTGAAACAGTAACCATTCAGGATACTAATGAATCAGTAACCATTAATAAATGGGCATATGTTAAAAACATGAAGAGATATTCTTATACTGTTAAAGAACATCCGACTACTTTTTTCTTTGAAGAAGAATTTAAAAAAGCTTAATGACAAGTCACTAAAAACCTACTCAGTCAGAGTGGGATTTTTTTTGCTTTCATTTTATTGCACAATAAAAAACAGACTCCCATCGAGGAAGTCTGTTCATATAGGTTACGATTTAATTTTAAAATTAAGCTTTTTGAACGTTAGCAGCTTGAGCTCCACGTGCACCTTGCTCAACTTCGAAAGTTACTTTTTGACCTTCGTCTAAAGATTTGAAGCCTTCGCTTTGGATAGCTGAGAAATGTACGAATACATCGTCTCCGTTTTCGCGTTCGATAAATCCAAAACCTTTTTCTGCATTAAACCATTTAACTGTACCTTGTTCCATTGTTGTTGCCTCCTAGTGCATAACACACATTGTATTACTATTTTTAATCATTTGGAAAATAACGAGTATCCTCTTCCACAACCAAAAACAATTCTATATTAGATTAACATGAATTGATGCAGATAGCAAATTTTCCAGTGATAATTTAAAGATGGCCACATTCTTTTCGCCTTCTTATTTTCTTTATTTATCCAATTTAATGATTCAGATAGTAATTAATGGGTATATCAGAGTAATAAGAAACAGTACGATTTTCACTTAAAGAATTATCAACAAGGAGGAACCTCAATGAAATATTACAAAGTTTCTAATAGCGGTTTTGACAGTAAGGTCATTGTAGCCTATAGCGGGTATGAGGCACTCGGGTATTATTTAATGGAAATCGATGATCAACTTGGTTTTGTTGATGATATAGATGTCGAAGAAGTGGACGCTGATGATCGAGTCGAGATTTCCTATACCGGTTATCCCGTTTATAAGACACTTAAGGAGCTATATCAAGAGAAAGATTTTTGGCAAGTTCCTAATGTTGTCGTGGAAGTCGAATAATGAAATCACCCCACCTTTTAGGAGAATTCGAAGTTACCTCCCAATCCACCCGGTCAAATAGTATTTGGTAATTGCCAGATATTCACGGGTATATGATTTCAACAGTGACACTTTTGGTGTCTTTGCCGGCAATCCCTTCATATCCAAGCCTTCTTTTTTTGCTATTTCGACTGCCCGGTAGATATGAAAGTCATTGCTAACGATCAACCCTGAAGCTGCTGTATCAGGAATGAGTTCTTTTGAGAAAACGATATTTTCGTGAGTTGTTGTAGATTTGTCTTCCAACATGATGCGTGCTTCTTCAATTCCTTGGGCGATTAGCCCCTGTTGCATTGCTTTTGCTTCCGATATATCTTCTCCCGGTCCTTTGCCGCCAGATACAATGACCACTGTATGTTTATTCGCCGATAAATATTCTGCAGCTTTATCAATCCGGTATTGTAAGGATAATGATGGAACCGAACCTTTGACCCTTGCTCCAAGAATCATGAGGTAATCGGCATTTTCCGGAATTTGCTGGTGAATGCTTTCCTGAATTTTCATGTGCAAAAATCCAAAATACCCAAGTACCGCTATGACACTTATTACATAAAAAAGTTTCATCGTCCTTTTCAAAATTTTTCCCCGCTTCTTATCATATATAACTTTCATTTCCACTAACTCCTATATAACTAAGACCAAAGAGCGGGAAATCATGAAAGACTTCCCGCCCTTTTCAATCGGTCAGTTTATTCTGCTGCGATCATATCATCATATATCATTTTCCCAATTTTACTGATTACTTGACGGCTTTCTTCCTCTGATTTCATGTCTTCTGTAAGAACTGCAGCATAAACAGTTTGTGTTTCTGACCGAATGATTGCACAATCATGGGCAACTCCCCGAATTCCGCCCGTTTTGCTTGCGACCTTGACTCCTCTGCCCATCAGAGATGGAAGTTTATCCCTTAATTGCTGATTGTCAAATACATGCAATATTTTTTCCCGGCTTTCTTTCGTTAAAAAGTTGCCTGTATGTATGGCTTTTAAGCAGGTAATCGTATCTTCTGCCGAAATGGTATTGTCGCGCCCTTCTTTTAATGCCTTAAAATCCTGCATTTTCCGTTCAAGGACAGTATTTTTCAAACCAAGTTCCTTGATGCATTGAGTGATTTCTTCAAAGCCCAACAGGTTCATCATCATATTCGTGGATGTATTGTCGGAAACAGTTATCATCAATGTCAGTAAATCCTCTACGGTCAAAAATACCTTATTCGATAAGACATGCAGGACCCCAGATCCCCCAGTCACTTCACTAGGCGGGATGGTCACTGGTTGGTTCAAATAGATTTTCTTTTGTTCACTTTGACGATAACCTTCGATGATCATTGGTATTTTGATCAAACTCGCTGATTGAAAGGATTCATTCTCGTGATATCCAATCGTGTCCCCAAGACCATTTTCAATTTTATATGCGATTCTCCCATTAAATGTTTCAACTAATGCCAAGATATCATGTTCTATAGTTTGTAAGGTCATCTACTCCCTGTTCCTCCCTTAGATATCATTTAAACCCCTATAAAAAACTCCCTTATACCCTAACTTATTCTACCATGTTAAAAGCAGTACAATCTTATTAGAAATTCCAAATTGAATAAATTTTTGTATAAAAAAATAGCCTTCATATTTGAAGTCTACAGTTTTTTTGCTTGTACAAATTTGGACGTTGATTGGAACGTAGGCACTCGCTTTCCGCGGACGGTCCGCCCTCGGCGCACTTGCGCCTGTGGAGTCTCCCTTGGACTCGCTATTCCCGCAGGAGTCTCGCACACCCGCTCCAGTTAACTATTAAAAATTTAGATAGAACTCCTTTTGCCTACAATCTTTTTTGTTTTAAAATAAATTTATTAAAACTTGAGGTGATGACGATGCTTTCGAAACATCATTCTATTCAACGAGATCAACTTGAATTGATTACTTTAGATCAACTGGTGCAGGCGAACCATTTGGTTCGTAAAATGCAGGCTTCCATTGACTTCACTTTAATTTAGATTTGGTGAAAGATATGTATTCGAAGGTAGGAAGCCCAAGTATTGATCCAGTTATTTTAGTTAAACTGATTCCGAACCCCATAAGTCTACAAACAGGAGCCTTCATATTGAAGGCTCCCTTAATACCTGTCATTCATCTAGCTTTAACGGCACGGCCCTTCACTAATGGGAATCGTTTCTTCTCGGTGGTATCCACTTGAGTGATTTCACCATCATGTACGGTAATTAAAACCGATCCATATTGCAGATCCTCCAAACTTGAAATGATATGCCTGATTTTCAATTCTTCTTTCTTTTCCATAATATCTCCCCTTCACTACTGGTAATAAAGCTTCGTTTTCACCTAATGTAAAAAAGGTTCGCACGACAAGCACATGTGCGCTTCCCACTTTCAATGTTTTCTTGGGAACTTGGTTTACCTATCATATCCTCATCACTTAACTTTCCGTATAAGAATAACCAGTTATTAGGAACTCCATATTCCCTCCCTTCCCTATAAAAAATAAAAGGCACCCGCCATCTAACAGATTAGATGTAAGGGTGCCTTTAGTTGACTAATCGGCAATATTCGGGAATGGCAAATGATATAGAAAAAAAAATACGATTTAATGTGGCAAACCACATTATTCTTACCAACTAACTTGGTATTTACTACTATAATCCAATTTTATCCTTTTGTCAATCCTGTGTTTAAATTTTCTGATTAGTCCGCCTTTTACATTTTACTTATTTACCACTTTACCAAACTAAACTATTTGAGATATACTATTTTAGTATAAGTTGTCGGTATAAACACACACTTTGTATATAAGAAAGGTTCGATATAAATGGTAAATAAAAAATGGGGTTTATTGATTTTGACCACTTTCGTAATTGGAAATATGGTCGGCGGCGGAATTTTCATGCTCCCTGCTCAATTAGCACAGGTATCCAGTCCGTTAGGGTCCACATTGGCATGGATCGTTACTGGACTAGGAGTTTTTCTAATAGCTTTGGTGTTTGGTAACCTGGCAATCCGGAAACCTGATTTGAAGGCTGGACCTCAAAGTTATGCTCAGTCATTATTTAAATCTCCTGTTAAAGGAAGGGTTTCAGGGTATAGCATGGCTTGGGGGTATTGGGCTGCGAATTGGGCTGCGACAGCTTCTGTCATCATTTCATTTGCTGGTTACCTTTCAACGTTTTTCCCTGTGATGCATAGTCCAAAAGTGATTTATACAGCGGGTTCGTTTCAACTTGAACTAGGTAAAACATTAACGTTTGCGGTATGTTCTGTTGCCCTTTGGGGGATTCAGGCAATCTTGGTAAGAAGTTTTAACAGTGCCGGGAAAATGAATCTTTTTGCTACAGTTACTAAAGTGCTTGGATTCTTATTTTTCATCATTATCACGATATTCATCTTCGATACTTCCAATCTAGGAAACGGAGCTGAATTTTATGATAAGGCGGGAACTGCAATCTCCCTAGGTGATCAAGTGAACTCTGCTGCCATTTCAACATTATGGGCCTTTATCGGTATCGAAGCTGCCGTCATGCTTTCAAACCGTGCCAAGTCACAAAATGATGTAAAGAAAGCGACGATTCTGGGTTTACTTATCGCTGTTGCCATTTATATCGGCATTACTTTATTGACGATGGGTGCCATATCACAAGACGAGTTGAAAATATCACAAAAACCGCTTGTTGACGCACTACAAGAAGTAGTTGGTTCAAGCGGCACGTATATAATGGCTGCTCTTGCCGTCATTTCCTTATTGGGATCGACGATCGGATGGATTGTCGTTGCCTCGGAAGTTCCTTACCAGGCAGCGAAATCGGATTTGTTCCCGGCCTATTTTGCGAAAGCAAATAAAAATGGCACACCTGTCCGTTCTATGACAATAACAAATATCATGACACAGATATTCTTATTCTCCACTATTTCAGGTACGATTTTGGAGGCTTATAAATTTTCGATGATCGTCGCTACACTTGCTTACTTGATCCCGTACCTTGCATCCGTTCTGTATCAATTGAAACTTGTGATGACCGGGGAAACCTATGACATCATGAAAGGCTCAAGGGTACGTGATGGCATTATTACAATCTTGGCGTTAATCTACTCGATCTGGGTCATCAAGACAGGTACAGCCGATATGAATACATTCATACTAGGCATAGCCTTATATGTATTCGGAATCGTCCTATACCCACTCTGGATGAGAAAAAAAGCATAACCTTAAACACCTAGGCATTTTTAAATGCCTAGGTGTTTTTTATATTTCTTTCACAATCAATCTGGTTTTCAGCTGTACCGTTTCCCCTGAGCATAACTCCCTCAATCCAGTCAATTTTGCAGGCAAATCCAAATTAGGAGCATTCGTTACCCAAGTATATGGTTCAGGACAGACGAACCCCTCCTGATTGAACAATACCCAAAACTTAAAATGTTGATCACCTTGATAGAGGACTTGTATGCCAGCCTCTTGATCAGTGAGAATGCACTCGTTTTCCGGATTTCTTTCCTTATCATAGCCAAATAAGTCATCAAATTGCCGGCCGTCCAAGCTAATACCGTTTTGGATTTCCAATGTATTGGCCGTTTCATGTATTGCACCTGTGGGCAATGATCTTTCATTCAACTCCCAATGTTTATTGACGGGAAGAGATATTCTGCAATCCTCCCATTTACTCACTGGTCCAAATGGAAAATTGAATACAGTATGATAACCTGCTCCCCACGGAAATGGTTCAATGCCCTTGTTGGTGATTTCCAATTGTATTTCCAATGTTTCATCCCTTAAAGATAAAGACATATTCACAGTGATATCTTGTGGAAAGCTACCTTTTAGATCAAAATCACAGCTTGAGAATTCAGTATTAATCACGATTTCTTTCCCGTTCACTTCCTTTTTGCGGACTTTCCACGGCATGTCATGCAAAAACCCATGAATATGATTGGATTTTTCCATTTCATTGATTGGAAACTTATACGAAGTCCCCTTATATGTAAATTGACCATCTTCTATTCGATTAGGAGGAAACAGGATTGGCATTCCGTATAAAATGGAAGCTTTTTTATACTCCTCCACACTATCCGGAGTTCGCAGCAACTCAATATCCTTATGCTTGTATTTCAATGAAAGCAGATTGCTTCCTAAAGATGGTACAAGGATCGCTTCCACTTTCTCATTGCCGAACTTTATGGCCTTTTCATTTAAAAAAGTGATATCTTCTATATACCCTTTCACTTTTTCTCCTCCTTTGACTTGAACATATCTCCATCCTACTTCCACGGACCATTTATTGCAACAAATGGAAAATATATTTCGTCCTTACTCTTTCTAAGTTTGAAATAGTATGTATAATCGAGGATTTTGCTTAATTTACTTTGCTATTTTTCTATTTTCTTTTTATCCTTTTCCTTCTCCCTGACGACTTGTAGCTTTTTAAATAAAAAAAGGATGCCGTTATGGCATCCTTTTTTACTCATCTATTACTTTCACTTACCAAAGCCACTATACCTTCATCATCATCCAAAACAAGTTCAATACCTGAGTATGGATCTTTATTCATATATTCATCCAGCCATAAACGAAGCGCTTCTATCAAGTTGATGGTGATTAACACTTGTTTGCGGCCATCGACAAACGCTTCCGCCGAAAAGCCATAATCATCATCATACATTAACTCCACTTCCACCTCATTAGGTTGTACCTGCTTTTTACGGGCAATGTAAACACAAACCGCATTGATGATATCTTGTTCGGAAATCTTTAGCCTCTCCATGGGTTTGGATCTTCTTTCTTCTTCTTATCTTTGAAATATGTGAATATTTTACGGATTACAACGATTAATACTACAACCGCCATCACGTTGATTAATAGACCAAGTATAGAACCAAGCATTCCCATATTGGCAAATAGGCTACCAAAAAGTAAACCTGCCAATCCTCCTAGCATAAGTCCTTTCATTAAGCCGCCTTTTGCGAATGTGTTTCCACTCTTGGCTTTATTGGCAGTAGTGGCATCGGATTTCTTCGTTTGTTTATTTTGGAAATTCGAATTATTATTGTTGTTGCTGTTAAAGCTTCTTTTTCCGGACTTGTAACCCCTTGCATCGACTGACTCCGTATGATCCTGGAATACATAAGTGCCGACTGGCGAGAATGCTAGTGTAATTGTAAGTAATGCAGCCATAAATTTTTTCATCATGTTTTTTGCCTCCGTTTAATAGTATGGAATGTTGTTTCATTATATCTTTACCCAGATTACTGAAAGTCCACATCACCTATCCTTATTTTATCTTATAGTATTTACGTTGAATATCAAAATAAGTTTCATTTTTTTTGACTTTTTTTCAAAAAAAATAAACAGGGGCATTTTCTCCCCTGCTTATTATTGAACTATTAGTTTACACGAACGACACGGCCGTTGTATACACCTGCCCAATATCCACTATCCATATTGGCAATCGCAACACCTGTTGAACTTTGGGAACCGATAAATTTGCCGCCGCCGACATAAATTCCGACATGCCCATCCGTTTTATAGGTATTGAAAAATACTAAATCTCCAGGTTGTTTTTGACTATCAGATACTTGACGTCCCGCATTTTTCAATGCATCCGTACTGGCTGGAAGGTTCACACCAGCTTGTTTATAAGCCCATGCAACGAATGCTGAGCAATCGAAAAGACCGTTAGCAATATCGGATGCCGTTCTTCCACCACCAAATTTATATGTGGAGTTACCGATATATTTATAACCTGCAGTAATGGCAGAGCCTGTATTTGCACTGCTTGGCTTGCTAGATGTTACGGTTTTACTGGCTGCAGGCTTACTAGCTGCCGCAGGTTTATCAGAACTGTTTTTAGATGAATTTGAAGATGATTCAGCTTTAGAAGAACTTTTTACAGAAGCCTCTCCTTTAGACGAACTTGATGATTCTTCGCTAGAAGAACTTGAAGATCCTTCACTGGAAGCATTTGAAGAATTCACTTCTTCAGCAGCACGGTCAAGATCTGCTTTTTCCGATGCTTTACGTTCTTCCTCTTTTTTGATATTTTCACGAATGGAAGCTATTTGTGCTTCTAGACCAGCATCTTTATTCTCTAAAGATTGTTTAAGCGCTTCTGTTTCCGATTCTTTCTTTTCGATCTTAGCCTTCATGTTGACAGTTTCAGCTTTTTGATCTTCAATTTGAGATTGCATGCCTTTAAGCTCTACTTCCATATCCTTAAGGCTTTGCAATTTCTTCTCAACTGTCGCTTGTTTTTTCTCTAAGTCAGCTTTATCCGCTTCCTGCTCGCTAAGAATCTGTTGGTCAGCTTCCACGATAGTGGCTACCGCCCCAACACGATTAACGAATTCACCAAAGCTTTTAGAACCTAAAACAACTTCCAGGTACTCAACGTCCCCGCCGCTCTCTTGGAAAGAAAGTGCGCGCTCTTTCAAGACTTCCTCGCGTTTTGCGATTCTTTCTTCCAACGCTTTAATTTCTTTCTTTAAAGATTCTATGTCTTTTTCGGTGTCATTAATTTCTTGTTTAGTATCTTTGATTTTTTGGTCATTTTCTTTCATTGCCGATTCGATCTGGGCAATTTGGGCATTCATTTTCGATTGTTCTTTTTTCAATTGCTGAATAACTTGTTCTGCCTCTGAAATATCTGATTGTATTCCAGTACGTTGCGATTGAATATCCGTGATAGATTCAGCTTTTACAGACGGTATGGCAAAAGCGCTTCCTAATCCAAGCATAATTGTCGTGTTCAATACGATAAGTTTTTTCTTCAAACTCATTTCCCCTGCTTTCCTCCCCTTGCATTTCCATCGACCCACTTCTTTTTCTCTATGAAAAATGATTAGTCAAAATAATTTGCTGGGAACTCTTCTCTATTTTTTTTACTCTTTATGTAATCTTCTAAGGTTGAGATAATATTAAATACATTTCTTAAACTCTACTATGTTTTCACCTAAGTCGTAGTATATCATCAGATTTTGTCAAATACGTAATAACAATATTACAATTATATTTCAATTTTAACATTAAACATAAAGATTCGACTTTTTCACGTGATAAAACATCCAATATCTTACATAATCACCTTCACATTTCGATGCAAGACTTTCTATCTAGTGTTTAGCACCAAGGGACCATGGACTATTGGCAGACAAAAACTCACCACCTGTGAAGGCACGGTAGCCCTTTTGGAACAGATTTCAGCTCATTTACCAATCATGGAGGAAGGTTTTCTGAAAGTCTATTAAAAAAAACCGCTTTCAGCGGTTTTTTCGTCAAGATTCGACCCACTCTTAAATTCCAGCCATAAAGTCGACAAAAACTTTCAATTCTTTCGGTCGGACGAATACCCTTTCCCCTTTGCTTATTTCCAGATTCAAATATTGTTCCTTCGTCAGTTCGATTTCCAGCGGTTCGTTTGTATCCTGACGAATGACTTCTATCCGGACGATGGGGCCAATTGTATGGATGTGGTCAACTATGGATGCGATCGAATCCTTTTCCGCTGGTTCTCTTTCTATGATAAAGTTATGGGCCCTTACATAACCAGTGCCCGCTCCATCTTCACTGCCCGGGGCATTCATTTCTACATTGCCAGTAACCAATTTCCCTTTATGCACGTTGCCCTTGAATAGATTGACACTGCCTAGAAAATCATAAACAAAGGGATTTTCAGGGTGATCATATACTTCTTCCGGGGTTCCAATCTGTTCAATTTTCCCTTCATTCATGATTACGACCCGATCAGCAACATCCATCGCCTCTTCCTGATCATGTGTCACGAACACGCTCGTTACATTGAATTCGTCGTGAAGCCTTCTTAGCCAACGCCGAAGTTCTTTGCGAACCTTGGCATCCAATGCCCCGAATGGTTCATCAAGCAAAAGGATATTCGGTTCAACCGCCAGTGCCCTTGCCAATGCGACACGCTGGCGCTGGCCGCCTGATAATTGCGATGGATAACGATCTTTATATCCTTCCAGCTTGACGAGTTGAAGCAATTCGGTAACCTTTTGTTCGATAACTTCTTTACTGGGCCTTGTTTTTCTTGGGCGAACCTTTAATCCATAGGCGATATTATCAAAAATGGTCATATTACGAAAAAGGGCATAATGCTGAAAGACGAAACCCACATTTCGATCTTTTACATGCTTATGCGTGTAATTCTCTTCATTAAAAAGGATATTTCCCTTCTCAGCCTGTTCAAGGCCTGCGATGATACGCAGTAATGACGTTTTTCCCGATCCGGAAGGGCCAAGCAGGGCTACTAGTTCACCGCTCTTTATTTCCAGATCGATGTTTTGGAGTGCTTGATAGGACCCGTAATATTTTGTAACATTTTCAATGATGATACTCATTTCATTCCTCCTATCTCGCTTTGGTCGATTTAAAGTCCGTTTTCCATTCTATGAAGCTTTTAATGATCAACGTTATGATTGCAAAGATGGACATCAGGGATGCAACCGCAAAAGCGGCCGAAAATTGATATTCATTGTATAAGATTTCAATATGAAGCGGCATCGTATTGGTCATGCCCCGTATATGGCCTGATACGACCGATACAGCTCCAAACTCCCCAATTATTCTGGCATTACAAAGGATGATTCCATATAAAAGTCCCCATTTTATATTGGGAAGCGTCACATACCAAAATGTCTTGAACCCTCCCGCACCCAGCGTGAGTGAGGCCTCTTCTTCAGACGTCCCCTGACTTTGCATGAGCGGGATCAATTCGCGCGCAATGAATGGGAAGGTAATGAAAATGGAGGCGATGACAATCCCTGGTATTGAAAAGATCACTTTAATGTCAAGTGATTGCAGCAGTGGACCAAGTGTTCCATGTAAGCCGAACAGAAGGACAAAAATCAACCCGGCAATGACCGGTGAAACGGAAAAAGGCAAATCTATCAATGTTATTAAGAAGTTTTTTCCCTTGAAATCATATTTTGTTATCGTCCACGCAGCAACCACTCCAAATATGGCATTGAGCGGCAAGGTGATGAGGACAACGATCAATGTTAACTTAATCGCAGCCACGGCATCAGGATGGGCGATGGCCGCAAAATAAGCTTCGGCACCTTTTTCAAAGGCTTTTACAAAGATTGCGATTAATGGGACTACTAAAAACAAAGTGAGAAATAGCAATACAATGGAAATGAGGATCCACTGTATGGATTTAGGCTCTTTAGTTGCGTTTCTCGTAATAATGACTGGGTGATTCGCTTTTGCAACCACTGAATGATCATGTTCCATCATATCCCCCCTACTTCCCTGAATATCTTTTGCCGGTCCACCATTGTAAGATATTGATGGTCAACAAAATTATAAATGTAATAATGAGCATGACGGCTGCAACAGCTGTTGCACCTTCATAATCATACTGTTCAAGCTTTGTCATGATGATCAGCGGGGAAATTTCCGTTTTAAATGGCATATTTCCGGCAATGAAGACAACGGATCCATACTCTCCAAGTGCCCTCGCAAAAGAAAGGGCAAAACCCGTCAATATCGCTGGAATCAATTCCGGGAAGATGATTTTAATGAATGTCTGCATTCGATTCGCCCCTAAAGAGGCAGATGCTTCTTCCATCCCTTTTTCGATATTTTCAAGCACCGGTTGAACCATCCGCACCACGAATGGCAGACCGATAAATATAAGGGCGATGATGATCCCTGCGGGAGTGAAAGCGACTTTAAAGCTGAAAAATTGCCCGATCCATCCGTTAGGTGAATACAAGGTGGTCAACGTTATTCCTGCAACGGCAGTCGGGAGGGCAAAAGGCAAATCAACCAGTCCATCGATGATCCTTTTGCCGGGAAACTCATAACGAGTAAGCACCCAGGCAATCAATACACCAAAAACTGCGTTAACAAAGGCCGCAGTTAACGCTGTCAAGAAACTCAATTTATAAGAAGCGAGAACCCTCGGTTCAGTTATGGTCGCCCAAAAATCCTGGAACCCCATTGAAAATGTGTTTAGAAAAACCATCGATAACGGGATCAAAACGATGATGGTGAGATACAGCAGCGTAAAACCCATCGTCAATCCAAAACCGGGTATGGTCCTCTTTTTCGTCTGTTTACCTTCAGTCACTATATTCATCGCTTCGCCTCAACCCTTTTTCTGATTTATGAAGGAGAAGATGTTAAAGCCACACCTTCTCCTTCATGCTTACTGCTGTTGGTAAATCTCGTCAAATGTGCCGCCATCATTAAAATGTGTTTCCTGAGCTTTTTTCCAACCGCCAAATGTATCATCAACAGTCACCATATCGATATTGGCAAATTGGTCTCCATATTCAGCGAGGACCTTCTCATCCCTTGGACGATAGAAGTTTTTCGCGGCAATTTCCTGACCGGCATCCGTATACAGATATTTCAGGTAGGCTTCGGCCACTTCCTTTGTTCCTTTTTTCTCGACCACTTCATCGATAACAGCTACCGGTGGCTCTGCTAATATACTGATTGAAGGGTTGACGATTTCATATTTGTCATCACCGAATTCTTCCAGTGTTAAATAGGCTTCATTCTCCCAAGCGATCAGTACGTCACCGATTCCCCTTTCCACAAAAGTGGTCGTTGCACCGCGGGCCCCTGAATCCAGGACTTCAACATTCTGATAAAGTTTTTTCATGAAATCCTTCACTTTTGTTTCGTCATTATCGAAATTTTTCTCCGCATAAGCCCAGGCAGCCAGGTAATTCCACCTTGCCCCTCCGCTTGTCTTTGGGTTTGGCGTAATGACGGATACATCCTTTTTAATCAGATCATCCCAATCTTTAATGCCTTTAGGGTTATCCTTTTTCACCAAAAACACAATCGTTGATGTATATGGTGTCGAGTTCTCAGGTAAACGTTTTTGCCAATCCTTCGCTAATAGGTTACTAGCTTCATAAATGGCATCAATATCATAAGCCAATGCCAATGTAACGACATCCGCCTCCAATCCGTCAATGACAGCCCTGCCCTGTTTACCAGATCCGCCATGTGATTGTTGTATCGTTACATCCTGACCTGATTCTTCTTTCCAGTGCTTCACGAACGCTTCATTGAATTCCTGGTACAATTCCCTTGTCGGATCATATGACACATTCAAAAGCTCTACTGACTTCGATGTTCCGTCCCCTTTCGTTTTTTCCGAGTTGCATCCAGCAAGTACACCGAAGGCTAAAATCAAACTTGTCAATAACATCAACTTTTTCATGAGCTTCCCCCTCTTTTTACAGCAAAAAAGGCATTCTATTTCCCTTCAATTATTTTTCGGGAGATAGTATGCCTTCAGTTCTCTGATCAGCAATTATTTTGATTTTTGTATATCCTTACCATAAAGCAAAGTTTACCAAGTTGTCAACTAGGTATTGCATGTCCCTTTAATTAAATTCATTCACATTTTGCAGGTTGAAAAATTCCCTAAACGAAAAGGGCTCGATCCACCGGGAAGATCGAGCCCTTTTTAATACTTTGCCAATAATTATGAATTTGATGATTTTTGATAAAGCTTATTTTCCACGATATACTGATAACACTGATCGGGCAGTAAATATCGTGGTTCCCCGCCCATTGCAAATTCATCCCTTATATATGTAGAACTGATTTCCATGGAAAGGCCTTTATCAATAAGGTGAAATGTATTGCCATCATCATAATTCCTTAGCAATGGACTTTTGGATATGATTTTCAGCATATCGATTCCATCCCGGGCCATGACGATGAATTTATGATTGGCAATCAATTTTTCCCTGAATTTCCATCGTAAGTGTACCGGCAGCTCCTGATTATCAATATCTTCAAGTAAATCTGCACCCATTATGAAGTAAACTTCGTCTTTTGGAAATCGAGATTTAAAATATTCCATCGTATACCAAGTATATTGTTTACTCGTTCCGGCACGTTCATTAATTTCATAATCACTGACTTCGAATATCGGGTTGCCCCCTATTGCCAGCTTGAGCATTTGCCAACGGTGTTCATTGCTTGTTTTCATCTGTTTATCGATACGGCCATTTGCGCAAGGTAAAAAAATCACCTTGTCCAGCTTAGCACGATGCGCAATGGTGGATGCTGTCCATAAATGCACATTCGTGACCGGATCGAAGGAAGATCCGTAAACTCCAATTTTACCCATCATTTTATCCCCCTCATCAGCCTTTCTTCTTCACCACGGCCTGACCGGGCTCCCGTCCCCTGATCCAATGCCAGCGGCAATGCAGCCAAATCGTACAGCCCAGGCTCCAGTCCATCAAGGACCAGCCCTTCGAGTTTATGAATTCCACAGCCTGACAGTTTATTGTGGGAAGGTAATTCTTTGCTGTCGAGACAGTCCACTGAAGGTAAATCAAGCCCAAGGAGCCTAACCCCTTTATTTGCAAGGAAGGGAGCTAAATCTGGTTCAACCGGTGGAATCCATTCCGGAAAACGGCTAAGGTCCTTCCATTGACCTGTTGCCACCAACAACCGCCGGACCCCTGTCAATTCGATGCCTTCAAAAGCTTTAATGCCAATGCTTTCAGCTGCATCCACCTTTACTACGGTAGCAGTGCCAATATATAAATCAAGATAGAGTTCGATGATTTTTTTTCCATTCTCATCAAAATGATAGGGAGCATCAATATGAGTTCCTAAATGTGTACTCATCCGGATTTCCCCTACATTGACGGAAGACCCTTCAGCCATTGATGAATTCAGCCGATATGAATATTGCGTATCTCCTGGCCAATATGGCGTATTTTCATTGAGGCGCTGAGAAATATCTAACCATTGATTCATTTGTTCCCCCCCTTACAGTTTGGTCCTTAATGTCCATAGCTCAGGAAAAAATGGCTGTTCGACCACTTTCTTCAGATAACTTACACCGGACGATCCGCCAGTTCCCTTTTTATTGCCGATGATACGTTCTACGGTGCTCATATGATTGAATCTCCAGAATTGTTGTTGACTACCAATATCAACGAGTTTTTCGGCCAGCTCATACAAATCCCAGTAGTTATGCACATCACGGTAAACGGTCAGCCACGCGCTTTCAACACTTGCATTTTCCTGATAAATGACAGACCAGTCCCTGTTCAATACCGATTGATCAATAGGAAGTCCCCTTGCAGCCAAAGCCCCTATAGCCGCATCATAAATACTAGGTTTATTCAAGGCTGCCATCATCGACTCATAAAGCTCGGGCTGATGACGGAAAACGGCCAATATTTGCGAATTCTTTTGACCCATCGCAAATTCTATCAACCTGTTCTGAAATGATTGAAACCCTGAAGAGTTTCCTAGTTTCTCCCGGAATTCCATATAATCGGCTGGCGTCAATGTCGAAAGCACATTCCAGGATTGAACTAGTTGCTGTTGAATTCTGGCCACTCTGGATAGCATCTTAAAGGAAGGCTCCAAATGTCCTGCCACAATATGATCAGTTGCCGCAGTCAATTCATGGAGGATCAATTTCATCCATAATTCACTTGTTTGATGAATGATGATGAACAGCATTTCATCGTGATGGCCGGAAAGCCGATGCTGACTTGATAAAATTTGATTTTAATGCAGATAGTCCCCATAGGACATATCTTTTTTGAAATCAGTTACCATACTGTCTTCCAAATGATGTTCATCTCTTTGATCCTTATCCATACCATCCCTCTTTCCCTTTACTTTCTTTTGAATTTCGACATCAATAAGTAAACGATACAAAGAAAGATCAGCCAAGGAACCCCGAACTGGAGTACGATTTTAAATGGGCCAGTGAACCAGGTGGATACCGTCAAAGCAAACAAAAGAAATGCACCCAGAATCGTTAGATATGGAAATCCATACATTTTAACCGGTAATTTGCGGCCCCCTGATTTCTCCCACCTCTTCCTGAAATACAAATGGGAAATGAACACCATGAACCAGGTTAGAATGGCTCCGAACATCGATATCCCCATCATGAATGCATATGAAGTATCCGGAAGCAGGACTTTTACTCCTGCAGCAAGAAATATTCCTAAAGTGGATATGAGAAGGGCCCTTAGCGGGACACCTTTCCTGCTCAATTTTTGAAATAGGGCCGGAGCCTGATGTTGCTCGGATAATGAAAATATCATTCTGGTGGAGGCATATAATTGACTATTCATTGCAGATAAAGCAGCGGTTAAAATAATGAAATTCATTATCCCAGATGCCCCGGGAACATTCAGGATTTCCATTACCTTCACAAATGGGCTCTTATCAATACCGGCAGCTTGCCAGGGAACAATCATTAACATGATCCCGATAGTCAGTACATAAAAAGTGGCAAGCCTGAAGACAGTTGCCTTCAAAGCTTTAGGTACGGCTATATCCGGGTCCTTTGCTTCCCCCGCCGTCACCGCAATCAGCTCAGTTCCTAAAAAGCTGAAGAGCGAAATGAATATGGCGACCCAGAGCCCCCAAAATCCGAAAGGCATAAAACCTCCATCACTGGCATAGTTCTCTACACCGATCCCGCTTGAAGGTTCGGCGCCAATCACCACATAGGCCCCCAGTAGAATGAATATGACAATGGCGCTTATCTTGATCATTGAAAATACATACTCAAAATTGCCGAATGTATTGACACTCGTCGCATTTACATAGATTAGCAGTGCAGCAAAAAGGACAATCCAAATGCTCCCAGGCACAGCCGGAAACCAATATTTCATATAAACAGCGATGGCACTCACTTCGACACCAATGGCAAGAACATTCGCTATCCAATAGGAATACCTCACAACAAAACCCGCAAATGGACTTATATATTTTTCCGCAATGGTTCCAAAGGATCCCGATGTTGGATGGGCTACAGTCATTTCCGCCAAACATCCCATCAGCAGAAGGACAATGAATGCACCTATTGCATAGCTGATAAGTACACTTGGACCAGCCGTTGAAATCGCAAGGCCGCTGCCCAAAAATAACCCGGTGCCAATTGCACACCCCATGGCTATCATAGTGATTTGATTCGATGATAATTCACGTTGAAGCTTATTTTTCTCCATATGTTGCTCCCATTCTAGGCAATGATTCCCCTTTTATTTTCATAGTTTCATATAAATTGCCGTCCATGACCTTCTTTAGTACCTGTACAGTTTCGTAGACTTCCTGAAAAGAGGTAAAAAGAGCGACAAGTGGATGGCACCCACAGAATGACAGGCATCGAATCCTATCATGATTCCACGCGCATGCGCTCCCTTCGTTAACCTTTCCATATCAAGGATCTGACCGCTTCGATATAAAACCGTCGGAAGTACAATCAACGCTATTTCCCCGTTCATCTCGGCTTTTTCATTTGTAAATCCCTATCCCTTCCCATGCCAACCTTATCATTCCGTCAGGATCTTTTTCAATATAATCCTTTTTATCAAAAATCATTGTGTAGTGGTTGGTTTCATCATATTTCGGCCAAATTTCACCTTCCGGGGGGTTGGGGTTTCCATATTTCGCAAAGTTGACCCAATGGCCCTGCATTCTATGGGATACCTTTAGGGCAGCTGACCTTGAACCATATGAAACAATCCGTTTCCCGAATGCCGAGTCGAAGGTCTGGAAAGCAAAAGGGATTTCCAGACCATGAGTCGCCCCTAATTTACTTATGCGCATGGCCGCCGTTTTATAATCAAAACGATACATCCATGTTTTTTCAAAGCGGCTGTATGCCTCCGCATACCAAACCGAGGGAATATGGAAAGTCGCATCACGGCCAATGCCTAGTACAGCTTCCTTTTCTGGGTAGTTTGTATAAGCGTTCGTAATTCGCTCTTTCGCCTTCGGATCAGTATTTTCGAACATTTTATGAATCATCGCCGCATTAGTTGGGATTAGAGGGGGGGCCATCTGATCGAATAATGTCGCTTCGTCCCTATTTGTTCCTATAAGCAAGGGTATCCCCCCTGTTCTTCCCGATCGAATCGAATCTAGTGGATAATCGGGCAGGAAGTCACCATCTACGACTGGTCCAAATGCTAGGGAGCCCGGCATTTCCTGTGAATTTTCCTGTAAAAGTTGGTGGGAGGCAGCGACAATCTCTTGAACCGGAAGGGTTTTTAGCCGGTGGCTTTCACCCTTTCCAATGCCCAATATCTCAAGGAACCTTTCACTCAATTGGCGCGCAAATCCTTTTCCGTAAACAGATGTCGGAGCAGGACTTTCTGCAATGGCCTGCTTAAAAAGCCCCCTTGCTGAAGGTACAGTAAGTAAAGTCGTCACCGCATTACCACCAGCTGATTCACCAAATATCGTAACATTATCAGGGTCGCCGCCAAAAGCTTCTATATTTTCTTTAACCCATTTCAAAGAAGCAACTTGGTCACGTAAACCTAAATTGTTTTCAAATATTTCCCCTTCACCTGCCAACTCGGTAAAATCCAGATATCCCAGTGCCCCCAGCCTATAGTTGATGCTTACCACGACTACATCTCCATTTTTAGAAAGTAAGTGTCCATTGTACATATCAAGGGATCCAGCTCCCGTTATATATGCTCCCCCAGGAATCCATACCATGACCGGGCGTTTTTTATCATCAGCTCTAGGCGACCAAATATTCAGGAACAAGCAATCCTCATCCATTTTTTCATTTGTGCTCATCCCTGTTCTTACCGCACGATCCATCGGCTGCGGGGGAACGGGACCAAAATCCACTGCATCCATGACACCGCTCCAATTATCAACTGGCTCAGGAGAACGGAAACGCAGTCCATCAATCGGCGCTTTCGCATACCTGACTCCACGCCAAACGCATATATCGTTTTCCATAGTACCTTGAAGATGTCCTTTTACCGTCGTAACTATTGATCCAATCATTCCCAATCACCTCTTCATATAGTAGTAGATATGTAAGTTCTTCTTTTTCCATTCCCTTATATCCTTCATCTTTATCGAAAAAAGATCTATATTTTCAGTTCAGCCAAAATAAAGGAATGCTATCGTATATAAAGCTCCGGTTATACTCAGGAGTTTGAATTGTTATTTTAAATAATGGTTTTCAATGAGGCGTTCAACAAAAAAAAAGACCCAATCAGGTCTTTTTTTGTTGAACCGGCAAAAATCTTAGGCAAGCATGGCAAGGATACTCAATAAAGAACTGCCCCGAACGGAAAGCTGCTGTGCAGCATATGTTAATTGCTGTTCATCGAGCTGTTCCAATAAAGGCTTTAATTCCAGCAATTCATTCTCCAGTCCTCTAAGGTCTGTAGATAGCTTGTCCACCATCAAGAGCACCTGCTCAGAATCAACAGTGGTTTCAGACAAGACTTGTAACCGTTCCTTGATTTCAGTCAAAGGCATATTCTGTTCTTTAAACCGATTAATCATTTGAAGACGATTTAAAGCATCTTCTGTGTAGTACCGATATCTTGACCCCGTTTTTTCATAGTTCAGCATTCCTAATTGTGTGTAATAGTCAATGGTTCTTCTCGAAACATTCGCAAGTTCAGCAAGCTGGCCAATCCGATATACATTCATCCAGATAGTCACCTTCTTTAAAAAATCTACTGTTAACGATACTATAACATATCTATCCGAAAAGGTGACTTCAAGATGAAACTATTAGACTACTTTATCCGAATTGCCCTTCAGCTGCTTCTTGGCAAAATACAGGGCATCTTCCTTCGATTTAAAAAAGTGCTGTTTTTCTATTTTATGATACAATCCAGTGCTGAGTAACAATTCCTTTGGTTGCTGCTGAATTCCGGAAATGATCAATTTCCCCTTATATTTTCCGATGCGATTAACGATCGCCAATAGTGCTGCCTCTGCTGAAGTGTCCATATATGTTACCCGACGCATGCTTAATACCAACACTTTCGTCTTATTATCCAAGTTCTCCAATATCGATGACTCCAGGACGTCTATCGAACCAAAGAAAAGAGGTCCTTCCAAGTTATACACATTGATCTTCGAATCCGAATTATCAATTGGAACAATCTCGGTAATCTCATGACTTCTTTCCCTAACCTTTAACGTGTGGCTCATTTTTGCAATGAAGGTGATGAATGCAATCAATAAGCCGATTCCCACTCCCATGATTAAATCAGTGAAGACAGTGATGAGGAAGGTGACTAGCAAAACCGCAGAATCCGCCGTCTTCGTTTTCAATACATGAGCGAATTCCTTTCTTTCACTCATATTCCAGGCAACAAACATCAATATGGGTGCCATGCTAGCCAAAGGTATATGCGCTGCAAATGGGGAAAGCACCAGCAAAACCAGTAAAACGACAATTCCGTGAATGACTCCGGACATCGGGGAGGCTGCCCCGCTTTTTATATTGGTAGCTGTCCTGGCTATTGCGCCTGTTGCAGGTATCCCGCCGAAGAATGGCGTCGCGATGTTCGCGATTCCTTGACCAACCAACTCTTTATTACTATCATGCTTGGTCCCCCCCATGTTATCCGCCACGGTAGCGGATAACAATGACTCGACACCGCCTAACAAGGCAATCGTAAAAGCAACTGGAAGGAGTGTGATAATGACTTCCACTGATAGCTCCGGCACTTGGAATTCCGGAAAACCTTTCGGAATCGCTCCATACGTAGAACCAATCGTAGCCACCTTATCGGGAAATAAAAAGTAAGCTGCAATTGTGGAAATCAGCAGACCCAGAAGCGGTCCTGGCACTCGTGGCAAAAGTCTAGGTGCCAGCAGTATGACGACAAAACATATAATCGCAACAATCACACTATATAGATTGATCGTGTCTGCTTTAATCACCAGTTCCTTCATGTTATCCATGAAAGCTTCATGTTTTTCCACTTTCATACCAAAGAAGTTAGCAATTTGCCCTGAAAAGATTATTATCGCAATTCCTGTTGTAAATCCAATGATGACAGGACGGGGAATGAACTTCATCAAATTACCTAACTTAAGCAGACCCATCAGGACTAACATTATCCCCGCTAAAAACCCGGCAATAAGCAGGCTTTCATACCCATATTGCATAACGATTCCAAATAATAAAGGAACGAACGCCCCGGTCGGCCCGCCAATTTGATACTTGGAGCCACCCAAAATCGAAATGAGGATTCCTGCGATGATGGTCGTATATAACCCGTATATCGGTTCGACGCCTGAAGCAATTGCAAAAGCCAGTCCTAAAGGAATGGCTACAACACCTACGACCAATCCTGCCGTCACGTCTTTTTGAAAACCCTTCATGTTATATCCTTGAAATCTAGAATCTTTTATCATCTTTTTCAAACTCACATCCTTAATCGTTTTTTAAGATTGGAATCTAGCATCATCATGAAAATGACATTCTTTCATTTTAGAGGGAGTTACTTGTTTGAAATTAATCAAATTATTGTAGGCATTTTTCAACGGGACAAACCAAGCGGGGGACTTTTCAAAACTAAGAAATAATCGTCATATATAATCTCCTTTTGTAAGGTTATTTGACATGGTCTCGACCATGCTTCAACATTATACAGTAAAACGTAAAACTGTACATTGTTAGAAACGTTAACATTTGTTTACAACTTTTTGAATATTTTTACATTAATATTACAATCCGGGACCATTTTTCCAGTCTAGTTAATTTGAAGCCGGAGATTCATACTACGAATCAGGAGGTTTGAACTTTGGTCTAATTCCCCATACCGGAAACTTGATCAGTGAACAATGGAAAAAAGCATGTTTTGAGAAAGATTGCTCAAAACATGCTCTGCCCTATACATAAAACCTCTTGATTAAAATAAAGAGGTTTTCTAAGTTTGTAGACAAAAGTAGTTCTATCTAAAGTTAAGTTGATTGGAGCGGGTGTGCGAGACTCCAGCGGGAATAGCGCGTAAGGGCCCCGCAGGCGCAAGCCAAGGGCGGGCCGCAAGCGGAAAGCGAGTGCCTGGAGCGGAAATCAACGTCCAAATTGTGCAAGCCATAAAAAAACTATAGGCCCAATCATGTAGACCGGGACCCACAGTTTGTAAACGGAAAACTTATCTTTCATCAAATGATATTCCCAAACCAACACCTTCAACTCTTGAGGTTTGGTTTCTAATTATATGCTTTAACAAAGTTGATTGGAGAGAAAGGTACGAGACTCCTGCGGGGATAGCGCGTCTTAGGGAGACCCCACAGGCGTAAGCCGAGGAGGCTCGCGGACCGCCCGCGGAAAGCGAGTGCCTGGAGCGGAAATCAACGTCCAAAGTCTAAAAACCAATAAAAAATCGTAGACATACTCGATCTTCATTGAGTTTGTCTACAGTCTGACAAAACCTCTTGATTAAGATCAAGAGGTTTCCTTTCAGTTTACAGCTCTTCTCCTCTTGTCTCGATAATATGCTTATACCAATGAAACGACAGCTTCTTTTTCCGTTTTAACTGATCATGATGATCCACGTAAATAAATCCGTATTGCTTCTTAAACCCGTTTAACCAACTTAAAAGGTCAATGACAGACCATGCATAATACCCTTTTAAATGGATGCCTTCTTTGATTGCACGTTTAATCACTTTTAAGTGTTCCTCAATATACTTAATGCGCGGAACATCTACTACTTCACCATCGATAATCGGATCCTCATCACCAAGTCCGTTTTCTGTAACATACATTTTAATATCGCCGTAACGTTCTTTTAACATATGCAGCCCATCTAAAAATCCTTCAGGTGAGATTTCCCAACCCCATTTTGTATAGGTTTTATCTTCCATTTTTACAGTCCGATAAAAGCCATCAAAAGACGGGTTCCCTGGAGCCAGAGTTGATGTTTCTCTAGAATGCTCCATGTTTGAAACGGCTTCCAGGTTTTTTTCCACCCGAATGGGCTGGTAATAATTGAGTCCAATAAAATCATTTTTCTCCGCATTCCTTTTTAGCGTATCCAGTTCTTCTTCTGTCCAACTTGGTGTCCAGCCTCTCTCCTTTAATTGCTCAACCACATAAGCTGGATATTCACCTTTTAAAATTGGATCATAATACCAAAAGGTTTCATATTCATTGGCATGCCGAGCAGCTAATACATTTTCATGTTTGTCATCAATACTATAAGCTGGCAGGAATACATGGGTAATCCCAATTTCACCGTAATGATTCAGTGCCTTGTATACCTCTACCGCTTTGGCATGTGCATAAAATACATAATGTGTCGCTTGAAAGTATTTATTTTCATCGTTTTGGATTCCAGGCGGGTGCGCTCCTTTTAAATACCCTAAACCGCAAAACATAACCGTTTCATTAAACGTGATCCAATGTTTGACTCGATCTCCGAATGCGCGAAAACAAATTTCTGCATACTTGACGAATGCTTCAGCTGTTCGCTTATTCGTCCATCCCCCATCTTGTTCAAGCGTCAAAGGCAAATCCCAATGATACAGGGTAACAAATGGGACAATCCCATATTTTAAGCATTCATTAATCACATTATTATAAAATTCCAAGCCTTTTACATTGACTTCCCCATCACCTGTTGGCAAAATACGGGCCCAGGAAATGGAGAAGCGATATGATTCAAGTCCCATCTCTGCCATTAATTTAATATCTTCTTTGTAACGATGATAATGGTCTATCGCTACATCCCCATTTGTACCTTCAAATGTTTTCCCCGGAATCTTTGAAAAAACATCCCAATTCGTTATACCTTTACCATCTTCATCCCATGCTCCTTCTATTTGAAAAGAAGCAGAAGCTGCTCCGAATAAAAAATCGTGTGGAAATTTCATTAAAAATCCTCCCTTTTCATACCTGCTTATTAAATTGATAATAATATATTTTATTCATTGGTACAAATATTATTTTTAGTTCACGTAAAACATAAGCCTTATAGATAGTATTTACTATCACGGAATGATTAAATCCAGAATTCCGTTGAATCAATCTCTCTTTTTCTAGCAAAAGATGATCGATACTTAGTAGCATATGAACATACAAAAACCCGTCCACCTTTTGGGGACGGGTTACACATATTAAAGATGTTAGCAATCATTCCACTACCGGGAGCCAACCTTTTATCCCGATCAACTTTTCCCAAAGCTGATCTGGAATGACCAGTTCATCCTGATCTTTTTTTGAGAGGGTAGTCCGTATTTCCGCTTCTTTTCCAGACCTGATTTTTTCAATCCAATGCGGTTCCATAAGAAGTTCACGGCCAAGGGCGATAAAAGGGACCCCCGTTTCCATGGCTTCTGCAACTTCATCGGGTGTATGCAGTGAACCTACACCGACCACCGGGATACGATTACCTACTTTATCGTAAATTTTAACGATGCGCGACTTTGTCCTATCACTCTCACGGAATGAGCCATTCCAGAAGTGACCTACCGATATATGTAGATAATCCAGGTTTTGATTCGCTAATCTATCAACGAATTGGATCGTATCATCTAAAGTGATTCCAGGATTGCTGCCTTCTTCAGGAGAAAGGCGGTAGCCAATTATAAACGGCTTTTCTGCATGCTCGGCAACCGTTCTCTCGACTTCATTCACAATGGTAAGCGGGAAAATCAATCGTTTTCCCAATGTTCCGCCCCATTTATCTGTACGGCGGTTCGAGTGTGGCGAGAAGAATTGTTGAAGCAAGTAAGTATTGGCACCATGGATTTCCACACCATCGAAACCTGCTTCGATGGCCCTTCTTGTTGCTTCGCCAAATGCCTTAATAACGTCTTGTATTTCATCTTCATTCATTTCCCGCGGTACAGGTGCTTCCTCGCTGGAAGCAATGGCACTTGCAGAAACAGGTTGGTTATCAGGCAATAATTCGGGCGGACTTTGACGGCCTCCATGATATATTTGCAGGATCGCTTTTGACCCGTTGGACTGAATCGTTTCAGCTAGTTTTCTCAAGGATGGGATAAAGGAATCGTCATCTGCACCTAGTTGGCCTGGGAATCCCTTGCCTCCAGCAGATACATAGGCACATGCCGTGACAACCGCACCTACACCAGCCGAGCGCTCAGCGTAATAGGCCAGTTCATCATCGGTTACAACGCCTTGGTCATCCGAAGAATAAGTGGTCATAGGAGCCATCATGATACGATTTTTCACTTCTACCCCTGATGGAAATATATATGGTTGAAAGATCTTTTCGTATTTTTGATTCATGCCAATCCTCCCCCTTTACTATTAGTGGTGATGATGTCCATGCGGTTCTTTAGAAGGATTCGTGATTTCAAAGCCTTCTTCTGGAACATAAAAATATTTAATCCAGACACCATCCAGAAATTCTTCACGTGAATCAAGCAAAATATCGATATCTTTATCTGTTTTTACGATTTCATCATATTCTGCCGGTGTATCCAGCTTCATGTCATAATGGGCATGATCGCCATGCATATGGGTGATATATACACGAATCATTTTCCCTTCGGCTTCTTCAGTGCTCAGCATTTTTTGTAAGACCTTTGCTGCATTGCGATTTATTTTACAATTCATGTCCATTCCTCCAACAATAAAATTATCCCTGTACTGAGTTCTACCCAATTAAGGGTTATCAGTAACATCCATTTTTCCCCTTCATGATTGGCCTTATCCGCGGTCTGAAGGAAAGACGATGCCGATTTGCCTTCTTGCTTCATCCATGATTTCCATAGTCAACAGTGAATTCGAATATGTATTTATTTCGGATTCCATTTTCCCCTGCTGTATCAAATCAACAAATTCCTTCGCTTCATAATACATGGTAGGCATATCCTGTTTAACGGAAATATTTTCAGTGGTTCCATTCCGATACTGAATATCCACCGCTTGCGGTCCTGAAATTTTCTGAATGAGGATGCTTCCATGTTCACCTTGAATTTCCGATGGCAAATTGGACTCAGTAATTTTGGAAAACATGACGACTGCCTCCATTTCATCATAGGAAAGCAGAATCGTACCTTGCCCATCAACTCCTGATTCAAGCATCGTTCCTGATGCCTGCACCTTATTCGGTTTACCGAACAGTACAACAAGTGGATAGAGGACGTAAATGCCTAAATCCATTAAAGAGCCACTTGAGAATTCAGGATTGAATGCATTCAGCACAGTTCCTTGTTTATATGAATCATATCGTGATGAGTATTGGCAAAAGCTTCCCGAGAAACGCCGTATCTTCCCGATTTTATCCAAATTGCCCTTTATACTTTCGAAATTCGGCATGATGGTCGATTTCATCGCTTCCATCAATAGCACATCATTTTGTTTTGCAGCCTCAATCATTTCCCTTACTTCAGCCGCATTCGAGGCCATTGGTTTTTCACATAGTACATGTTTTTTATTTTGTAAAAACAACACGGCTTGCCTGCAATGATATGAGTTAGGGCTTGCTATATACACAGCGTCGATTTCATCGCTGCTGGCCATTGCTTCTAAATTCGTAAAAGTCGTATGTACTTCGTATTTATTGGCAAATTCCTTCGCTTTCTCTTCTGTACGTGAATACACGGCAGTTAAGGATAAATCCTCTACATGCTTAGCAGCCTCCAAAAATCGTTCCGTGATCCAGTTTGTACCTATTACCCCTAATCTTATCAACATCCTATCCCCTTTCAAGCTAACTTAATTATGTCCTCAATATACAGACATTTCACTGAAAAACAAAGTATAATGAACACCCGCAATTGTTTAAATTGGATTTTTTAGGCAATATTCGTTTATAATTTTTCTATATTACCACTGCCATGATGTTTCTACATACTCCCAAATTGGGAATAGAAGACTTAAAAGGAGCGTGTGAAGTTTATGACAGAATTAATGAAAAACAAAGTTGCCATCATTACCGGTGGAGGATCGGGAATTGGCCGGGGCGCCGCACTGAAACTAGCTGAAAACGGCGCGAACATCATCTTTTTTGATCGTACAGTCGAAAATGCCGAAAAAGTGAAGGAAGAAGTGGAGAACCTTGGCCGAGAGGCTTTAATCATTAAAACGGATGTTTCCAAGGCTGAGCAAGTTGAACATGCCTACAAGACGGCCCATGAACATTTTGGGAAAATTGATTTTGTATTTGCAAACGCAGGCATCAACGGAGTGATTGCCCCTATAGAAGACATAAAGCCAGAAGATTGGGATCAGACACATACCATCAACCTCAAAGGCACCTTTCTCACCATCAAATACGCCATTCCCTACATGAAGGAAACAGGCGGCAGCATCGTGATCAACAGTTCCATCAATGGAAACCGATATTTCAAGAATTTTGGTTTTTCCGCTTATAGTTCATCCAAAGCTGGTCAAGTCGCTTTCGGAAAAATGGCTGCACTCGAATTGGCAAGATATAAAATCAGGGTAAATACCATTTGTCCCGGCTCCATCGATACGAACATTGACAATAACACATTCCCGGAAGAAGAAAACCTTAAAAAAATCAGGATTCCCATTGAATATCCCGAAGGCTCCCAGCCCCTGGCAAGGAAAGCGGGGACTGCCGAACAAGCAGGTGATCTCGTATTGTTCCTAGCATCAGACATGTCCTCACATGTTACGGGCACGGAAGTTTATATCGATGGAGCGGAATCACTATTATGAATCAAAAAGGCAAAAAGCTGAAATCCACATCAGGATTTCAGCTTTTCTTTTTAAGCAACTCTCCTTAACCCGCGACGAGCAAGGAGTAAATAAGCGCACATGGCGATGACATGACAACTTACCATCACAATTCCCATCGGCAAGGGCGACTCACCTGAACCTAACCCCACCAGGGGAGCCATTAGCGATCCTAATATGAAGGGAAGCAAGCCAATTAAAGCCGAGGCACTGCCTGCCGTTTTTTTCTGATTTTGCATCGCTAAAGAAAAACTCGTTGTACCGACAATACCGACGCTGGAGACGGAGAGGAATAAAGCGGCCAAGATTCCGGCCAAGCCCATTTCGAGAAGGACTGAGGCAAGAAGTAATATTCCCCCAAACAAAGCTAGGCATAACCCCATTTGAAGCAATCTTTCTTCTTTAACCTTGCCTGCCAGCTTCCCGGCAACTTGTGAAGCGATGATGATCCCAACCCCGTTTATTGCAAAAATCAGGCTGAAGGTCTGTGGGGAAACCCCATAAATGTTCTGGAGAACAAATGGCGATCCGGAAATATAAGCGAACATTGCAGCACTTATGAATCCTTGTGCAAAAGCATAGCCCATAAAAACACGATCCTTCAATAAGTTCCCAAAAGTCCTGATTGTATCATTTACCCCGCCGGCACTCCTGTGATTGAACGATAAAGTTTCCTTTATCCCAAAAAATGCAGCCGCAACCATAATGATACTTAATACTGAAATGACAATGAAGACGCCCCGCCAAGAAGTGAACTGCAAAAGTTGACCGCCAAAAACCGGAGCCAATATCGGTGCCGCCCCATTCACCAGCATTAACATGGAGAAGAACTTGGTCAAATCCGTTCCTGAAAAAAGGTCACGAACTATGGCCCTTGAAATGACAATGCCTCCCGCTCCCGCAATACCTTGGATAAAACGTAATAATAAAAGCAATTCAATGGTTGGAGCAAAAGCGCATAACAGAGATGAAATGCAATAAATGGATAAAGATATGATTAACGGTGAACGCCTTCCTTTTGCATCACTTAGAGGACCTAAATAAATTTGGCCCAAAGCCAACCCTAACAAGCAGGCAGTCAAGCTTAGCTGCGCTAATGACGTACTGCTTTTCAGATCCTCTGCCAGTGTGGGGAGACCCGGTAAATACATATCAAGTGACAGTGGTCCGATCGCTGCAAAAGACCCTAGCATAAGAGCCATCAACATCCTTTTGGATTTAGTCATTTCGTTGCCTGATGATATCGTTTCCTTCATTTCAATCATTATTAACCCTATCCCTTTCAACTAATTGTTCTTCCAAATAAACTCGACTTTCTTTATTTTACAAAAGATCGGCACAATTTACGATAAGTATGCTCCACTTGAATGGGACTCTTCCTTTCGGCATTCAGGTAAGCACAGGTGCATCAAAACTCCGAAATCTTCTAAAAAGGACAAATCATATTTCAGAAAATATCATTTGAGAATACTGCGAACCAAAGAAACACTATTACATTCCCCATAAAAAAATGACCCCATTTTTGGGGTCATTTCAGATTGTAGATTCCCGCAGGGGTCTCGTACACCCGCTCCAATCAACTTTGTCTTACCTTTTAGTTAGAACACTTTTGCCTGGAGTCATTTTTGTTTTAAAATAGAAGTATTAAAACTTGAGGTGATGAGGATGCTTTCTAAACATGATTCTATTCAGCGAGATCAACTTGAAGTGAAGAGAGCTTGCCTGCAGTTTTTTTATTTAAAAAAGGTTGCAGGTGATTTCAGAAATCCGCTCCCTTTCCGCCGACTGTCTGCCAAGCCTCCTTGACGCAAGCGTCTGTGGGGTCTCGGCAAGCCAGTTATTCGGCAGGAGTGTCGCAAATTTCTTCAATCCAATAAGGGTTGTAGTAAAAAAACATGAAGGATAGTCTATTCTTGTTTTAAAATCTTTGTTCGAGATGAAACCAATCCGAACCCCATTTTAGCGTCATTTTGATTTATTCAACAATACTAAATTACGGGGAGTATCACCAGTTAATCCGTCCACCAAGTTTTGTACAGCAAGAGTTGCCATTTTCATTCTTGTGGCAATGCTAGCACTCCCGATATGCGGTAATGTAACCACATTGGGCAAAGTTAGCAGCGGGTGGTCCAGAGGGACGGGCTCTTCTTCGAATACATCCAATCCAGCCGCCCAAATCTCTCGATTTTCCAGCCCCTGGTACAACGCTTTTTCATCGATAATTCCGCCTCTTGCAGTATTAATGAGCACAGCCGTCCCTTTCATCAATTCCAGCTGCTCCTTGCCAATCATATAAGCCGTTTCCGCTGTGAGCGGCAGCATGACACAAACGAAATCCGAGATTTGGAGCAATTTTTCAAGGGGCTGATATTCGATTCCTAACTCTTTTTCCTGTTCATATTTACGGCTTCGATTAAAATAAACTAAGTTCATATCAAATCCCTTAGCTCTTTTTGCAAGAGCTTCCCCAATTCTGCCTAACCCGATGATACCCAGCGTTGCACCGTGTACATCTTGTCCTGTCAGCTGCATCTGCGACCATGTTTCCCACTTTCCACTCCTTAAATAATCTTCTGCCTCCATCATCCTCCTTGCCGTTGCAAGCAGTAAGCCGAAGGTTAAATCAGCTGTTGTTTCCGTTAAAACCCCCGGTGTGTTCGTTACCATGATGCCCCGTTTTGTTGCACTTTGAACGTCAATATTATTATGGCCCACTGCCATATTCGCGATGATTTTCAGATTGGGTGCCTGTTCAATCAGTGACTCATCGATTTGTTCCGTCAATAAGCAAAGCAGCCCCTCGACTTCTTTCATTTCTTCTACAAGGACTTTTCTAGGGACCGGTATATCCTCTTGATCCCACATCCTGACATCATAATTCCGACTAAGACCTTCGATGATTTGTTCTGGCAATTTCCTTGTAATATAAATTTTTGGCTTCAAACCAAAACCTCCTATACCGTTTCGTTCCATGGAACACTTTCAGTTTTCATTACAATAATTAAATTTAAAGAATATTGGCTAAATGACTAGCTTGTTTATTCAATTTTAAAATAAACTAGATAAATAGACCATCCATTTCCAATCAATCTTACTATTAAATTTCTTGATTGCCTGGAAGCTTCCGCTTGACAGTTTCAATTCATTCAACCAATCATGGAATAATAACCAGTTACATCTATTCGGTCATTAGTAATATCGTAATTTTCCAGATAAAGTTTATCTCGATTTAGGAGGATATGGGACGTTCATGAAAACGAATACAACATTTAAAATTTATCCAATTATAGCTCCAAGCGCTTTATCTTTAAAAAGTATAAACTTTTATTTAGTTAAACAGGATGAATCTTTAACATTAGTCGATGCAGGTATGAATGATGATGTTTGCTGGAATGCACTGCAGCAAACATTAAACGAAAATGGATTTACAGTTGGGGACATCACGGAAATTTTGTTGACCCATCACCATGGAGACCATGTTGGTTTGGTCAACCGGATAACCGAACTCCATCCGATTCCCGTTTATGCCCATTCTAAATCCATTCCCCGTTTAAAAAGGGACCCTGATTTCTTAAGTATGAGAATAGAATTTTATAAACAGCTATACCTTGAGATGGGCTGTGGTGAACTTGGAGATAAACAAGTGGCTTACCTATTCAACGCGGTCGATAATAATAAAGATCAAAAACTGAATGGTGACATCATCGCAATCACGGAAAAACACTGGCTGAATTTTGAAGTGGTCGAATTTCCCGGGCATGCCCCGGATCAAATTGCTTTCCTTGACCGAGAAGGGAAACGGCTTCTTGCCGGTGATTTATTGATTGAACATATCTCAAGCAATGCCTTGATCGAACCTGATGAAAACGGTAATAGAATGCTGACTCTTGTAGATCATATCGATTCATTAAAACGATGTTCAGCATTACAGGTGAATCTCCTATTTCCTGGTCATGGTAACGTGATTGAACAACCCGGTCATCTGATTGAAAAAAGACTCAACAGCATAGAGAGGAAATCACAAAAGATCCTGGCCTTGATAGAATCCGGAATTTCTACAGGCAATGAACTGGCAAAGGAGTTTTACAAACAAAAGTATATAGCAGAATTCCCGCTCGTCATGTCAGAAATCATCGGCCATTTGGATTATTTGGAATATCAGGGGAAGGTCACGAAACAACTCGTTGAAAATGTAGTTCATTATCAAGCTAAATGACATCAAAAAAGGCTGAATTGAAAAAGTCCCCACTTAGCAGGGACTTTTTCATGGAAAATGCACAAAATAATTGAATCTGAAATACTAGGCCTTTTTGGGTGTTTTAATGAATCTAACAGGAAATCGATTAGAATGTGAAGAATTTATTATCTGAATATTAAATATTTTCAGAATAGGGGATTTGCTGTGAAAAGAAAATTTTTAAAGGTTTTAAGTTCAACAGTAGTAGCCGCAACATTACTTGGCCCAAATGTCAGCTTAGCTGAAAGAGGACCAAATCCGACAGGTGGAACGAACCTTTCTACCGAAGCATTCCTAAATTATGACGAACTTGTAAAAGAATTAAATCAACTTGAGCAAGCGAGTGCAGGGATAGTCAATGTAGAAGTGGCCGGAAAAACGAATCAGGGCCGTTCCATTCAAAAAGTGACTGTCGGTCATGGTGACAAAGTCGTTCTTATTCAAAGTGAAATTCATGGAAATGAAAAAACAGGAACTGTCGCGTTATTGAACATTCTTAAAAACCTTGGTCAAAGTAACTCGCCTGAGGTAAAGAAAGTTCTTGATGAACTAACAATTGTTGCCATTCCAATGATGAACGTAGACGGCTCAGAGCTTGATCGTCGTGGAAATGAGATGAAATGGTCTGAAGTTGTCGGTAAATTCCCCCAACTTTCTAATGCAAAACCTACTTGGAACTATTACACTACTCCCAGATCAGGAGACGACTATGCTAGCAAACCGGGATTTGATGTTAATCGTGACTTCAATCCAGACCTAAATTATGTACCAAAACCTCAAGACTTCCCGGGGGCATCTGAAAAGCCAGGCTGGTTTATTACCCCCGAAGCGCAAACGCTCCGTGACACATATAAAGGGTTAAAATCGAAATTCGGGAAAGTGGATGTTTTTATCGATCTTCATCATCAAGGATTCCCATATCTCGAAGGAACTGATGAGCGTGCAACTATGTCAATATCGGGTAAATTCGTTCCTAACCCAAGCACTCCAGAAGGTGCTAAATATGCAGAGTATGCAGATGATTTCAAATATGATTTCTCCCGTCAGTTAACACTTACTGCGTATAATGCACTGCAAGCAAAAGGGAATTCAGTTTTCACAAATATTTCATTATATGATCAATCCATTGACCTGCCAGGAACTGCTTTAGGGACGTTTGCTTTAAACGGAAGTGGGACGGTTCTATTTGAAGTTAGTGGTCAAACACAAAACTTTGGGCAAAAAAAGAATGGCCAGCTCGTAAAAACGGTTGAAACGGGGCTAATGGGTATTATCAATGGCGTAACAGATGGATCGGTTCATAATCTTAATCCATCAGACTATGAAAAAATTCCTGAAAGTTCATCTACACCCGGAATCTAGTCAATTTTGAAACTTAATTGTAAAGGGGACTTGTCCGCCATCTGGCATCGGTTGAAAATCGAAGCCAGATGGCAGCAAAGCCCTTTTTATTTGTCTAATTGACACTGAAATTTCAGCCTTTTCTTGCTGAAGATACTTACACGCACACGACAATCTCTCTGGAAAAAAGGCCTTTCCTGGCAACACATCGATCAGCAATCTCAAATCCAGCTTCTTCAATCATATGATCCATCGTATCGATTGTTACGACAACGACCTTATCAGCAAAGCTCCTTGCGTTCTTAAGGATTGATAGCTGATCCTCCGGCGTCGCATGTGTATATAGATTATAAGGCATATCGATAATCGCTACATCATATTTACTGGTGACCTCCGAAATCGGACCTGTAGTTACATCACCTTCGAGTCCGAAATAGGCAATGTTCTCCCTTGAACCGTCGGTAACAAGCGGGTTGATATCCCGGCCATCAATATTGATCCCCATCGAAAGGGCTTCCACCAATACCGTTCCAATTCCGCAGCATGGATCAATTGCCTTCACCCCATCCGGATGTGGAACAGCAATGTTGGCAATGGCCCTCGCCACTCTCGTGCTAAGCGCAGTTGAATATTCACGGGGCTTCTTCATATGTTTTAACCAAACCGCTTCAGGTTTGACATACTTCCCAAAATACCAACGACCGCCAAGCGTCACGATTCCAAAGACCTGATCAGGATTACGCACATCGGCATTTCCCTGAATGTGCCAGCCAATCTGACGTTCAATTTCACGCTGTCCATCATAATCGATCTTTGCTTCTTTATTCAAATCATTAATTTTCACGAATAATACTTTGAATGTCGAGTCAGGCAAATGAATACCTTTTACTTGCTCAACGATTTCGGATATGCTTTCCCCTTCAAACATGATGTCGACCCGCCCTTTTATAAAAGGGCTCCTGCTCGGTTCAATGGCTATATCACTTTTCAAAATACCCCCTGAAGTCTCAAAGCCAAAGAAAGAACGCATCTCCATTTTAGATAATGAGCGTTCGTCAGGGGTGCATGTAAATGTATATATATATGCCGGTTTGCGGCTATGATTAGTCAATCCATTCCCATCCTTCATTACTTTAGATTATACCTTTCTATCAAACATAGCTGTAATAGTATAGAAAAGCAAATGGAATCGTGCAGAAAAAAGCAGGAATGCTTTTTTATTAAGCATTCCTGCCACTATATTTTTCATTGTTCCATCTCTAAACGAAAGGAATTATTAATCCAATTTATACAGGTGGCTATTTATATACTTCGCACGGGCCTCAATGAATTTCAGGATGAATTCGGGCTCATCATCAAATATCTCCTTATTCCCCTTGATATATGGATCTTTTGATACATAAGGCCTTAATTGATCATGCATTTCCTGAATGATAGGTTTCATATAGGCCACGGTATAATGATTGTTCAAAATCTCCTTAAGAAGTTCTTGGTACCTGACACGAAATCCCCTTACATCAAGGATTCTAGCAGTCAATGTATTGAACCCCCCGATTCCCACATAATCCTCTTCCATCACTTTCCCGTTAACATCCCTGCCCCATGTCGCATCATAATCCCATGGAATCATTTCAAATAGACCGGTATCTCCATTTCGATACAAAGCATAGTTATGAACGAACCCATCATAGTTTTGCGTGAATATGACACCGGCCAGCCAGCGCAGGTACTTTTCCACATCGACATATTTTACGATTTCCTTTTCAAAATCCACTCTTGAAATTGTATTGATTTGGAGGATCAGCTCTTGTAAATATAATTCCTCCTTTTCTGTCCCGCATTTTTTTTGATAGCCCATCTCCAATGATTTTTTGATTCCTTTATCCAAATCGCTCATCAATGAGAAATTGGCATCACCATCCACCGCATAGAAAATGGACCCATTGGGGAGCCCCCTTTTCTTCAAATAATATTCATCCACTGATTCCAATTCCAGATATATTCCCTCGTCCTTTCCGTTTAGATTTAGGAAAACGAACTGGGCTTTCGGTGATAAAGTCCCTATATCTGCAAAAAAATCTAAAGATAATTTATTTCTTAGTAAAGATTTATCTTTATATTCGGCATTTAAATGAACTTCCTTGGCATTCTTAAAAGTATTAGGTTTATAAAAGACTACATTATAGGATTTTTTCCGAAAACTTCGGATATGTGAGCCACGGTAAGCAATATCAATATCAAGTTTTTTTTTGTTGATCGTTAACTTTGCAGGTAAAGGATCATTGCACCATATATCTCTGCGAAGCTCCATTAAATTAACTGGTGGAATAAAAAGCTGATACACAGGCAGCTTCTTGTCAGCATTCATATAACCTAACCCTTCCCTTTCACTTTCCTATTAAATTATGGAAAAAAAGCGAGGGGTGTCACCAAAAACAAATATTTAATAAAAATGTGCTATTATCTCAGGCATATTACGTACAAGCGCATAGTTTAACGTATAGAAAGGGGGATATATAAATATGTCTGACATCAATCGTGATATACAAAATGCGGTGGATAGAGCTAATTCCTTCGGGTTAAGCGATTTCATGCATAATGACCCATGTTCAAAAGGCCGTTCTTCACGTAAAAACAACAATAACAGGCGAACTTCCCGTAGAAGCACTAAACGTTGCACGAGCAGGAATCGGTCCACTTCCGGCACGCAAAGGCGCTCTTGCTGGAAACGGAGATCTACATGCAGCACACAAAGGCGCACTAGCAGAAGGAGGTCCACTTGCAGCACACAAAGGCGCACCAGCAGGAGGAGGTCCACTTGCAGCACACAAAGGCGCACCAGCAGAAACCGGTGTTCCATATGCAGCAGACAACGGCGCTCCAACAGAAACCGGTGTTCGTCCAACCACTGCAGTTGGCTTTGCGGCAATAACTTTCGCAATAACCGGAAAAGGTGCTTCTAGTCTCATGGTACCGTTTTAATGTACAACTAATATTTTTTTACTGGATATTACGCTTTACTTTAAAGTCCAAATTCTATAAAAAAACACAAAACTCGTCCTATAGGGGCGAGTTTTGTGTTTTTAAAATTAGGCTCTTTTCGTAAAGATTGTTGTTTTTAAAACGAAACGATTTAAGGTTGATTGGAGCGGAAGTGCGAGACTCCTGCGGGAGCAGCGGGACAGGTGAGACCCCACAGGCGTTTACGCCGAGGAGGCTCACCGCCCGCCCCGCGGAAAGCGAGCATCTGGAGGGGAAATCAACCACAACTCACTACCTGGTAAATAGCAACAAAGTATGGGAAAACAGCCTAAAATTATCACGATCGTTATATCCATTCAAATGTCCCGTTCCTTAAACAATAAAAACACGGCCATTTATAATGACAGTGGACTTATTTGCCATGTACCCGAACCTATAAAAAAGGATCCTACCCTCTTACATACGGTAGGACCCTTTTCGGTTTCACTTATTTAACGGAGACCAATTCGAACTGTGCATACACATCCTTCAGCCCTGCTTGAATGGCTTGACCAGCCTTCCCACGATAATGATTTTGCACACGATCAATCAATTCTTCGATACCATCTTTCAGGCAATAACCGCGCAGCAGTTGTCGGATGAATTCCCTGCCATGCTCTGTAGCAAGCGTACAGGAAGCCTCGACTATTACTCCATATTTAAAGTCAAGCTCCACCGTGATCGTGATTGAATCATATATATTTCTCGCTGCCATCCCTTGAGGAAGTTTTGCATGCCCTGCAATAAAGTATGTGTTCATCATCTGATCTGATCTCCTCTATCTATAGTTAATGTACGGAAACTTGCTCGAAGGGCCATGCAGGCAATTGCTTGCGAAGCTCTTTATCTTGTCTATAGCCAAGTGCGTATTCACCCTGCATTACAGTATGAATCTCACGGGTTCCTTCGTAAATGACCGGAGCTTTTGAATTCCGCAGAAAACGTTCGACTGGATATTCATCCGAGTAGCCATATGCACCATGAATTTGAACAGCATCATTGGCCGCTTCATTAGCAGCATTACATGATATCCACTTGGCAAGTGATGTTTCCTTCGTATTCCTTTTTCCTTGATTTTTCAAGGTGCCCGCTTTAAAGACCAGCAATCTGGAAATCTCTAAATTTGCTGTCATCTTGGCAATCATCTGTTGAACGAGCTGATGCCTGCCAATCTCTTTTCCGAATGTGCTTCGTTCATGACAATACTTCAAGCTTGCTTCCAGGCTTGCTTCTATTAACCCTACAGCACCTGCGGCCACTGTAAACCGGCCGCTGTCCAATGCCGACATGGAAATTTTAAAGCCCTCACCTTCTTCACCAAGCCTATTCTCCACCGGAACTTTTACATCCGTTAAAAAGATCTCGCCTGTATTCCCTGCACGAATTCCTAATTTTCCTTTAATGGCTTTCGACTCCACTCCCTCGAAAGTCCGTTCCACGATAAAGGCAGTGATTCCCCTTGAACCGGCATCATGATCCGTCTTGGCGAAAATGAGGAAATGATCTGCATAATCACAGAGCGAAATCCATGTTTTTGACCCATTTAAGATATAATGGTCCCCAACACGTTTTGCCGTTGATTTCATTGCCGCTACATCAGACCCTGCATTCGGTTCAGTCAGCCCAAAAGCACCAATCTTGATTCCTTTTGCCTGGGGTACTAAATATTTCTGTTTTTGTTCTTCCGTCCCCCATTGAAGCAGGGTCATGCTATTCAACCCTGTATGTACAGAAACTGCAGTTCGGTAAGCCGTATCTCCTCGCTCCAGCTCTTCACAAACGATGGCTAGGGTATTATAATCCATTCCGACCCCGCCATACTCTTCGGGTATACACACGCCCATCAACTGCAATTCAGCTAACCTTTTTAAAATATGCGGCTGGAATTGACCTTGCCTATCCCACTCTTGAATATATGGAATAATTTCCTTATCCACAAATTTCCTTACCACTTTCTTCACACTTTGCTGCTCTTCTGTTAATTCGAAATTCATCATTAAAATTCCTCCTAAATAATTTTATTTTCCTTGAATTTGCTTATTTGATCTGGACTATATCCTATTTCAGCCAAAATGGAATCGGTATGCTCACCAAAGAGTGGCGGATGCTTTCTCATTGTAACCGGTGTTTTTGAAAGGTTCAGGGGAGATCCCGTCACTTTTAGATCTTCGATTGTGGGATGTTCCATGCTCACCAGCATGCCTCTTGCGATGATTTGCGGATCCTCGAACATCTCTGCTATATCATTAATCGGACCATTCGGTATCCCTGCATCATCAAACAGCCTTTTCCATTCCTTCTTTGTCTTACCTCTCAACGAATCCTCTAATATCGGTATTAATTCTTCCTTGTTTTGTAAACGTTTTTCATTATGTTTAAACTGTTCCTGTTCCGCTAAATCAGGTCTGCCTATAACGGTTGAAAATCTCCTGAACTGATCATCATTTCCCACAGCCACGACAAGCTCTCCATCCCTTGTCCCGAACGTCTGGTATGGAACGATATTTGGATGTTGGTTCCCCATTCTTTCAGGGGTCAAGCCACTGAATAAATAGTTGCTGGCGACATTCACCAATGAAGAAACCTGACAATCCATCAATGAAATATCAATTTCCTGGCCTTCCCCCAATTTATCCCTATGATGTAAAGCGGATAAAATGCCAATGCATGTATACAAGCCAGTCAATATGTCAGCTATGGCCACTCCGACCTTCACGGGACTCCCATTTTTCTCTCCGGTGATGCTCATCAAACCACTCATCGCTTGAATGATATAATCATAGCCTGGCAAATCTTTATAAGGACCGGTTAAACCAAATCCTGTAATCGAGGCCATGATCAGTTTGGGGTTGATTTCCTTTAAATCCTCATAACCCAACCCCAGTTTTCCCAATGTGCCTGTTTTGAAATTTTGAATCACTATATCCCCTGAAGCCACCAACTTCCGGAAAATCTCTTTTCCTTCCTCAGATTTTAAATTCAAGGTCATGCTTTGCTTATTTCGATTTGCACATAAATAGTAAGCGCTTTCCCCTTCGGCGAATGGCGGCCCCCACCCTCTCGTTTCATCCCCTGATTCATGATGCTCGATTTTAATGACATCGGCACCCAAATCGCCGAGAATCATTGAACAAAACGGCCCCGCCAAAACACGGGATACATCGATAATCCTGACTCCCTCCAAAGCTCCATTCATATCATCACCCCTTTCAAACTGTCGTGGATACACAAAAAAGAGCCAGTAAAACCAACAATGTCATTACATTGAATGTTTCACTGACCCTTATCCACGAACTGTCTTCCTGCAAAGGAAGATCAAGTGAACCAAGTCAATTTTTATGGATTCCAGTTTTTTATGTCAAGCCGGCCATGCAACAAGGTAACTTGTTGTCATCGGTTTGGTAAATTAAGTATAGTTGTATTTTTTGAATTTTGCAATAATTTTGTTTGAGTGTTTTAATACATCTGTTCCGTATACTTTCCGTATACTTTCCGTATGCTTCAGGACTCCCCCCATCCAAAGTAATCGGAATTGCCTTTATTCGTTTGGCATGTGATGATTGAATAGGTATAACTGTCAATATATGAATTTTACATATTATCAATCGTCGCACGGCAGATAAGGAAAGCTTAAAAAGGAGATGGCGCTATGGACAATAAAAAAATGGAAATAATCGAAGCGATCAAGAAATACCACACAATCATCATTCATCGTCATGTAAATCCGGACCCGGATGCATTGGGATCACAACTCGGTTTAAAGAGGCTATTGAAGGACTCCTGCCCTTCTAAAGAAGTCTATGCGGTAGGCGAGGAAGTGGACAAGCTTCTATTCATAGGTGATATGGATGTCATTTCCGATAACAAATATAAAGGTGCCTTAGTGATTGTTTGTGATACTGCCAACATTTCACGGATCAGTGATTCCCGATATGATCATGGAGGCATGCTGATCAAAATTGACCACCACCCCGAATACGAACAATTCGGGGACATTTCTTGGGTTGACCCTTCTTATAGCTCTGCAAGTGAAATGCTTGTTGATTTATTCTTGGAATTTCCAGAAGGCTTCAACATGAATAAAGAAGCGGCTAAATCTTTTTATGCAGGAATACTTAGTGATACAGGGAATTTCACGAATGGGAATACAACTCCCAGGACATTAAAATTGGTTTCGCACTTAAGAACCTATAATATTCAGCCAGAAAGAATCCATAACAGCCTTAATGTTAAGCCGAAAAACGCTTCCCGACTTCAAAAAGACATTCTCATGAGCTTCAAGGTAACTGATAAAGGGGTAGCTTACTTCATTATTACGGACGAGCTTTTAAATATGTATGGGGTGGATCGACTCGAAGCTTCGAATTTAGTCAATACGCTATCAAGTGTCAGGAAAAATAAAATCTGGGCTTTCTTCATCGAATACCCTTCTGAAATCCGTGTCAGGATACGTTCAGGGAATATTCCCATCGCATCAGTCGCACGTCAATTCAATGGTGGAGGACATTCACTGGCTTCAGGCGCTACCATCCATTCCTGGGAGGAGGTTGATCATGTTATCCAAGCATTGGATCAAATCTGTCCATAAAGGGAGTTCATGACCTGAGGTGTTTATATGGAGGATTATTTCCCCGCTTAATTAAAATGGATTAATCCGGCCTTTTAAAAAAAGCGCCAAAGCCAGGATGGCTGAGGCGCTTGCTTGTTATTTGGACACTTCTTCAAGAATTGATAAATCGATCATGCCTTTTATATCACTGCTAGGGATATAACCGGCTTCCTTGCTTATGTCGGCCATTTCTTGAATGACTTGCTCATTAACTTCAGTTGTCACTTCAAGGCGTGAAAATGCTGAAGCCACTTCTTCTTTGCTTAATTCTTTTCCAGTCAGTTCCTTCAAATGCTTAATAACCAGTTCTTGGCTTTCTTCAGGATTTTCCTGTATGAACTTCACCGCTTTTTCATGCGCTTTCAAATAAGAAGCAGCGAGCCCCTTTTTATCCAAGAACTTCTGGCTTGCAGCCACTACCGTGTTAGGTGAATCTTTTCCCCATGCAAATTGATCCCAGTCAAGCAACAGCTTTCCTTTTGCCTGATTTTCCAATACATACCCCCATGGTTCCTGGGTCGCTGCTGCATCGACAGACTTTTGAACAAAAAGGGCGGTTGTGTCAGCAGGTGCTGCCGCATACAGTTCAACTGTGCCCCCATTTGTAGTCGGTTTTAAATCTACATCTTGAAGGGCCTTCCTAAGCATGACATCCTGAGTGCTTCCAATGACGGGAATCGCTACCTTTTTACCGGCCAAATCTTTTAAATCCGTCACCTTGCTGCCTTCGCTAGCCACAAGTACGGCACCTCCATTAACAGCCCCGGAGATCAGGTGGTATTCAGGGTTTTTCACGTAAAAGTTAAGCAATGGACCAGGCCCGACCGTTCCGACATCAATGGCGTTTGTGGCCATTGCTTCCATGAATAATCCTCCATTGGCCACTGTTTTGGTTTCAATCTTGACATCTTTACCGAACTCTTCTTCGAAAAAGCCTTTTTCAAGTGCAATGATCGTTGCACTGTGGGTTAGGTTAGGAAAATAACCAATTTTCACGGATTTCCCCCCGGACCCTTTCCCTTCTTCATCATTACTGCTGGATTGAGTGCATCCGCTTACTATTCCGATTAACAAAACAGACAGAATAAGGGCAAAGAATGATTTTTTCAGCATATTTTTCTCTCCTTTAAAACTATTATTTTATTAAACTACCGTTACTTCACTCCCCATTTCAGTTGAACATTACGTTCAAGACGGGAGAAGACGACATTATCCACGATTGTTCCGATGATTGCGATGATGATCATCACGGAGATGACCAAATCCATTTGTCCAAGTGATCTGCCCATTTCCAGCAATTGGCCAAGACCGCCTCCCCCGCCAAGTAATTCACCTGCCATCAATGCACGCCAGGAAAATGCCCATGCAATTCGGAGACCGGATATTATTTGCGGGACGGATGCTGGTAAAATCACCGTGCGAAGAAAATGAAATCCGGTCGATCCATATGTTTTGGCAACCCGCTGATACAACTGGGGTACATTCCGGAAGCCACTTGTTGCATTAACCGTCATCGTCCAAGTTGCGCCGATGGTGACGATGAAGAGGATTGAAAAATCATTCAATCCAAACCAAATGATCGCCAAAGGGAACCACACGATACTCGGGATGGACTGTAATGCCGTCACGACGAATCCTAAAGTGTCTTCGACCAATTTAAAGCGCCAAATGAAATATCCTAATATCAGACCTACTATAATGGCAATCATAAAGCCGATCAGGATACGGCCAAGGCTTTTTCCGATGGCTTCGGTTATTTGTCCGCTCATCAGTCCCTTAAACAGAGTTTCCAAAACCTGAGTCAGGCTTGGGAACATGAAATCCGGAAGACTGGAAAGTCTAGATGTGACTTCCCATATCCCCGCTATCATCGCGATGAATATGATTCGTCTTAAAGCTGTAATCATTCCCCATTTCCTCCTTCAGCACTTTTTCAATTTCCTCCTGCAAAATCGATAGAACCCTTTGTTCTGTATGCAAAGTTACACTATCCGGCATAACTCCATCTTTCATGGAAGGAACGGAAATCGTCTCTTTGATTTTCCCGGGACGGGTAGCAAAGACGATAATTTTTTCGGAAAGCTGAACAGCCTCGCGAATATTATGGGTAACGAAAAAGATCGTCACTTTAGTTTTTCTCCAGATTTCGAGCAGCTCTTTATGCAAAACCATCCTCGTTTGCTCATCAAGTGCGGAGAATGGTTCATCCATCAACAGGATATCCGGTTCCATCACCAACGCTCTTGCGATGGCTACCCTCTGTTTCATTCCTCCTGAGAGTTGATGAGGATAGGAGTCAACATATCGGCTGAGGTGAACCATCTTTAAAATGTCCAATGCCTTGGCTTTTGCCTCTTCTTTGGGCATTTTCTTTATCTTCAATCCGTATGTAACATTTTCAAGTACTGTCAGCCAAGGAAATAAACCCGCCTCCTGAAACACGACAACCCGTTCCGGACCTGGCTTCACCACTTTTTTCCCAGCTACACGTATTTCACCCACATCTGCTTTATCAAGGCCGGCAATCAGATAAAGGAGCGTGGATTTACCACATCCTGAAGGGCCGACGATCGAAACGAAGCTTCCTTTCTCGACCTCTATGTTTATCTTATCGAGCACCTTTATGCTTTCTTTCTTTTCATTCTTAAAACTTTTTTCAATGCCATCTATTGTTAAATACATAAAGTCACCCCACTTTTATATCGCATCGATTTACTAAACATTATTTCTTAATAATGATTAATCCAATGGTTTTTGTCAACTATAAAAATGCAAAAATTCTAATTTATCGGTATTTTTCTATTCAACTGTCAATGTATTGATGAATATTCCAAACCTACATAAAAATACATATCTATAAATACCATTCAGCAAATAAAAAAACCCGAGCCCCTTTTAAGGGTTCAGGCTGAATATATCCATAATTTTCAACTTCAGTTAACCGCGGTCACCAGCACTCTTTCAATTACCTTAAAAAATCCTGCTTCCATACAATTTATCCTTCATCTTTTGTGTCCTTGCATGCAGAGGCTTTTTCAAAATGACACCTAAGATGAACGTGATTATTAAAAAGAGAATCAAGATAAAAATGTCCTTGCCAGCTACACTCCAGGTTATTCCCCCAACAGATTCACGAAGCAAACCCACAGCATAGGTGAATGGCAAGAAAGGGTTAATATGCTGAAAAAAGGGCGGTGTGACTTGAATGGGGAAGGTGCCTCCTGAACTTGATATTTGAAGGACCATCAAGACGACGCTTATCCCTTTTCCAACATTTCCAAGAACGGAAACGAAGGTGTAGACAATAAGTGTAAATACCGTACTTATCAGAACGGAAAACAGGATGTACTCAAATTTATCCGCTACATAAACACCGATAAGAAAGATGTTCCCAATAGAAACACTAAGGGCCTGCATCACCCCAATGATGAAAAATATTAGATACCGCCCGATATAAATTTGATACGGGCTGTAGACCTTTTGAGAAACACCCACGCTAAGCATGGAAATCAATATTGTACCGCCGACCCAAAGGGAAAGTGCCGTAAAGAAAGGAGACATGGCGGATCCATAGTTCGGAATCGGAAAGAGACTGTGTTTATTGAGCAGAACTGGTTCTGAAAAAAATTCACTTTCTTGTTCAATATCATTCCTTAGGAAATCGATCACTTCTTCCATATTATAAGACTTATCAATTTCCCTCATTTTAGAAGCCAGAGCCTTTATTTTCGTTTCGATTTCCGGAAACTTATTCTGTAACTTTTCAATATCCGCTGTACGTGTTCCCAATGTACGATTGGTCTCATTCAACAGCGTCCTCACCTCAGGAAGAACCTTGGTTCCCTCCTCCATCGTAAGCTGGACATTATTCAATATTGCTTCTGTTTCATTCCAGATTTCATTGAATTTTGGCCCCGTTTCCTTTGAATAGCTCTCCTGGAAGCTTGCCAAGACTTGATCGTTGTTCCTGCCAAGTTCGATAAGATTGCCGTATGCTCGGTCATTCAGCGCTTGAAGTTGGTTCGAAGCATTATCCCTTAGTTCATCAACCAGCTGTATTTCTGGCTGAAGCACGTTTTTCTCATTAAATTGATTGACTCTAACCAATAAATTATACATACTGTCCAAAAGGTACAACTCTTTATTTATCCTCGTTACACCTTGTTCCACTAGCTGATCCGACTCATTGTCAGGTAAATCCTGACCCGTTAACCGGTTTGCCAGCACTAAAATGGATTCATTATCGCTCCTTATTTTCGCAATATCATTTTTCAAGAGGGGATTGATTCCTTCGAATGCCTGCCTTGTTGAATCTACATAACTAGAAACGTCCGATACCAATTTGTCCTTCTGTGATGTTATTCCTTCTATCGAATTCAGGCCATCATTGACCCTCTTAATGATATCCTCAGCCTTTTTGACATGTGTTTGAACGGTTTTGATATTTTGTTCAAGCTCAGGCAGTTCAGCCTCTAATAAATAAACCATATTCTTCATTTTTTGAATCGTCGGCAACTCGTTTTGCAAGGTGATTCCCAGTTCATTAAAAATTGCAAGGATACTCCCACTAGCTGATTTGATAAAGGTTTTGCTCACATTGTCCACAATGCTGTTGGCACCCGCTGCCGTAATTTTAGGAGCAATGGAATTGATTTTTTCATTAACATAGTAATCAATCCCCGCCTTCTTAGGGTCATCGGTCATGATCGTCGCAATATGTTCGGAAAAGTTCTCCGGAATGATGATGGATGCATAATAATCACCCTTTTCCACCTTTTCTATCGCTTCTTTTTCCGATGTGAACCTCCAGCCCAGATCCTTATTATCCTTTAACCCTTCCATTACTTCCTTGCCTATGTTCACGGCTTTGCCATTTAACTCCGCACCTTTATCATTATTGGCAACACCGACAAGAATTCCTTCCGTGTTTGCATACGGGTCCCATGATGCAACAATATTAAACCACGCATAAATGGAAGGGATGAACATGAGAAAGACGACTACGATACAAACAAAGAAATTTTTATAAATGCTTTTTAAATCGTCAATGAAAATTTCCTGAATATTTCTCAAAACATACCCCCGTGCAAATGTATTTTGATACTATTATTCGTAGAAATTTCTTAATCGATACTAAGTAAACATATCCATGGATTCATCAAATAAAAAGGCAAGTATTGAGCGGCTTGCTTCATGATATTTCACTAATATGAATGCCTGGTTTATTGAATGTTGTTTCATAATTCATTTTTTTATGTATCGCACCAATCGTTTAAATCTATTAATTCAAGAGGGGTTCCCAAATCAAAGACGGTTTCTTGTCTGTTTCCTTTACAGAATAAATGGCAAGGTGTAAGAACATACTATCTCAAACGAACTGTCGGGAGTTTTGTAAGGGAGAAATCGTCATGTCGGAATCTGTTGAAATCATCTTTCGAACCTTTACCTCTTTTATTTTATTATGGGTATTTGTCCAACTTCTCGGTAAACAGACAATTGCCCAGAAGACCTATCACCTTTATATCGCTTCCATTACGATGGGGACAATTGCAGGAAATCTAGCATTCAATATTAAAATTAAATTCCTGTATTTCATCATTTCCATAATTATTATGGGTACCGTCGTTTTCATGCTCAATCTCCTAGCGGTTCGAAATCCGCGGTTCGGGAAATGGATTGCCGGAGAACCTGCCACTTTAATTCAAAAAGGAAGAATTCTTGAAGAGTCAATGGAACGGATGGGGTATTCACTGGATTCTCTTAAACAGGCTTTGCGGGGAAAAGATATCTTCAACATAGATGAAGTTGAATGTGCCATTTTAGAGATAAATGGTTCACTCTCTGTATTAAAAAAAGAACAATACCAAACTGCCACCAAGCAGGACTTACCAATACTGCCACCAGCAGGTTCTGTACCGATTGAACTGGTCTATGACGGAAAAATCTTATATGATAACCTAACCAAACACACCTACAATGAAGAATGGTTGATGGCTGAACTCAAAAAAAGGAACCTTGTTGTTTTTGATATCTCGTATGCTGTCGTAGGGACAAAAGGAAATTTATATATTGATTTGATTAAGGATCAATAAAGGAATTTTTTTTCATAATCACTATTAAAATAAATTCGGGTATGGATAAAAAAAAGTGTTTTTTCCAGAAGGAAAAAACACTTTTTCACCGTACTATAGATTTAACCCTTTTCAATCACGTTTATCAATTCCCTTAAATAATCCGGCAGATCAGGCGGACGCCTGCTTGACACAAGGTTTCCATCTACGACGACGGGCTCATCTATCCAAGTTGCCCCTGCGTTTTCCATATCATCTTTAATGCCAGGTGTACTCGTTACATTCTTCCCCTGTAAAATTTTCGCGGATATCAACACCCAACCAGCGTGACAAATTTGCCCAATGGGTTTTTTATTTTCTTCCATGCTTTGGATAAGTGATATCACTTCAGGAAACCGGCGAATTTTGTCGGGTGCCCAACCGCCCGGTACAAGAATGGCATCATATTCTTCAGCCTTGATACTGCCATACTCATAATCAGATATGGCTGGTACACCATATTTTCCAATGTATGTTTCATTCGACTTTTCTCCGGCGAGATGAACGATCGCCCCTTCTTCTTTTAAACGTAAAATCGGATACCAGAGCTCTAAATCTTCAAAATCATGGTGCACAAGACTGATTATTTTCTTTCCTGCTAATCTCATGAAAATCTCTCCTTCTTTCGTACTTTCCGCTTTACCATTCTTCCCTATTACTTCCCTTTTTCTACTGCCTGTACACATTACATTCATTAACACATGCATCAATATCCGGTCTAAAAATCAACCTTTACCAAGTATAACCCAGCTGCCTCCGCCATACGGCCCGTTTGGATTCTTTCTTTTGACTCTATAATACTTGGTATATTTTCAGCATCTATTTCATTTAACCCTACTTCTATCAACGTCCCGACAATCTTCCTAACCATATTATAAAGAAATCCATCGCCTCGCACCGTAATTTCGATGAAGCCGGCATTTTCTTCTATATCAATGGAATATATTTCACGCACCATGGATTTTTTCTTGGATTTTGCATTTGAAAAAGCAGTGAAATCATGTTCACCTATAAAATATTGACATCCTTTTTTCATTCTAGTGATATCCAGCTTTTCCTCTACATGCATACTATACTTTCGCATGAAAGGATTTGTATATGGCTCGTTCCAGATCTTATACAAATAGGTTTTATCCTTAGCATTATAACGGGCATGAAAACGTTCAGGGACTAGCGTAACCTCGACAATGCTGATATCTCTTGGTAAATATCTATTCAAATAATCCATGATTTCAACTTCAGTCAGATTTTCACCGATCTTAAAATTGGCGATTTGAGCAAGGGCGTGTACACCGGCATCCGTTCTGCTGCATCCGATGATCTCGATTTTTCCCCCTGCCATTTCCGTTAATACATTTTCTATTTTCCCTTGGATCGTATCATCACTATTACCAAGTCGCTGCCAGCCTTTATAGCGCCCGCCATCATATTGAATGGTCAATTTATAATTGTTCATTGCTTCCTCCTTATTTCATCTAAACAGAAAATTCTCAATAAAATACAAGCCCCCATACAACTCCTGCTGTATGAGGGAACAGATGGTCTTCTTAGAAAAACTTTTATATTGTTAAGGTTTTGTACCATATTTCGTTCGGGAGCACCCCACCGCTTACAAAGACCATGAATTATGTAAAGGTGACAGCATCTTATCTATCATTCGATAGTCAATCCTAGCTGAAATGCACTTCTGCATAGTGTACCAAAGTGGCTAGCGTCATGCAACGAACGATTCACCTTCACAGCAGTTTCTGTGCCACTTTGTGCAATGCATAAAAACACACAGGAATGATATTTGGATATGCTGTGACATCAAGGATTTGAGCCTTTGTTAGTTGATGACCTGTTAGGGCCCTAAATATTAAGGAAAGAACTCTATCTTAATTATAAAAAAATGTAATACTTGAATGTTAATATTCTAGAAAAATATCACTGAGATGATAATAAATGGATTATCCAATACGATATAATAAGGATATTAGCAAGATCATAAATCAAGAAGGAGCTCAGATAGACATAGTGTCACTCGGGTCATCTGTTTTCCCATTTACTCTAGGAGGTACATTTTGAAAGAATCTAAATCGAAAAAAGGATGGGTAGGTTTGGGGGCAATCGGGTTATTTTTCCTTGGAAAAATGAAATGGTTGTTTGCGCTATTGAAATTAGCAAAAGTAGGTTCCCTGATTTCTATTTTCGTTTCATTAGGAGCGTATGCTTTGGTTTACGGTTGGAAATTTGCCGTAGCCCTAGTCTATCTAATTTATATCCATGAAATGGGGCATTTACTTGCTGCAAAGAGAAAAGGCATCAAAACATCCAATGCCATTTTCATCCCTTTTGTCGGAGCATTAATTGCCCTTAAGGAAGAACCCAAGAATGCTAACCAAGAAGCTTATCTTGCCTTCGGAGGTCCTTTATTAGGTACATTAGCATTTCTACCAGCCATCCCCTTATTTATGATGACGGAAAATCCATTTTGGCTTTTAGTTATTACACTTGGAGCCATGATTAACCTATTTAATCTAATGCCTGTGCACCCTCTTGATGGAGGACGTATAGTGGGAGTCATCTCCACAAAGCTTTGGGTAGTAGGGATTATCGGGATGGTTGTATATTTATTTCTCCATCCAAATCCATTCTTAATTCTTTTCTTATTATTGGGCATTTCTAAGTGGTGGAAAGAAATTCGTAGCGAGACAACAAGAAATCAAAGAGACATCATCATAGAATTGAATCAATTTGGATTAAGGCAACTAGAACAATATGCAGCTGCAACAGATGAAGAAAAAATTCGCCTGGTTAATATTTGGAATATGGAATCGAGCCAACAATATGAAAAGTTTAACAACATGAAGAGTTGGCATATCCCGCTATTTGATGATAATAAACTAAAAGAAAAACAGCTGACCGAGGTGAAATTAAATATGTATAGATCCTTAATGAATGCTGCTAATACGAATGAATATCAGAACGGACCGACCGATTTTGAAAATATAGGCACCTATGAACGAATAGCAGCAAAGTTCTTTAAAGAAGTGCAAGAACAAACTGAAATTAGGGATAAAGAGAAATCCTATTACTCATCGAGTCTCAAAACAAAAGTCATCTGGTTCTCAATATACATTGGGCTTGCCATTTTCTTAATGATAACAAGCTTATATGCAGGTGATTTAATGGAACAATATAAAACTTCATTACCGTAATACATTATGAAAGGGGGACCTCATTTATGGGTGTCCCCTTTGACTGTCCATTTATTTAGGCTTTTGAAACATTAATGTTAATTATGTATAAATAAAAGAGACTACTTCTTGTACATAACCCTGTCAAGTAGACAATAAAAAAAGAGTATTTTTTAAGCTGCGGCCTTTTCTCGATATTCAATTGGGGAAAGGCCGTTGAATTTCTCTTGAAAGCGATCCGTATTGTAAAACTCTATATACTCTTGAATAGCTAGATAAGCTTGCTCTGCTGTTTTTGGACATGTTAAATATAACTTTTCTGTTTTTAAATGTGAGAAGAAGCTTTCTATACACGCGTTTTCGTGACAATTGCCACTACGAGAGTGGCTTCCTCGAATGCCGAGTTCCTTCACCTGATTTTCATATGATTTCGTCGTATATTGGAATCCTTGATCTGAGTGCAGGAGAGCCCCCTTGCTAAACGGCTTGTCCCTTAGCTGGTTTAGCGTATTATGAACCAATTCAAGATCATTTCGTGTAGAAACTTCCCATGCAACAATTTCATTATTATACAAATCTAAAACGGCGGAAAGGTAGGCAAACGTGTCTCCAATCCGTACATAGGTTATATCTGTTACTAACTTATGAAACCTCATCTCTGCGTAGAATTCACGATTTAAGACATTATGAAATACAACTGACCCTCTTCGACCGTAGAAAGGGCGTTTCTTCCGAATGACTGATTGGACCCCCAACTCTCTCATTAATCGACGAACACGCTTGTGGTTTACAACGATTCCTTCTCTGGACAAAGCTCCAGTCATCCGTTTATATCCGTAGTAGGGGTGTAGCTTATGGATGGCTAAAATATGTTCCTTTATCCATAAATTTTTCTCAAGTCGCAAAGAACGAGCAGAATGTGTCCTCCGCCATTTGTAGTATCCAGCCTTTGAAACTTCAGCGATTTTTAATAGCCACGAAAGTGGGTACGTTTTCCTCAAACCATCGATTATTTGAAACCTTTCGGCTTTCAGGACCATTCCTTCCCATGTAGATTTGGATTGCGCTTTTTTAAATAATCCACCTGCGCTTTTAGATAGGTATTTTCCTCTTCGACACTAGAAAAATTCTTACGGTTCCATACACCACGTTGATCTTCAAAAGACTCGTTATTCTGCACTTTCTTCACCCAACTGGCTATCTGTGCATCACTTTTAATACCAAAACGCTCACGAATCAGGCGATATGACCAACCTTCCTCCACTTTCAGACGAACCACTTCTCTCTTTAATTCTTCTGTATACGCTTGAAACGTTTGCCCCTTCTTTGCCATACAAAAAATCCCCTCCAGATTGACAGTTAAGAACATTTTATCATGTTCTCTTTTTTCTCTGTCTACCTGAAGGGGATAATACCATCTTGTACTCTCTTTTATTACACCTATATTACTAAAGCTCCTGTTAATCGAAGAAAGATCATCAGTATTATCAAAAACTTAAACACCAAATATCTCAGTTCCTAAAATCAAATATACAAAAGGAAATATTAATAAAACCGAAATTACAATGATAGCACTAAGCATCCAAATCTATGCCCATAACATTGACGGTTCTGTTAATACCATCTTATATAGCAAGAAATTGGTCTCGATTAAATTGCTTCAAGTTTGGCTGGATAAAAACATCGTAATTATGGTCTGCTGTATCTAAATTACTGCCATGAACAAATCGTTGGATGAGCAGGTCATAATACTTATCTACACAATCGTTCTCTGGAGCCGCTTGACCAATAATCTCTTTCCTCTTTATCTAGTATATGTTGTTCATTAAAACCTCTCTTCAGAGGTATGTTCAGTCCAGTGTATTTCTTTTGTCAAGCAATCGATATCTCTTAAAAGTCGAGCACGAACTTTGAACTTGATTTTCTCTTTGTTTATTCATCAATCTTTCTAAGACAACTCTTCTTTCTCTGGGTCTTGTCTTATTGGATACCAGTTTAATTTCTCACTCAAAATTCAGCCAGAGAGATTCTCCAAGGAGGCTTCTTTTTCTTGTTTTAGTTTAAAGTCGGGTCTCCATTTTCTTAGAGTACATTAATTTATTAACATTTTATCCAATTCACGAACTTTATCATATGACTCCAATAGTTGTTCAGGTATTAATGTTCTCCCATAATCCCAAGCATTAGTTTCTATTTCAGATTTTAGCTTTTCTTTTTCTTCTTCGTGACCATACATTAAAATCCTTAAATCATGTTTGTTTTTCTTAAAATCTAAATAATAACCAATCATACGATAAAGAATAATTTTAACAAAGTCTTCCTCTGTCTCTTTTATTCTAATTTTCCCTTTATAACCGTTAACTTGAAGGTAATTGAATTTTATAGTATTGGTCGATACGTTATAACTCATAGGTGCACTTAGATTATTGTCAAATTCATAAATAATATCCAAATTGTGCTCATTTAATGTGTTTTTAATTATCTTTTCGATATCGCTTATATAAAGCATTTAACAATCACTTCCCTTTTAAAGACTTACCAAATTATAGTAGTAGATTAAATACTTCATCCTTTATCAATATAATAAACTGTTGAGGTATTAAAATCATCCGTTAAAAACAAAGGGAATATTTACTATATAATACTGAAGTGGAGGGTAAGGGTTGTAATTCTTCTCTATATTGTTCTACCATCATTTTAAGTGAAGGCATTGTATTATACTTTTCAAGCCAAGAAACATCGTTTGCTGATATTTTGCATAGTCTTCATGCGTCATGTTCAGGGCTTCCTGGAAGTATTCCCGTGCATGGTATTCAGTAGTGAGTAATCCAACACATTATAGTAAACTGGATTTTACCGAAGAATATGATTATGTACCTTTTAAAGAAAAGCCAAAAATACGGTCTTATTTTTAACCTCCATCGTTAGCTGAATAAGCAAAAAGCTTTACCTACAGTTCCTTGAAATATTAATTATTACAAATAATTGACCTGTAGTACGTTTAAATCCTTCTCAATCCGCCACCATTACGCCACCAATTGAGTAAATAATACATTATGACCTATATCTTTAAAAACAAAAAAAAGACCCAAACCCTTGTTATATCAAGGATTTGAGCCTTTGGCAGTTGATGACCTGTGAGGGATTCGAACCCACGACCCCTTCCCTGTCAAGGAAGTGCTCTCCCACTGAGCTAACAAGTCGTATGTAATCAAGCTCTATAGAGCTTGGTTTAAAACTTACTTAGTTGCTGACTTCTTTTCTGAACAAGATTTATTATATAGTGGTATTCAAAATAAAACAAGTAGTTTTGCTAAAAAAGTTTTTTTCCGTAAAGTGTGGTCTTAGGCGTTAATCCCTGAAAGTACGATCTGACCCCCAAATTTCTCGGAATAGAATCTACCTCACCTTTTTCAAGGAGAATCCAGGGCTCCTAATCATACGTTTACTCGACTTTAATTAACAAATATGATGTCCATTTACTCAATCTAAGACTAAAGCAGAAAGATCTTTACATTGGAGAAGGGAATCTAGCAGCCTGAAAGTTTGTTAAAGATGCTTCTGCTAAAATTTCTCCGTTTGCATCTGCGCTAAATAATACTTGTACCCGATCTCCTGCTTGTAACTGAAGGATTGTAGTAACCGATAGTCCAATAGGTCTTGATTTCTCCAAGAAGTCATTAACAATATCTAAATTATCTCCGTTTACGTTAATGGAAATGGATGCGACATATCCTTCTTTTGAAGAACTCCTTTTTTTGTCTTTTGAAGGATGATGTTTTCTGCAATAATCACAGTTGCAACTATTTTTACTGCAATAATCACATTTGCAATTATCTTTTTTGTTTTTTGAGGAATCATTGCTTTTACTTTTTGACGGACAAAACGAGACTTTTGCTGTTATCTCATAAATTCCATCCTTAGTTGGAATAAATGTTGATATGTGCGGATTATATTCATCCGCTAAATCAAACTGTTCAGTTTGGAATAAAACTTTTACAGAGGGAGTTAACGCTGCTTCGTATAGTTGTGGTGTATTCTTATTAGCCCTGAACGCAGATGCTCTTACTAGATTATGTTTCTTATTGTCACAGTGACAGTCATTATGTTTCTTATGGCACAAATGACAGTCATCGGTTTTCTTTTGCTCACAGGTACAGTCACTGTGTTTTTTATGACAACAATGACAATCATCCGGTTTCTTTTGATGACAAATACAGAGTTTCTTATGGCACAAATGACAGTCATCATCTTTCTTTTGCTCACAAATACAGTCATTGTGTTTCTTATGACAACAGTGACAATCATCCGGTTTCTTTTGGTGGCAAATACAGACATTGTGTTTCTTATGGCAGCTATGACAATCATCCGATTTCTTTTGGTGACATATACAGTCATTGTGTTTCTTATGGCAGCTATGACAATCATCCGGTTTCTTTTGCACACATTTCTTATTAAGATATGTGGTGTCTATAAAGGAATTACAATGTGAAATGGAATTATGATTTTTAATTATAATCACCTTTTTCTTTTTTATTTTCGGGTTATTTTATTCATTAAAAGAAAAGATGTTTGTACATATGTTACAAATTTGAAAATATATCTAACTTAAACAGCAAAAATCTACTGGATTATATATCTTATTAAGAAGGTGGTCGTTAACAATAAGGAAGGTATTTTTGTGGATATTATCGGGGAAACATATTCTTTATTCTCAATCTGAAAATGAGGTGAGGTATAATCGCACTTCAGTTTTGGTTGATGAAGAACCTAGCTACTGAGATTCTAAGAGGACTGTTAGAAGAAAGGTCAGAAATTGAGTACATAAATTGTTTTTTTGTTAAAAACTCTACATATAATATTAAAAAAGTTATAATTTCATCTTCTTCCATTCACCCCACAACAAGACAGAACGAACATTCGCTTTTCACTTGCATATAAAACGTATGTTCGCATATAATGATAGCAAGCAAGTCAGCAAAGGAGTGACCGGGAATGAAATATATACTTCGTAAACATATGGAAGAAAATGCTCCATTAGAAATAATTTATCTCTCCGAACAAGGTAAGATTACACAACGGAAAATCCAGGTGCTTGAAATTTATCCAGGCCATATTCACGCATTCTGTTTTCTAAGGCAGACAAAACGGACATTTAAAGTAGCCAACATCCTTTCTGCCCGCCTCATTAAGGCCAGGTTTTACAGGTCTGGCTGAACATTGCTCTTCAAGGTTCAACCTATTAACTCTTCTTCTTCCTGGATGTCCTTTTCCTGTTCAGTTAACGATTCCTCTTCATCTCTCAGACGATGAGCTAACCTTGAGGCGGCACTCGCGGCAATGCTTGCAACGATGTCATCCAGGAAGGTATGCACGATTCCTTCTTGCTTCTTATCAAGTTCGTGTATGACGCCTATTTTATTTTTATCCAAATGGCCAAAGGTTGTTACAGCAATGCTTCCATAACCGAGTACTGCACCAAAGGCAATCGTTTCATCCACTCCGAATAGCCCTTCATCCGATTCAACAATCGATTGCAGGGGTTCTGATAGTTTTTTTTGCTCTGCCAGTTTATCCAGCTCCACACCGACTAAAATGGCATGTTGAATTTCCCTTTTCAACAGGACACGCTCAACGCTGTGGATGCATTCCTCCAGCTTAAGATCAGCCTTGTACGGGAACTGCAATTCATAAACGATTTTTGCAATTGCCTCCACACTGACACCACGCTCCAATAATGTTCGTTTAGCCGCCTTTGTCACTTCCCTGCTGTGCACGTGTACATCTGCCATTTTATTCGCCACCTTTTTTTGTATTATTTTTCTATATCCTTGTATTATAGCACCTTATAATTTAAATTTTTAGAAAATAGAACGAAAATTTTATATTCCAAATTCTTGTCGCGGGAAAAAGTTGCAAGGCTATGCTAAAATAATCAAGTAAGTTGTTTTTCATTATTAATTATCATTGAGGTGCGGGAGAATGAGTTTACGCAAAGGCACAATTAAAGAGTACATGTTTAAAAGCGAAGCTTTAGCAGAAGAATTGGAATTGCTTGTCTACTTGCCTGCTAATTATTCGCCATTGTATAAATATTCGCTTGTGATTGCTCAGGATGGCCGTGATTATTTTCAAATGGGCCGAATCGGTCGGGTAGCAGATGAACTGTTAGGGAACGATGAGATCGAGAATATCATCATTGTCGGCATTCCTTATAAAGACCGCTTTGACCGCAGGCGCAAATATCATCCGGACGGGGAACAGCATATTGCATACATACGTTTTCTTGCCCATGAACTAGTTCCGTTTTTAGATGATGAATTCCCAACCTATCAAATGGGACATGGTCGAACTTTGATCGGTGACTCTCTTGGCGGTACAGTTTCTCTATTGGCCGCTTTGCAGTATCCGCATACATTCGGTAAATGCATCATGCAGTCCCCGCTTGCCAATGAAGCAGTAATGGATGCTGTACGTAATTTTGAGGATCCGCATCTCCTCGAACTTTACCATGTGATCGGGACCGGTGAAACGGATGTACCGACGACGGATGGCAATAAGGCAAACTTCATAGAACCAAATAGGGAATTGCATAAATTAATAAACCAAAAAGGATTTCCTTGCTTCTATGAAGAATTTGAAGGTAATCATACCTGGAAATACTGGCAGGCAGATTTGAAACGAGCACTATTGGAAATGTTCTAATTACTCGAAATCATCTGTTTGGGATGGTTTCAAGAAAAAAACATGTCCAACTATAATACAACAATAAAAAATATCAGGAGGTTTTATTTATGAAATATGGTGTTGCAATTTTCCCTTCAAAAAAACTTCAAGATTTAGCTAACTCCTATCGCAAACGGTATGATACGAAGTATGCTTTCATACCACCGCATCTAACGCTTAAACCAACGTTCGAAGCGACGGATATGGAAATTTCAACAATCGCGGAACAATTAAAAGGCATTGCTCAAAAGTGCAGACCTTTTACGATGAGCGTAACCAAAACGAAGTCTTTCCAACCCGTAAGCAATACGATTTATTTCAAAGTAGAATTATCCGAAGGGCTTCAAGAGCTGCATGATGCGCTTAACAATGAGGATTTCATAAAAAGTGAAAGTGAACATGCATTTGTCCCGCATATTACAATCGCTCAAGATTTATCCGATAATGAGCATTCTGATGTTTTAGGCCAATTAAGCATGCTTGACATCAGCCATGAAGAAGAGGTGAAACGAGTTCACTTGCTGTATCAACTTGAAGATGGGGCATGGACCGTTTATGAAACATTTAGATTAGGAGCTGAATGATTTCGTGTTTGTAAAAATCGCAGAGAACAGCCAAGAGCTTGAAAACGCATATATGATTCGAAGAAAAGTGTTCGTCCAAGAACAAAACGTCCCTCTTGAAGAAGAGATCGATGAATATGAAAAAGATTCCACACATTTCGTTTTATATGATGAGCAGCATCAGCCAATCGGTGCTGGCCGCTTCAGGGTCATTGACAACATCGGTAAAGTACAGCGCATTTGTGTACTGTCATCGGGCCGTAAGAATGGTGCCGGCGCCATGATCATGAATGCTATTGAGGAATACGCAATCCAGCAGGAAGTGCCTCAATTAAAGCTTGATTCCCAAGTGCATGCCATCCCTTTTTATTCAAAATTAGGTTATGAGATCGTTTCCGACGAATTCATGGATGCTGGCATTCCTCATAAAACGATGAAGAAAACCATTTTTTGATATAAAAAAGCTGTCCTTTCAGTCTTCTGATTGGACAGCTTTTTTTGTTCGTTCATGGACTTAAATTATCGTTTTATGAAAAAAACCATTTCCGTTCAATGGCAATCTCATCAAAAATACATAGTCTATATATAGAAAGCAAGAAGGAGGGAAAATTTTATGGGTAACAATGATTTTAACCTGGATGAGTCTCAAAAAAGACTGATGGAGCTGCTGGTTTCGAGGACTTTGAGAAAACATGGTTTCAAAAAGGAAAAGGTCGATCTAACTGAAAAAGAGAGAAACAACCTTAAAGAAACCGTTCGTTATTTACAAGAGCAATCACTAAAAATCATAAACCAAGAAAAGAACATCACGGAACATGATGTTAATCCAGTTACCAATTCCATTCACAACAAATTCACGGATTCCAAAAATAAATGACGCACCATATCACCTAATCACCTTACTTGCTGGCGAGAAATAAGTAAACCGAGACATAGCAGCACTTACATTTCATTCCTAAAGCTCCAGCTTCTTTATTATTCATCCCCACACACTAATACTTTCTCTAAGTATTTAAAAAATAGACGAATGAACTGATTTATTCGTCCAACCCGATTAACCATCAAAGCATATTTTAATAGGGAATAAAACCTAAGGAGGAAAAAACAACATGAACCAAAATGTATATCGTAGCAATTGTAACACACATGATGACTCTGAAAGGTCATGGTCGGCTCTAGATTCCGCTTCCAGGCATCCCCTTTCAGGATTCTGTAACGACGATGACACAAAGATTGACCAAGATGCAAGACAGGATAATAATCAAGTTCAGCTTTCTGAAGAACTTATTTACATTAAAGATTCTTGTAATGTAAATATCACTTCAACGGATGTTAAAGCGGCCCTCTCACTACAAGCTGCTCTACAAGCTGCAATTGCGGTCATCGTAAGCATTTCCGTTGCAGATGCTGATAATGCTGATAAGATCACTCAACAATTAATCCAATCTTCTAATGTTAAACAAATCACGCGCCAAAAAACAATTGTTGAAAACAGCCGTGATATCGACATTACAACAACTGATGCACAAATCGCTCTAAACATCCAACTTTTATTGCAACTATTGTTAGCCCTAATCGTGGAAATAGACATTCTTTAAGAAGTCAGTACAAAAAGGACACTTCACGTGTCCTCTTTTGTCTTTCTGGAGGAACTAGACAATTTCGTTGATGAACCTGCCTTTTCCTGTCATTCCAGCCGTTAAATCTTTCCTGACGCTCCTGCCCATTTCATGTTGATATGTGCCTGCTCCATATGCACTTACCCGAACATTATCTTGAATTTGATTTAATCCTTCAACGCTTTCCCTTTCCAACACCTGATCAAAACGGATGGGTTGAATGGGTGCCGCTCCTTTAACAATTCTTACTTTCCCTGCAGCTTCGACCGTCCGGTTGGCATATTGAATATAATCAAATTGTGTGACAGGTGCTATATATCCCATAGTAACCCCTCCTTATATTGAAATAGTTATGTTGTCATTTAATTCCCCTGCCAGAACAATATTTAAACATGATTTCCACATTCTTTTTTCCTAATCTTCTGGTATGATGAGTATTGCCGATATTTTTAATAGATTAGAGGTATCCATTTATATGAATCAAGCAAAATCTGGCAATGAAATCGTACATTTACATACCGTTTCAGCTGGTGAGCTGCAGACACTTTTTGAAAAAGGAAAACGTGATCAGCTTTCTTGTATCATTTGTCATAAACCAGTGAAATTATTTATTGGAATCCATGAGACACCTTATTTTTATCATAGCGACCCATCGCAGGGACCCTGTGAAATGCCAATTTCAGAATCCATAAATGTAGATAAGCCCTTAGAATATATGGAACAGAATGGATTTAGGATTCCAACATCACGAACCATTACTGAAACGAAAACCATTACCGAACCTTTCCTTAAAAGCCGCCCCATAACCGGCAATCCGAAATATTCAGATAAACCATATGACATGGCACAATCAGAGGAACCATACTTTCAAGAATTATCCTCTTCAGGGGTTGTTCTCGATGCAGAGCAACTCAAAGCGGTAATGACGATCGATGGACCCATCCTTGTCCTTTCAGGAGCAGGCAGCGGGAAAACCCGCGTATTGACGGTACGCACTGCCTATATGCTCACAGTGAAAAAGATTGATCCCAAAAGTATCATGCTTGTAACATTTACGGCGAAATCCGCAAAGGAAATGCAGCAGCGTCTGCTCGGTTATCCCTATATGACGCCCTCCCTTGTTTCTCAAATCGTTAGCGGGACCTTTCATAGCATCTTTTATAAAATCCTGATTTTCCACGAACCAGCCAAATGGCAGCGCGATTTCCTATTGAAGTGGGAGTGGGAAAAAGAAAAGGTATTGAAACAGGCTGGCAGGGAATTGGAACTTGATGATAAGGAATTTGCATATGATCAGGCCCTTCAACAAATCGGGCTTTGGAAAAACTCTTTGGCCTTTCCAGAAGATATTCAACCTAAGGACGATTGGGAGAAATCGTGTTTATTTTTATATAAGAAATATGAAGAATATAAACAGCAAACAGGGAAGTATGATTTTGATGATATGCTTGTAGGCTGTTATGTATTTTTAAAAAATCACCCAGATTTTTTAAAGAAATATCAGCAAAGGTTTAACTATTTTTTGGTAGATGAGTTCCAGGATATCAATAAAGTTCAATATGAATTGATAAAACTCCTCTCTGCTGAATCAAAAAATGTATGTGCGGTTGGAGATGATGACCAATCCATCTATTCATTCCGCGGAAGCGATCCGAAGTATATTTTGAATTTCAATCATGACTTCCCTCGATCCCAAGTGGTGAAGCTGACGGAGAATTACCGCTCTTCCCATGAAATTGTCGCTACTGCGAACCGCTTGATCAAGCGAAACCAGAACCGGATGGAGAAAAAGATGAGGGCACAGCATGATTCAGGAAATCCACCTGTTTTATTTTATCCTTATGATGAAGAATTGGAAGCGACGATGATCGTATCCGATATCCAAGAGAAAATATCCAAGGGAGCAAACCCTGGGGACTTTGCAGTATTGTACAGGACACACACGATGTCCAGGGCCATTTTTGAACGTCTTGCCGCTTCCAATCTGCCATTCGTCATTGAAAAGGATGCGGATTCGTTTTATCAGCGCAAGGTCATTCGCGGCATGCTTGCCTTTATGCGCTTGAGTTTGTTCCCGCATGACAGCAAGGCAGCATCTGAAGTCCTTTCCTCCCTATTCTTAAAGCAAAGTATATTACAAGAGTTAAAAGCAATGACAATATTGCAGGATTGTGACTTCATCGATGCATTTGCTTTTGTTAAGACTGGACATGCTTTTCAAGAACGAAAATTAAAAACGATTCCTGAACAGATTCGGTCTTTAAAAATTATGTCGCCACTCGTAGCGTTAGAGATCATCGAGAAAGATTTAGGATACCAGGAATATGTAAAAAAACGCGGTAATGATGCGAACCTGGAAAAAGGATCCGATGACATCCGTGACTTAAAGGTGGCGGCAAATCGTTTTCCAACCGTCGCCGCTTTCATTGAACATGTCGATCATATGACTGCGATGGTCCAAGAGATTAAACAGCTTTCGAAACACTTTAAGGACGCCATACAGCTTACCACCATACATCGTTCCAAAGGGCTTGAATATCAAACCGTATATGTCCTTGCTGCTGTCGATGGCAGCATTCCTCATGATTTCGCACTTGAATCTTACCGAAAAGGGGAACTATCCCCTCTTGAAGAGGAAAGACGATTGCTCTATGTAGCGGCAACCAGGGCTAAAAAGGACCTTTACCTTTCCATCCTGCAAACTAGACGCGGACGGACTGCCCATCCATCACGTTTTCTGAAGCTTTGACCAAAAGCCGATGCTATAAATCTTGCAAATGGACTTTTTTAGTTTAAAAAACTGCAGACAAACTCGCTTTCTTTCAAGTTTGTCTGCAGTCTGAAGGCCTGCATAATAGCAGGCCCTTTTTCATTTTTTATTTATCATATTGGATATCGTCCCGAAATCAAGTTTATTCCCTTCAGCTACGATGGAATGAACGATTTTATCCTCAGTTTCCTTATTGACCGGTTTATTCGCTATTTTTGAAACACGCTTAATGACGTTTCTAACCGTTGTTTCATCTTTGAAGTTGGCTCCTTGCAGCGAGTTTGCCAATTCTAATACATCTTTCATATTTACGCCGGTTTTACCTTCTATGTTTTTAAAAAAGTTATTATCCATACTTAAGCCCCTCCCTTTTCTGTACCTATCCTATGGCATTATCAGAAAAAAGTGCTTGGCCCATACAAAAAAAATAAAAGGAATAGGCTTCTTCTGCCTATTCCTTTTACGCCTTAGCAGAAAGAAGCCCCTACAATGATCAATAGGATGAACAATACAACGATTATCGCAAAAGTGGAACCTCCGCCACCGTATCCTCCGCCATAACCGCCGCCGTATCCATAACCGCCGCCGCCACAACAACCGTAGCCACCAAAACCAAACATACATATCACCTCGCTCTCGCTAAAGCTTACTGATAACATATGTAGGTCTGGACAAATATGTATAGGCCATGTCCTATTCCAAGCTGCCTATTTCCCCTTGTTTCACCCTTTTGGCCTGAAAACCAATGCTCCGATGAATCCAAAAACGATTGCTGCAGAGATACCGGAACTCGTAATTTCAAACATACCTGTCAGTACGCCAACGAGCCCATGTTTTTCCGATTCCATCATCGCCCCGTTCACCAGCGAGTTCCCGAACGAAACGATCGGTATGGTTGCTCCGGCACCGGCAAAGTTAACAAGCGGCTCATATAAATCAAATCCGCCAAGAACAGCTCCTATTACAACGAACAAGCTTAACGTATGTGCCGGTGTCAGCTTAGCAACATCGAAAAGAAGCTGGCCGACTACACAGATCAAGCCACCGATGACAAAGGCCCAAAAAAACATTGCTAACATCGAAATCCCTCCTTTTTCATGAATTCATCCCATATTCAATTGCTACAGCATGGGCAATGCACGGAATCGTATCTTTTTGCTGGACGGAAAGCGGCGACAATAATGCTCCTGTTGCGACAAGGAGGATTTTTTTATATTTGCCGGAAATCATTTCATTCAGTATATGACCGTATAATACCACTGCCGAACATCCCGCACCGCTCCCGCCAGCCAAAACAGGCTGGTCCTTTTTGAAAATCATCAACCCGCAATCCTTGAATTTTTCCTGATTGATATCACAGCCCTTTTGCTTTAATAAGTCAAGAGCTGTCTCCCTCCCTATTTGACCTAAATCACCGGTAATGATGAAATCGTAATCATCCGGGGTCAAACCAGTATCTTTGAAATGGGCAAGTATCGTATCGGCGGCCGCCGGGGCCATCGCTCCCCCCATATTGAAAGGATCTTTCAATCCCATGTCAATGACCTTTCCGATAGTGGCGGAGACAATATGGGGAAATTCCCCTTGCATGCTTCCATTAGGAGCAACCAGCGCCACCCCCGCTCCGGTTATCGTCCATTGGGCTGTAGGTGGTTTTTGCCCGCCATATTCAGTTGGATAGCGAAATTGTTTTTCAACAGCTGCATTGTGGCTCGATGCACCTGTCAACACATAGTTAGCACCGCCATAATTAGTGATGAAGGCAGCTAGAGCAAGCCCTTCCATCGATGTGGAACAGGCTCCAAACAAGCCGAAATATGGAATTCCATTGGTTCTGGCCGCAAAGCTTGTCGGTGTAACCTGATTGATTAAATCACCCGCCAAGAAAAATTGTACCTGCTCCTTGTCAATCTTGCCTTTCTCCAATGCAAGCTCTACCGCTTTCTCCATCAAATGCCGATGAGCCTTCTCATATGAATCCTGCTCCATCCACAAATCGTCGTATAAAATATCGAAATCACCAGCGATTTCTCCATTAGCTTCAAATGGCCCGCCTGTTACACCTGTTTCCAAGATGACCGGTTTATTGGTGAACATCCATGTTTGTTTTCCCTTTAACACCGCTTAGCCCCCACTCATTAGGTAAATCGTTTTTATCAACGCCACGACAAAGGCTGAAAATACTCCAAATAAAATGACCGATCCGGCCAATTTAAACATATTGGATCCAACTCCAAGTACAAAACCTTCCGTCCGATGTTCGATTGCTGCCGAAATGACTGCGTTACCGAACCCAGTGACAGGGACGGCACTCCCTGCCCCCCCAAACTGGCCAATGCGGTCGTAAAACCCGAAACCGGTCATCAAAAGGGCCAGAAACACCATGGTGGCCGTTGTCGGACCTCCTGCTGTCTGCTCCGTAAAGTTAAAAAAATAAATATAGAAATAGGAAATGGCTTGTCCCACTATGCAGAAAATACCACCTACTAAAAAGGCCTTCAAACAATTCTTCACTATCGGTCTTTTAATTTCATGCTTCCCTTGGAGCTGCTGATACGCATCCTGTATTGGGGTCGTTTTATCCTTGCCGCTCATATTGCTGAACCTCTCTTCTAAATTAATTCTTTTTGAAGTTCTTCAATTTCCTTGAACTTCTTCCTTGCCTTTTTCTCGGGTACATCTTTTTTCTTAAGTAACTCGTTCAACCTTACCGATTCCAAAAAGATTTTATAATCGCTAGATACGATAAAATCATTTTTGGGAAACTTCTCTTCCAGATTTTCAGTCACAGTCTTTTCAATTTTCTTCATATGAAAACGTTGTAAGTGCTTAACTTTATAAGCGACGATAATCTTTTTGTCGTTTTTCACGACGATCACGTCATAGATTGTGTCTTCATTAGCAACTGTTTCCTTTACCTTTGAGATCAGTCCCTTTTCATCCTTCTCATCCATTCCATTAATGATATCCATCGGTTCAGGATTCGTACGTTTAATCATCGCGAAATTCTCCGTTTTTCCATCATTCTGATTGCTGCACGCCGTAAGCACACACAAAACAACTATAAAAATCAGCCAGCTTCCTTTAAAATATCTTCCTTGTCTGAACATAGAATCACATCCTAATTTATCGTTCTATTGTTATTTTCTTGTTTAACGGTTTTTTTATGAATGGTAGGATTAGGAAATAAAAAAACCCTTCCAAAATGGAAAGGTTTTTTCACTCAATAGCCTTTATTTTTATTGTTATTATTACAGCCACAATCTTTCTTGATTTTGATTGGCTGATCTTTTTTTATCGGTTTTGCATATGCCCATGGATTATTCTGTTTCTGATTCAATTCATGACTCCTCCTTTAAGATCTATATCATACTATATGAATGATTAGACAAGTTGTTTCCAATCAAATGTCCATAATTTTGCTGATTATGACCTCAATTATCGCTCCTACTGCTGCAACGGCAAGGATCAATATCAGTACGTCGCCTATAAACCAATGTTGGATATAAAGGAAAACCAGAAAAAGGCTGACCCAGACACCCACACACCAAAAACAACTTAGCAATTGACCAATCCACCCCAGCAGACCCTTTTCTTTGGGCATTAAAAATATTTCAACAATTCCTTCTTCATTTTTTTCCTCTATCTCTTTAAAAAAGGGGCTGCGCAGCGGCTCCATGATTTTATCGAAAACGATCAAGCGTGTCAGCCTGAAGGAAGCCAAGCCTAATATGATAAATAAGGTAAATTCACTTTGTGGGGGAAACATTTAATATTGCTCCTTCACTTGGATTCTTCAATTATTTTGGCATCGATGATATCCGGCAGACCCACGAAACGGATATGGTTCCCTCTTTTAATTTTCACTGATTCCCCTCTCATGCCCAACACATGAAACCGAAGCTTTTCTCCGTTAATTACAGCCTCACATAATGGTTTTGGAAAACCTTGATGATTGGATAGGCGGGAAATGATGTCACGGGATGATTCTTTCTTCTCCACCTTTTTCCTTTTTCTCTTAACTGGCTTTTCATTTTCCTGTTCTATTTGTTCAGGATGTTCCATTTTTTCAACCGGAGCTTGCTCAGGGACATATTCTTCCGTGATTTTCCTTAATCCCGTAATCTCTTTTTCAATTTCCTTCATGGCATCATAAACACCAAATTCGCGTTTGACCTGTTCGATTTTTTCTTCTTTATGCTCGGCTTCTTCCTGAAGTTCCGGCTCAGCGCTGTCTTGAGGTTTAGCCTTTTTCGTTCGAAAATCACTTTGCATATTTCCACGCAGATCTGATATTTTTGCTTGATCGACATATATAAGTGGTTTGGATTCCTTATCGCCATTTTTCCCTGACATGAAAACCCTCCTTAATATTTCAGAATATCCACGGACTGCAGCTGTTCCATTTGGTATTTGACAACTTTTTTCCCGAATTTATGCCTTATGAACAAACTGGATTCTTTTTTTTGTTCCAATTTCCCGAATAGTGTACGGTCATTGATGATGAACTTACAAACAGGCTTAGGTGCAAAGGCTGGAAGTCGGGACAATAGCTCCACCAATTCCTCGGCGGTATATGAAGTGCTGATATTTTTTCCATGTAAATTGATATGTCTCTTCAGCGTATTTTGTATAGTTTGTTTTCCATCAGCACAAGGCATTCCAACTTTTTCCACATCCATGATACCCCTCCTTCTTTTTCTCGAATAGGGTTGAAAGCAGCTTTATGCCGATTCTCGCAAACAATGAATATCCGCTCTATGTATCATTTATATGAAACTCACCCTTCTTTATGCTGGAGATGTGACACTCCTTCAAAAAAGGACATCAACCAAGCTTGGATATGCTGGGCATTTATGGAGAAAACTAAAACATTTGAAGATGAAAAGAATCGGATAGATTTCAAATGAGGATACAGTAATTAAGGATTTCTGAGGAGTGGAAAATCAATAAAAAAGGGGACCGATATCGGTCCCCTTCTTTTACTCTCATCCGATTATATGGTAACCGGAATCCACATGGATATTTTCCCCGGTAATCCCGCGGGACATGTCACTTAATAAAAATACTGCCGTATCCCCTACTTCTTCTGGTGTCGTTGTACGGCGAAGCGGTGCTTCTTCTTCAATCTTCTTTAAAATGGTATTGAAGTCGCGAACACCTTTTGCGGATAGGGTACGGATAGGTCCCGCTGAAATAGCATTCACTCGAATGTTATCTTTGCCAAGATCACTTGACAGGTAACGGACATTGGCTTCAAGTGAAGCCTTAGCCACTCCCATTACATTATAATTAGGCATGACCCGTTCACCGCCAAGATACGTCATTGTGACGATGCTGCCGCCTTCCGGCATGATTTCTTTCGCTGCTTTAGCTACAGCCGTTAAAGAAAATGAACTGATATTATGGGCAAGCAAGAACCCTTCACGGCTCGTATTGACGAACTCACCGTCCAGTTCTTCCTTGTTAGCGAATGCGACACTGTGTACCACGCCATGAATGATACCTGTTTCTTCCTTAATCGTCGCAAAACATTTTTCAATGCTTTCATCCTTCGTTACATCACATTGTAAAATGATGGAGGGCTCCCCTTCCAATGTAGAAGATAGTTCCCTAACGCTTTTTTCCGTACGGTCTTTTCCGTAAGTGAAAATCATCTTTGCACCTGCTTTATGTAAGGAACGGGCAACTCCCCAAGCAATACTTCTTTTATTCGCAACACCCATTATGACAAACGTTTTTCCCTCTAATGAAAAAGTCATCGTATGTGACCTCCTATTTTTAATACAAGTTATTAGTACCTGCTACTAATGACAGTATATCAAATTTCCTTTGATAAAAACACCGTTTTCTAAAGTCCTCTGGGAATGACCCTCCAGGAGGGCCGTCTTTGACTTATAGTAAATAGCCCATTAATAATGTTGCTAATCCGAAATAAATAAGAATACTGATAAGGTCATTTATAGTTGTAATGAAAGGACCTGAAGCTACTGCTGGATCGATTTTCATTTTATGCATGAGAAGCGGGACGATTGAACCGGCAAGTGTGGCAACGATCAGAGTTATGAAAATCGAAATACCGACCAATAACCCCAGCATTAAATCTTTTTGCCAAAAATAGACGATGAAAATGATGGCAATTCCGCATGTCAGACCAATAATAAGGCCAGTTCCAGCCTCTCGAAGGACTAGTTTCCACTTGCTTTCCTGTTCTAATTCACCTGTTGCGATTCCTCTGACCGCCACTGCCAATGCTTGTGTTCCTGTATTTCCAGCCATGCCGCCAATCAATGGGATAAATACAGCCAGAATCGCTTTTTGGCTTAGTGTCTCTTCGAATCGCCCGATCAAACTCGCAGTCAGCAAGCCTAAGAACAAGAGGATGACCAACCATGGGAGCCGTTTTTTTGCAGCTGAAAATGGACTCTTATCAACATGATCCAGATCAGATATACCGGCGAGTTTAGAATAATCATCGGATGCCTCTTCATCCATGACATCAATGATATCATCAACCGTAATAATCCCTAACAAATGGTTCTGGAAATCGACGACCGGCACGGCAAGGAAGTTATAGTCCCTTATTTTTCGTGCCACCTCTTCCTGGTCTTCAGATACAGGTACGGAAACTACCCTGTCATCCATTAAATCACCAATTAAAGCATCTTCATCTGCAATGATCAAAGTCCTGAGCGATAAAACACCAAGCAGCTTCTTTTCCTGATCGGTAACGAACACATAATATATCGTTTCCGCATCCGGAGCTTCCCTTTTTAAGATCTGCATGGCTGATCGAGCCGTTTCATTTGCTTCAATGGCAATGAACTCTGTCGTCATGATACTTCCTGCCGTAGATTCTTCGTAATTCAGAAGTTCCTGGATTTCGCTTGCCGCTTCATCATCCATGATGGTCAAATAGCTGACGGCCTGCTCATCATTGATTTCATTCAGGACGTCAGCAGCATCATCCGCATACATATGGGAAAGCATATCGGCTGCGTAAGAAGGATTCATTTCAGCCAACAGGCTTTCATAATCCTCTTCATCTATTTCTATATTCTCAAAAAGGTCCGCCATTTCTTCCGGTGACAAATATGTGTAAATGACGGATCTGAATTCATCTGACAAGCTTGTATAAAATTGAGCCTGATCATAAGGATGCATTTCGAGGAACTCCGTACGGAACTGATCTAGATTTTCCGTTTTAAGCGCTTCAAGCAAAAACTCGTTATTCACTTGACTACTCTCCCGCTCCCTCTCCCGGTCCTTCATCTCCTCCATAACATACACCTCCTAAAACAAATTTTTCATTTCTTCGTTTATATTTTATTTTTTAAATAATACTATACTAATACCATAAACATATACAAAACAAACAAAGGATGTGTCAAATGAACATCGATATCATAGGGGACATTCATGGATGTTTCGCTGAATTCAGGCAGCTGACCGAAAAAATGGGCTATACATGGGAGACTGGGGTTCCTGTACATCCCTCTGGAAGGATTCTCGGCTTTGTAGGGGATTTAACCGATCGCGGTCCCAATTCCCTTCAAGTAATCGAGGTTGTCCATGAATTAGTCATTAACCAAAATATAGCAAGGTATGCCCCAGGTAACCATTGCAATAAATTGTATCGTTATTTTTCAGGCAATAAAGTACAAATATCACACGGTTTAGAAACTACTGTAGCTGAATATGAATCACTGAACAGTCGGGAGCAAAAGAAAATCCGAAAAAAATTCATGGATCTATATGAACGCTCCCCACTTTATCAAATCATGGATGAAGGGCGATTGATCATTGCCCATGCAGGAATTCGCAGTGACTATATTGGTCAATATAGCAGTAAAGTAAAAACCTTTGTCCTCTATGGTGATATAAATGGCTCCAAACATCCGGATGGGTCTCCGGTCAGGAAAGACTGGGCCAAATCATACAAAGGGGAATCTTGGATCGTATATGGCCACACACCTGTCCCTGAAGCTAGACAAGTCAATCATACATACAATATTGATACAGGCTGCGTCTTCGGTGGAAAACTGACGGCTGTCCGTTATCCCGAAATGGATCTTCAAGAAGTGCCTTCAACCATGCCATATATAGCGGAAAAATTCAGGACATCTTTTGATTAACCAAAAAAACTCGCCATCTTGGTGAGTTTTTTTGCGTCCATGATTTTTTTCAAAATCCTGAATCGTTCGTTTTAATGTGCCCCGTTATAAAATCAGGAATCCCATCCTTTACTTGCATCGAGCAAACGGGACATATCTTCTGGCAACTCTTCTTGAAACAACATCATCTTCTTTGTGAAAGGATGTAAAAATTTCAGCTCAAAACAATGCAGGGCTTGGCGAGGTATACCTCTCCTGTTCCCTCCATATAAATCATCACCAGCCAGCGGGTGACCAATATGAGCCATATGGACCCTGATTTGATGCGTACGCCCTGTTTGGAGTTCCAAATCAAGGAATGTATGGGACTCTGTGTGTGCCAATACCTTAAATAGGGTACAGGCATGCCGGCCATCCTCCCTAACTTCCCGTTCGATGATGCTGGTCGATTTTCGTCCGATTGGCGCCACTATCTCTCCTACAGGTCCTTCAACGATCCCCTCAGCTATGGCTTGGTATCTCCGTTTAACCTGTCCTGATTTTTGCTGTTCACTTAATAGGTGATGGATATGCCGGTGCTTGGCAATTAAAACCAGACCTGATGTATCCCGGTCAAGACGTGTAACTATATGGATCGTCGCCTGTACTCCCGTCTTCCTATAATAACCCGCCAAGCCATTCGCCAGACTGCCGTTGGGATGCTCGCGGGAAGGAATGGTATTCATGAAAGGGGGCTTGGCCACCACCAATACAAACTCATCTTCATACCTGACATCCAGGGGGATCGGTTCCGGTAAAAGGCCTTCGCTTGCCTTCTCCGGCGGGAATATGACGGTGACGGTGTCACCTGTTTCAATCCGTTCCCTTACGGTTACTTCTTCGCCGTTCAACCGGATATATCCACCTTTAAACTTAATATCCGTTAATGCTCGTTTTGAAATATCGCATTTGCTGAGAAACTCTCGCAATAAAGAGCCAGAATCCTCTTCAGAAACCGACCAGGTCAAAGAAAAGTTTTGATTTGACATGAGGTGAGTCTATCTCCTTAATTAGCAATAAATGAATCATGCACTCTTTTCCAGAAAGGAAAAGGGCGGAATCTGGCAAATCGGATCTTTTCATCTGCCACCCGGCACTGTATCGACTTTACATTTTCCTGAAGCAAGGACAAATGGTCGACCGTAATTTGAAAATTGACCGCATTGACCGGCCTGAACATACATGTATGATGTGCCGGCAGCAGAAGTGGAGATCCTACCGTTCTAAACACCCGGTTATTAATGGATGCCAATTCGGTAATCTGGATGGCATCGATTGATGGATGGACGATGGCCCCGCCAAGCGCCTTATTATACGCCGTGCTTCCAGATGGCGTCGCAATGCATAAACCATCTCCACGGAACGTCTCGAAATGCTGGCCGCGTATTTCAACGTCCATTACGAGCGTCCCTTCAACACTTTTGACTGTCGATTCATTCAAAGCCAAATATCTGTTTTCCCGTCCTCCATGCTGATAACGGACAATCGTTTCGAGCAGTGGATATTCCACTATTTGAAATGGGGTTTTGGCTAAAGCTATCACCAATTTTTCGATTTCATCAGGGGTCCAATCTGCATAAAACCCAAGATGTCCTGTATGTACTCCAACAAAGGCGGTTTTATCCAATCGATTCTTATAACGGTGAAAAGCATATAATAAAGTGCCATCACCACCGACAGAAATGACAATATCCGGCTGATCTTCGTCATATTCCAAATGAAAGTCCTGAAGATACGTTCGCATCCTTTGCATTAAAGTATTCGATTTCGCATCTCCTTTTGACGTAATCGCAAATTTCATGTAATCCCACCTTCAGTTTAGATTTCTTCTCGTTTACCCATTTATTTGTTCAAGAATCTTTCTTCCGGGAAAAAAGACGCTGGGCTTCCTGGATTTCCGTACGGATTTGTGACATCTCTGCATCAAGCAGGAAGGCAGCTTCAGCTGCACGTTTGAGTCGCAGTTGAATATCTTCCGGGAAAATGCCTTTATATTTATAATTTAAAGAATGTTCAATCGTCGCCCAAAAATTCATCGCAAGAGTCCTGATTTGAATTTCGGCAAGGATATTCTTTTCGCCATGGATCGTCTGGACCGGATAGCGGATTACAACATGATAAGAACGATAGCCGCTAGCTTTTTTATGGGAAATATAATTCCTCTCCTCGACTATCTCGAAGTCATTTCGACCTCGTAAAAGTTCAACCACCTGTTCGATATCATCCACGAACTGGCACATCATGCGAAGCCCTGCAATATCCTGGATCTCAGTTCCCAATTTATCAATGGGAATGTCCTTTAGGCTCGCCTTATCCAATATGCTGACAATCGGCTTTACCCTGCCTGTTACAAATTCGATCGGTGAGTGAATATTCTCTCTCTCAAACTGTTTCCTTAAACCCTTTAGCTTAACCTTCAATTCTTCGACAGCCTGAGTATAAGGCGCCAAGAAATCGTCCCAACTCTCCATTGCCACACCACCTATATCTATCTAAAAAGCGCCTGTTCAACTCTGGTATGGGCAGAACGCTCTCCTAAACCCAGCAGCCAAATGACTTTATGCCAATTCACCACTGGTTCCTATTAAATCTTTCTCTAGCAAAGAATATGTATTAAATTTCTATATATACGATTGACCAATTCTCGTGCTCAACGTTTATATTTTATCATATCCTGCAATTGATTCCTAAAAATTCAAGTACAATAGCAAAAAATTATTGAATTCAATTTGACAGCTGGAATGGTTCTTATATGATTAACCTAAGAATCAGCGAGAAAGGATGGGACACATGAACCAGCATATTGAAATTGAATTTAAAAACCTCTTAAGCGAAAAAGAATTTCGTCAACTGATCGAATACTTTCATGTCGGGGCATCGAACTTTAAAACACAGAAAAACCATTACTTCGATACACTTGGATTCTCTTTGAAACAGCAAGACTCTGCACTTAGGATCAGGGAGAAAAATGGGCGATACGAGCTGACTTTAAAACAGCCCGCTAAAGAAGGATTATTGGAAACGAATCAAGATATTCCTGAAGAAACCGCATATAGCTTCCTGAAACATAACATATTCCCTGATGGCGAGATCCGACATCTTATCCTCGAGTGCGGAATTGATCCAAAAGACTTTACCTGCTTTGGGACACTACAGACAGACCGTTTTGAATTTCCTTACAAAGAGGGACTGCTCGTTTTAGACCATAGTTCGTATTTGAATCAGGAAGACTTTGAGCTTGAATATGAAGTGTCGGATGCAAAAGCCGGGAAAAAAAACTTCCTGACCCTCCTTGAAACCCTTAAAATTCCGGTAAGGGAAACCGAAAATAAAGTTAAGAGGTTTTATCGTGCCAAATTCCAAAAATAATCCTGTTTGAACCCATTCGGAGGTGGAGAGTTTGAAAATCCAAGATTTCAAAACGTTTATGGAATTGCAGGCAATCCAGCAATTCACGAACGGCAACATCAAAAATACAAATTCATCTCGATCCGTTTTCCAGGACATGCTCTCGGCATTGGTTTCGGGTGATGCTCTAAAAGGTGCTTCGCAGACATTGGGTTCCTTATTATCCAATGTGGAAACGGAAGCGAAGAAGTCCTTTCTTCAACCCATCGGCCTGACGTCGAACATCAACCCGATTTCCGCTGCCCATGCTAACAATCAGAGCAGCGGAAACGCAACAAACTATGATCATATCATCAGCCAGGCGGCAAGTTTATATAATCTCCCCGAAAAACTGATTAAGTCTGTTATTAAACAAGAATCGAACTTCAACCCTGAAGCCACCAGTTATGCGGGTGCAACCGGCCTTATGCAGTTAATGCCAGCAACTGCAAAAAGCCTTGGGGTGGATGATGCAACCGATCCAGAACAAAACATCATGGGCGGGAGTAAATATTTAAGTCAAATGATGGCTCGTTATGACGGGAACATTCAGGTTGCCCTTGCTGCATATAATGCTGGGCCAGGAAATGTCGATAAATATAACGGCATCCCTCCTTTTAAAGAAACTCAGAACTATGTCCAAAAAGTTTATGGCACATTTTCAAGCTAAAGCAAGCTGACCCTGTTTATTTATGATGGGTCAGTTTTTTCTTGAACAAATGGTAAAGCTCCTCAAATGCTGTCATCTTCGATCATTTCCCTGTGTCATACTACAGATGTAAAATTTTCTATAAGCTATATATTTGTTATATCAGTACGTCATTGATAAAATATGATTAAATATCAACCATCTTTCTTTAAAAGGAGTAATCAACATGATGCAAGGGAACCCTACACCATATGAATTAATTGGAGAAGGGCAATTACACAAATTAATTGATGTGTTTTACTCCAACGTTAGTCAACACCCGGATCTGCAGCCAATATTCCCTGACGATTTAACTGAAACGGTCCGTAAGCAAAAACAATTTATGACTCAATATTTAGGCGGTCCCTCTTTATATACCGAAGAGCATGGCCATCCTATGTTGCGGGCTCGACATATACCTTTTGAAATTACACCAGAACGTGCGAAAGCGTGGCTCTCATGCATGTATCAAGCAATGGACGAAGTTGGCCTTGAAGGTGAGATTAGGGAGTTTTTCTATCACCGCCTCTATTTGACGGCACAGCATATGATCAATACATCCGGAACTGACGGGAAAGGAGAAGACAGTTGAGCGCACAAAAACCAGTTTTCAATATTTCCGATTGGATCAAGACGCAGCATTGCTATGAAATAGGAAAAAAGCCAATTGAAATTTATGTTTTTGTTGATCCGCTTTGTCCCGAATGCTGGGGCTTAGAACCAATTATTAGGAAATTACAGATAGAATATGGCCAACTGTTCAGTTTACGCCATGTTTTAAGCGGTAAAATCGATTCTCTTAATATGGGGAAAAATAAAAATTATGAAAACCTTGCTCAAGTTTGGGAAAAGACAGCCAGCCGCTCGGGAATGTCCTGCGACGGGAGCCTTTGGTCTGAAAACCCAATCTCTTCTCCATATACAGCTTCCATCGCAATAAAGGCAGCGGAATTGCAGGGCCGTAAATTGGCCATTCGTTTTTTAAGGCAGCTTCAAGAATATGTATTCATAGGTAAAAAGGATATATCCAATATCGAGGTCTTGACCGAATGTGCCAAAATGGTCGGTTTGGATGTGGAGGAATTCCTTTATGACATCAATTCTTCCAGTGCAGCAAAAGGCTTTCAATGTGACATGAAAATCACAAGTGAAATGGAAGTGACTGAAATACCTTCCCTTGTCTTTTTCAATCAAAATATTGAAGAAGAGGGAATAAAGGTTTCAGGTGTCTATTCTTACGAGGTATATGTTCAAATTTTAGAAGATATGCTGAATGGTCTTCCAGCCCCCGCACCCCCTCCCTCTCTCGAAGAATTTCTAAGCTGTTTCAAACTAGTGGCCACAAAGGAGATTGAAACGGTTTATAATATGAGTAAGAATACCGTCGAGTTGGAAATGAAAAAGCTTGTTTTAAAACAGTTGGCAGAGAAAATTCCAGCTAAATACGGAACGTTTTGGAGATACACAAAGAAACAGTCATGAATTTGACGCTTCTTTGTTATATATTAAAAAGGAAAAACCATGCAAATCAAAAGATTGCATGGTTTTTTTATTATAAGAAATAAGGGGATGGGAGAAATTTTTCACGATCAAACAAAGGGGTATAAGTTTGTTTGTGATTCACTTCACAATATACAATATAACAGATAACCCATTTATGTTTCAACCATATGTGTAACTTTTCACAAATTGTTCACAATATATATTGTTCGTGTTTTATTATCCTTTCTAGTATATATAGCTAAATAAGAGACGGTTTTAATTTTTAGGCCATACGTGTTTTGATAGCTGATTTAGTATGGGATTGAGTCTATTTGTGAAATGAATCACAATGGCTAAACATTTCTTTTTATTCATTCAGCTAACGCTCAACTTTTATTACTACCGGTACCATTATATTTCATGGCATGAAAAACCCCGGCAAATCACGAAATTTGCTGGGGTTTTCACCTATTTATACGATTAAGGGGATAGGAGAAATTTCACGACGAACAAACAAAGGGGTATATGTTTGGGATGTGATAACTTCTATATCTGTACTATAGCAGATTACACACCTTATTTGCAAGAACTTTGTGCGCGACTTCACATTATTGTCATATTCTTAGAATACTGCTTATTCTAAAACATACTATCTAATAATGAGCAGATGAGTTTTTACTGCTGCCAGGTTGGAGGTGACCAAATTGAAAGGCTTTATTCTACTCATACTCTTGATGGGGTCGCTATTTGTCCAGCTACTCGGTATCATGGACCTCATTCCTCTGTATTTTACCTCCCCTATCTTATTTTTTGTTTTGTTCATAATTCTTCATAGCTTAAATCAGAGAAATCGTTTTAAAGGATTATGACGGACATCCAGATAAAGATGAAAAGGACCCGAAATGCTCGGGTCCTATCCACATCCTATTTATTCAAAAGTTCTTCCAACTCATTTAATTTTTCTTCGAATACATTCATGGCTTCTTGTACAGGCTCGGCTTTTGTCATATCGACGCCGGCCTTTTTGAGTACTTCAATCGGATAATCGGAACTTCCTGATTTCAGGAACTCCAGATACCTTTTGACAGCAGGCTCTCCTTCTTCAAGGATTTGCTTGCTCAATGCTGTTGCTGCACTGATTCCAGTTGCATATTGATAAACATAGTAATTATAGTAGAAGTGTGGAATACGAGCCCATTCCAAACCGATTTCTTCATCAATGGTCACATTCTCGCCAAAGTATTTCTTGTTCAGCCCATAATATTCCTTAGTAAGCATATCCGCCGTCAACGCTTCTCCATTTTGAGCTTTTAAATGAATGGTATGTTCAAACTCAGCAAACATCGTTTGTCGGAACAATGTGCCACGGAAGCCTTCCAGGTAATGGTTCAGTAAATAGATGCGTTTCTTTTCATCTTCGATCGAATTCAGTAAATAATCATTCAACAGGTTTTCATTACAAGTAGATGCAACTTCCGCTACAAATATTGAATAATTCCCGTATGGATATGGCTGATGTTTACGTGTATAGTAGCTATGGACCGAATGCCCAAACTCATGAACGAGCGTGAATAAGTTATTGACGTTATTTTGCCAGTTCATTAGAATATAAGGGTTCGTCCCGTATGTCCCCGAAGAATAGGCACCGCTTCGTTTCCCTTTGTTCTCATGCACATCGACCCAACGGTTTTCAAATCCCTCTTTCAAAACGTTCAAATAGTCCTCCCCTAGCGGAGCAAGACCTTTAAGGACATAATCTTTGGCCTCGTCATATGTCACTTCCATCTTCACTTCTTTAACAAGAGGAGTGAATAAATCATACATATGAAGTTCATCTAATTCCAGTACCTTTTTACGTAAATCAAGATAACGGTGCAGTAATGGCAAGTTGTCGTTGACCGTTTTAACGAGATTATCGTATACGGTCTCCGGAATGTTATTATTACTTAACGCCGCTTGGCGTGCTGAATCATATTTTCGAACCGTGGCATTGAAGTTGTGGTTTTTCACCTCACCTGACAGTGTTGAAGCAAATGTATTACGGAACTCCCCGTACTTGCTGTATACCCCTTTAAATGCCTCCTCACGTACACGGCGATCTTCACTCTCAAGAAATCTGATATACCTTCCGTGAGTAATTTCCACTTCATTTCCCTCTTCATCCTTGATGGTCGGGAATTTCAGATCGGCATTGTTAAGCATACCGAAAGTATTACCCGATGCATCGAGTACTTCTGATGCCTGCGCCAATAGTTCTTCCTGCTCTGCTGATAGGATATGGGGTCTCTGAAGATTAATTTCCTCTAAAGAATGTTTATATAATTTCAATTCTTCTTTTTCTTCCAAAAACCCTTCCACTTTACTTTCGTCAATACTCAATAGTTCAGGAACCATATATGAAAACGCAGCCGCTGCCTGTGCGTATAAAGCTTTTGCCCGATCCTCCATCCCTTGATAAAATGGATTGGTTGTATCTTGATCATTGCGCATATGTGAATAAGAATAAACTTTCCCTAGCTTCTCGAAAACCTCATCTTGGAGTTGGAGGGCCGCAAATAGCTTTTCTGCGCTTTCTCCCAACGTCCCTTTATGCGCCTCCGCTTTCTTGAGGTCTTCCTTTACCGCTTTGAAGGCAGCTTCCCAATCTTCCTCGGTTGCGAAGATATCTTCCAGTCTCCACGTATCTTCAGGAGCTATTTCACTTCTTGAAGGTAATGTATTCGTTTTTGTTTCCTGTGCCATAAAAATTCCTCCCCATTCTATAGAAACTTGCCATTGGGCTAACTCATTAAACCGGATTGTACACTGCAATGCTTCATTCTGTTTAATTCCCAGTTCTTATTACTATTTCTCGATTTACAAAAATAATCCTGCCATTTCATCTGAATTCAAGATAAATTGAGATGTCATCACTGATTATACTGGATATTCCCCTTTTCCATCATCAATTTATGCTTATCATAGAAATCTTTTTCCAAAATTTGAGCTTGATCACTGGTGAAGGGAAGGGTAAATTCCTTTTCAATTTTAAAAACCCCTTCTTCCAGCTTTGATAAATAACCCAATTGTTCCAAAATCACGATATATTGATCAATAGGATACTCGATGGTTTTTTCATGAAGCAATGGCAACGGTCTGAACTTTATTTCCCCATTTTTTGAACGCTTTCTAAAAATGCGGATAATATCAGCCATATAAATCTTTTCCCCTGTTCTTTTCTCTTGAAACGCATCCATGTATAACCATGCCTGCCATTCGATTGAGGCAGTTTCGATCAACAGCATCCCTCTGACGGGAACACCCACTTCAATTGGAAGTGTCGCAGGTGAAATATGATGTAAATATAGGGCTTCGAAAAAAGGATCGCATCTGCGTGCTGTTTTCACTCGATGGAGCGACCAGCCATTCCGTTTATATCTCCATACAGGCAGAAAAGGGAAACGAAAGCAGTTTTGGGGCACTGCCCGACTAGGGGGAAGGAGCTTTAGAGAAGCTGTTGTCAATTCGGCAAAGACGGTTCTAGGGGTAAAAGGAGTGAGGTTCTTCAATACTGATAAATGATCAGTTTCCGGGCAATACATCCAAAGAAACGGATGATGGAAGCTGCCGGTGACGAAGAGCCATTGGAAGCGGGATATACTGAATTCATAATAGCTTTTCCTTTTTAAACTTTTTGCAGCGAGGATCCAGATTGGTTTAATGCCTATGCTTTGATAGGCTCTTGACCTTTCCATGAATTCCGTCTCGGGGATAACTGAGCATTGAAATTCTATCGCATAACGATTACCTCCTATCCTCACTAAAATATCAGTCCTTTTCTTAATTTCGGGAAGGTAGGCTTCTAGATCCACTTGATAACCATGTGATAAAAACCACTGAAACAATTTTCTTTTTCCCATTAAATGATAAGCGGATTCCGGTTCTGAAGAAGCACGGCATGAAGAACTATTTTTATGGGCGAAATGCGGAACCCTTACACTGCCCGCTTTGATGGTCAATTCCATCTTGCAGCATGGACAGTAATAATCTGCTGACTTTCTCCAGTCATCAATCATGTTTGCCGGTATCTTTTCAGGGAGGGTGATCCAAGTCCCATCTTTATTTATCGCAGTTAGCATACATCTCCTCCTCACCCACTACATTCGCCTGGTTCGCTTAGGATTCCTTTTAATGTGCAAAAAAAAAATGCCTGAACGGCATAAAAGAGAGTTACTATCTAAAGAAGGGGTGAAAGCAATCGGCAAGTGGACTCCAATAATTTCAAACCGAAATTTCGTTTGGAAAACTCATCAATCTCCACTTCCTTGGATACCTTTATATCTTCCATGTAATCATTCACCAGCTGCTGAGCACTTTCCGTCCGGTAAAGAAATGCATTGACCTCGAAATTCAGGTGAAAGCTTCTCATATCGATATTGGTTGTCCCAATTGATGCCATTTGGTCATCCACTATGATGATTTTACTATGCATGAAGCCTTCTTTATATTGAAATATACGAACTCCAGAGGCAAGCAATTCGGGAAAATAAGTTCTCGAAGCATGAAATACGATACGTTTATCGGGGTTCTTCGGGACGAGAAGCCTGACATCCAAACCACTTAAAGCAGCCACCTTCAACGCTTGTAAGATATTGTCATCAGGAACGAAATACGGGGAGGCAATCCAGACGGACTTTTCTGCTGAAGTGATCATCTTAAAAAAAATGCTTTTAATGATCGTCCATTCACTATCCGGCCCTCCGCCAATCAATTGAACTCCGCCATATCCGTGATGGTTCGGCATTCCGGTCATGAGGTATTCATCGCTTAAAAAACTATTGTTGGTGCTATAATACCAATCCTGCAGAAATATGAGCTGTAACGTCCTGACCGCTTCCCCCTTTATGATGAGATGCGTATCCCGCCAAGAACCGAATTTCTGGTCTTGTCCCAAATATTCATCCCCTATATTGAGGCCGCCGATGAAACCGACAGAGCCATCTATCACAATTATTTTACGATGGTTGCGAAAGTTGAATTTATTATTTAATAAAGGGAGATGCAACGGACCAAAGGCCACCATTTCGGCTCCCGCATTCTTCAGTTCATCGATATAAGATCGGGCTAACTTCCAGGAACCAACCGCATCATAGAGAAAACGGACCTTTACCCCTTCTTTTACTTTTTGTATCAAGATGTCTTTTAGCAGTCCGCCAATACGGTCATCCCTAACAATATAATATTCTAAATGAATATGATGTCTTGCTTTTTTTAATTCTTCGATGATATTGGAAAATGTCTCCTCACCATTCCGTAAAACCCTGGTTTCGGTCGTAAATGATACAGGGCTATTCCCCAGCCTATTTGCAAGAGTGATTAACTGCTGAGGGTGCTCGCCCATTTCCATAATTTGTTCATTATATCCCGCTTCGCCGCTTATTTTCACGAAAGTCTGTTTATCCAAAAAGTACTTCTTGCGAAATATCCTATCTTTCCGAAAATTACGGCCAAACAAAAAGTAAAAAATGAAACCGATGAATGGGAAAGCGCAAAAAATAACAAGCCATGTTATGGTCTGGATGGGATCTCGATTTTCGAGGAAAATGTTGAATCCAATTATCACCAAAAAAATGGTCAAAATAAGGCTAGAATAAAAAATCAGCCCGCCATCAACGCCATTTAACAGAAAATGCCAAGTGCTGACCAACATGAGAATAAGCAGACCGATGCCAACTATATTCTTCACCTAGACTCCCTCCAATTAACAAACACAGGAACACTAAAAAAACCCCCTTAGACGAAAAGGCCGATTTCTACTGAAATCGGCCTCAACAGTCTATGCGAAATATTTATCGACCGTTGTGAATACATCATTTTCGATAACTATCTTTCCGTACTCTTCAAGCATGTGCACCGTTATAGGCGACTCCTGGCTATATTCCAATAAAAGACTTAGAACATTATCGATTTCTTCCTCATCAATCTCCGCTTCGGAAAATTCGATATAAAGATAATATTTATTCTGATAAACATAAAGTTTAGTCGTCCAATCATCCAAGCCATGACGTTTGCTTAATGAAATGACATCTTCGAAATCCTCGAAAGTCGTGATGAATTCAATCATACCATCTTCGAATGTCATACCGCTTTCTTCATCTTTGCCATGAAAATGTTGATCAAGAAGCGTATCCATCTTGTCTGATACATTCAAATCCCTTAACTTATCATCTGAAAGAGGCAGCTCGAGTTTCTGACCATCTTTGGCAAGCTGGGCTTTTGTGACCAAAACTTCCAAGCCTTTTTCAAGGGCTTGAACTTGAATCCATAAGGGTCCTTCAATCATGAATTCTTCTTCCTGATGCACTTCATCCATCATTTCCCAAAAAAGTTCCTCACTTCGCTCGCGGCTGTACCAAATTTCTTCGCGATCAAAGCCTCTTTCCTCAATATCTATATAGGAAATATAAAATTTTACTGTATCGTCATTAATGCGTTCGATTTCCATGATTCCCCTCTCCCTTCCTTTCTAATTTTGAAGGGATAATAACCCCCAAGCGAAAATTGCTCTTAAAAGCTCTTTACCCGTAAGTGAATACTGTAAATCATGATAGTCATTAAAACAGACTATTTTACATCATTTTATGACAAAACCTTGAAGAAGGGAAATAAAAAACATTACTTATCTAAAAAACAATTGTTTGCCTAATATTCCATTCATTCTATAAAAAAATACATCCGCATGCAACTATCATAATGCTTTATTAAATTTCACTCTTACTGCCGTCCATGTCATATTATATACATGGCATGATGAGCTGCATTCTTATTTTTTTCTTTAAATGATGACCGGTTCAAGGGACCTGTTGCAGCTAAGAAACGGCCGCTGTCGCCTATCAATCCTATTATGTTCCCCGTCATTAAGTTAAAAAAACCAGCGGAAAATCGGATATGTATAAAGAAAAAGCCCTGCACATTTCCTGGCAGAGCTTGAAAGACCTTATTAGTTGACCATACGTTGTGCTTCCCGTAATTGGAAGGTACGAACTTTACGTGGTAAAAATCGTCTTATCTCATCTTCATTATAACCAACTTGAAGCCGTTTCTCGTCAAGGATAATTGGACGTCTCAACAGTCCAGGATTCTCCTTGATCAATTTATATAATTCTTGAAGAGGCAGGCTCTCTAAATTTACGTTTAACTTTTGGAAAGTTTTTGACCGTGTTGATATGATTTCATCGGTTCCATCTTCTGTCATTCGAAGAATTTCTTTAATCTCATCAATCGTTAACGGTTCTGAAAAAATGTTTCTTTCTTTATATCCAATCTCATGTTCCTCTAACCATGCTTTTGCTTTTCTGCATGAAGTACAACTAGGTGATGTATATAATGTTACCATGCTTACTCACACTCCCTAAATATAGAATCGGTGATCTATGAGGGGAAATCTACTATTAGTATTCATAAGTACCACTCTAATTTGAAATAATTTTAAATAAGTATTTCATGTTCCTTATTATACACTAATTTTTTTAAAATGAATACCCTTTTTGATATTTGAAAAAATCCTTTAAAACTTCCTGTTCAGGCTGTACTATAGCTATTTCATTTTTTTATGTAATACATTAAGACCACATTTTCTAATTGAAAAAACATACCTGCCATTCTCATTTAACTCTCAATTCGGCCCTCATGATTATTTAATTATCTCGTTACTTTTATTTACCCCCAATCCTTGTCAATAAACAAGATCATGTTAATATATTTTCTTTAATAAAAAGCAAATTCCTCCTTTTACAAGAAAAACCATTCTTTTAGCACATATATTTCCAAAAGTGAAAAAGGTAATTCGAAAGAATCCGCAATAAGGGAGTAATCTACCATCCAAGAAGTTATAGATATTCATTTCCCTGCAGAATATGCCAGTAAAAGACAGTTAGTCTTCAGTCTAAAAAACGATTCAGTTGATTCCAGAAATTCGCTCCCTTTCCGCCGACTGTCTGCCAAGCCTCCTTGACGCAAGCGGCGTGTGGGGTTCGACTAGCCAGCTTCACGGCAGGTGTGTCGCATATTTCTTCCATCCTCAAAGGATTACAGTAAGAATATTAAGGATCACCTAGTCTTAAATTTGGTTCGAGATGAGTATAGCCTAAGGTTTTTTCTGTTAATTACATTTCAGTTGATTCCAGAAATCCACTCCCTTTCCGCCGACTGTCTGCCAAGCCTCCTTGACACAAGCGTCTGTGGGGTCTCGGTTAGCCAGCTTCTCGGCAGGAGTGTCGCATATTTCTTCCATCCTTTAAGGATTACAGTAATAAAAACATCAAGGATCACCTAGTCTTAAATTTGTTCGGGATGAGTCTAGCCTACGGTTTTTTCTTAAATTTCATTCCAGTTGATTCCAGAAATCCGCTCCCTTTCCGCCGACTGTCTGCCAAGCCTCCTTGACGCAAGCGTCTGTGGGGTCTCGGCTAGCCAGCATCTCGGCAGGTGTGTCGCATATTTCTTCCATCCTCTAAGGATTACAGTAAAAAAAACATCAAGGATCACCTTATCTTAAATTTGGTTCGGGAGGAGTCTAGCCTACGGTTTTTTCTTAAAATTTCATTCCAGTTGATTCCAGAAATCCGCTCCCTTTCCTCCGACTGTCTGCCAAGCCTCCTTGACGCAAGCGTCTGTGGGGTCTCGGCTAGCCAGCTTCTCGGCAGGAGTGTCGCATATTTCTCGATATATTGGAGGTTACATCCAATATGACTTTATTGAATATTAACCAAATTATCCTTTTAAAAAACATGATCTCGACAAACTAAAAAGGGCAGGTTAACAACCGGCCCTTTTTACTCAAACTTCCATCTCTTTAAAAATATCGGCTTCCTGACCTGCATTCAAGCTAAGTACATCATCTACATCTTGATAAGATTTACCATAAAGATCATCATCTTTGTAAGTATGGATTTCAGAATAAATCTCTCTCATGAAATCAAATACATCTTCTTCATCGACAGATGGATTTGCCGGCCAGTACAAGATTTCCATAGGCGTATTCTCCTTGGTGGCAAGCGATTTTCTACTGTAGGAAATCGAAGAGGCGTGCTTGAATCCTTCCCTTTTATAAAATTTCAGCCTTTTAAATGTATCATCATCATTTTCTTGTACTGGTTCTACTTCCAGCAAGATCGTTTTCTGCTTTTTTTGCAACTTTTTAATTAATTTCCTTCCAAGTCCCTGCCCCCTTGATTTCTTTGATACAAAAAGGTAATCAACGAATATAAACTCGTCCCCTTCCACATATAATAAAACATGGTCGGGACCTTCATCCTTTTTATATATTTCCTGCTTATCTTCTAAAAGAACTTCTATGTGTTCTTTTGACTTCATTTCTTCGATAGGGAAATACTGGTTTAGCTTTTCATACCAATTCATAATTTAATCTCCTCTTTTGCTAGTTTATACTTTCCAGATTTTTTCTTATCCACTACAATGGAACTTGAATAGCTTGAAAATATTAGGAGGGTTTTGATGATCAGCTACTTTTTGGACTTTTTTTTAGTCGCCGCTTGCGTTATTGGCATTACGGCTGTGAATGGCGTTGTGACGAATGGCATCGGCGAAAAATGGTTTGGCGGGAAACGTCACTCTCATATTTTCGATCAATCGAAACGAATTCAGTCAGGGTGGAGTCAAGTTGGCGGGAATAAAAAGCGGTAATTCAGAGAGAATTTTGGATGACCGGAAGGAACTTCCTTCCTAGGTCATCCTTTTTTTCATGGGGTATAGTCTACTCCCTTTGTATATCGATTTGCTGCATTCCACAATAGGTATTCATCAATACCATTATCATTCAATGCTTTTATTTGGGCTTCCACTTCTTCCTTACCATACCTTTGGTAATTACCATCACCTAAATATGAGGCAGTAAAATCTTGGAGCCAAGGTCTTGAAGTAGGCGGTGTTTTTAATTCCTTCAGCTTCCCGTTCTCCAATTTCGCATATTCCTTAACGAGATTATAAGGCTCCAAATCAGGCTTTTCGATACCAAAATAAGATGTCCAATGGCTCGGATAGATCATCGAGGAAATTACATCAACATTCTCAGAGATTTTTGTGAAGTTTTGCCCAATTCCGGGAGCTTCAGGCAATGTAGCCGCATATCCAAAAATATCCACCGACACTTTGACATCGTATGGTTCCAGTTGTTTCCTCGCATAACTTACGAAATCCGTAACTGCCTGAACCCTTTTGGCTGTATGACTCATTTTCGCTTCATCATATTCACCGACATCATATTTCAAATCATCTTCTTTATTTTCGAATCCTTCGGGAAAACGGACATAGTCAAATTGAATTTCTTTAAAGCCCATCTTTGCCGCTTCAATGGCAATACCGACATTATAATCCCACACTTCTTTTAAGAATGGGTTAACGAAGGCTTCCCCTCGACCATTCTTCCATACCTTTTCACCATCTAAAAAAGACAACTCAGGTTTCTCTTTGGCCAAAAGGGAGTCTTTAAAGACGACAACCCTTGCAATCGGATAAATCTGTTTACCCTCAAATTTTTTCAGCATTGCCCTTGGGTTTTTTATGTAGTCTTTACCAATCCCAGCATATGGAGAGTCGGGATCTTCAGTTTTATACGTTACGTTCCCCTTGTCATCCTTAATGTCAATGACCATCGCATTCAAATCGGTTTCATCTACATATTTGATAAGTTCATTCAGTTTATTGCCACCCGCTGCAGGCCCTGTCACATATATTCCGCGTACAGCATCCGGATAGTCGAATTTCAACCCCGAATCAAAAACAAAACGCGGTACGCTCGCAGGCAATTCTTTATTTTCTAATGCTACCTGCCTCGTTTCGTTCATGCCTTGCGCATGAACTGGCTGTTGAATCAGGAATATGCACATACCTGTCATCAACCATTTACACATTGGTTTCATTTTCTCCACCTCATTCGCCATCAGTCATCAATATTCAACAAATATAATAAACCCCTTTCTTTAATACCACAAACAATTAACTTTACTCCTATATATGAAAATAATTAAAAAAACTGCTTTACAAAGTTTCAGCTTAATAATACGTTCACAATCCTGTATTCCCTTGTGAGTATCCTTCCCTAAAATGGTCTGCTCATTGTGGTATTTGTTAAACGGTTTGATTTTCCTCGAACCCTTCATTTCTTCCATGTCAAAAAAAGAAACGGAAACCCTTTCTAATGGCTTGATTTCCGTTTCGATTATACATTTAATATGAATAAATGCTAAAATACAGTATAGTGGACATTTCGTATTCTCAGAATGGCATCGATACAGGACAAAACGGCCCTCCACAAGATTCAAATGAGCGTTTCCCCACACAGGAACATGCACATTTCTTTCAAAGAATGTGGATTCATTTTCTATTTATCCTTACAATAATGAAGAGCGAATATCCATTTATCAATAAACGTATTTAGAGGAGTGACTAGCAGTTGAAAAGGATTTTCTCCGGCATTCAGCCATCCGGTTCCGTTACTTTAGGAAATTACATCGGAGCCATGAAACAATTCGTTAACTTACAAAATGAATATGAATGTTTCTTTTGTATTGTTGACCAACATGCAATTACAGTTCCACAAGACCGCATCAAGTTAAGGAAAAACATTAAAACATTGGCTGCTTTATATCTGGCCATTGGCCTGGATCCTGAAAAGAATACCATCTTCATACAATCAGAAGTACCAGCGCATGCACAGGCAGGCTGGATTTTACAGAGTATATCCTATATTGGGGAACTTGAGAGAATGACACAATTCAAGGACAAATCCGCTGGCAAAGAGGGGGTATCCGCAGCACTGCTCACTTACCCGCCGTTAATGGCTGCCGATATTCTCCTTTATAGTACAGATGTGGTCCCTGTCGGGGAAGATCAAAGACAGCATCTTGAATTGACACGCGATCTGGCTGAACGATTCAATAAAAAGCATAATGACATATTCAAAATCCCGGAAATCAGCCTCCCTACAGAAGGGGCACGTATCATGTCCCTTCAGGAACCAACCAAGAAAATGAGCAAATCCGATCCTAATAAAAAGGCGACGATTGCCTTATTGGATGATCCGAAGCAAATCGAAAAAAACATCAAGAGCGCAGTTACCGATTCGGAAGGAATTGTCCGTTACGATAAGGAAAACAAAGCAGGTGTTTCCAACCTGATGTCCATATACTCCATTTTCAGTGGAAAATCCTATTCAGAAATTGAAGAGATGTATGAGGGCAAAGGCTATGGTGACTTTAAAAGTGATTTGGCTGAGGTGGTTCTTGGAGAAATCCTACCAATCCAAGAACGCTATAATGCATTGATCGATTCACCTGAATTGGATGAAATTCTGGACCGCGGTGCAGAAAAGGCAAATATTGAAGCCAATAAAATGATCAGAAAAATGTATAATGGCATGGGACTTGGCAGAAAGAGATAAAAGAAGACGATTCTCAACGAATCGTCTCAGTGTGTAAACAAAAGGTTTCGGAATGGTATCATTCCGAAACCTTTTGTTTGTTTGGAGAAGTTGACCTCTCGTGATTCTTTTCACATTCTTGCCAAATATGTCACTCCTCCGCGGGCTCAGGCAAATTTTCAAATTGCACATAAAAAACTGTAGACAGATTCGATTTTCATCAAG
>NZ_JAPTGA010000040.1:0-909 GCF_026891895.1 Peribacillus sp. AS_2
TTCCCCCTGTGAGAGTAGGACGCCGCCAAGCAGTTATATATGGAGGATTAGCTCAGCTGGGAGAGCATCTGCCTTACAAGCAGAGGGTCGGCGGTTCGATCCCGTCATCCTCCACCATTTTTACACTTGCCGGTGTAGCTCAACTGGTAGAGCAACTGACTTGTAATCAGTAGGTTGGGGGTTCAAGTCCTCTTGCCGGCACCATTTTCATACAAGCTTGATATTGCATATATAAATAGTTTATATGAGCCATTAGCTCAGTTGGTAGAGCATCTGACTTTTAATCAGAGGGTCGAAGGTTCGAATCCTTCATGGCTCACCATTTTATTATGCGGGTGTGGCGGAATTGGCAGACGCACCAGACTTAGGATCTGGCGCCGCAAGGCGTGGGGGTTCAAGTCCCTTCACCCGCATGTTCGCGGAAGTAGTTCAGTGGTAGAATACAACCTTGCCAAGGTTGGGGTCGCGGGTTCGAATCCCGTCTTCCGCTCCACTATTTATTTATGCCGGGGTGGCGGAACTGGCAGACGCACAGGACTTAAAATCCTGCGGTAGGTGACTACCGTACCGGTTCGATTCCGGTCCTCGGCACCATCTTAATATGCGCCCGTAGCTCAATTGGATAGAGCATCTGACTACGAATCAGAAGGTTGTAGGTTCGACTCCCGCCGGGCGCACCATGTTTTTTCGGGAAGTAGCTCAGCTTGGTAGAGCACTTGGTTTGGGACCAAGGGGTCGCAGGTTCGAATCCTGTCTTCCCGACCATTATGGGGCCTTAGCTCAGCTGGGAGAGCGCCTGCCTTGCACGCAGGAGGTCAGCGGTTCGATCCCGCTAGGCTCCACCAAAAAAACTTGACAAGCCAATTTGGCTCTGTTATGATATGAAAGTTGATTCTTTAAGAAGAGTCA
>NZ_JAPTGA010000041.1:0-806 GCF_026891895.1 Peribacillus sp. AS_2
TTATTCTACGGAGTTTAAAATGGATGTACTTAATTATATGAATGAAACGGGTATATCTTCTTACGACGCAGCCGCAAGGTTTAATATTTCATCTCCAGCGCTAATTCGGACGTGGAGAATAAATGTTAATGCCTATGGATTAGATGCCCTAATTTCTAAGAAAAAGGGGAGACCATCCATGAAAAAAGATATCAATCCATCCAAACAAATTGAAGGTTCGGTTAAAGAGCTTGAAGAACGAATTAAACAACTAGAAATGGAGAATGCGTATTTAAAAAAGTTAAATACTTTAGTTCAAATGCAGGAAAAATTACAACCCAAATCAAAGCGCAAGTAATTTATGAACTAAAGTCCATTTATGAGGTTGTGGCCTTAATTAAAGTCGCTGATATTCCACGTAGCACGTACTATTATTGGGAAAAACGCTTGAATCGAGAAGATAAGTATTCGAAGGTAAAAGCCACTATTCAGTCTATCTATCATGAACATAAAGGACGTTACGGTTATCGTCGTATCACAAAAGAGTTAAAAAAATATGGGTTTTCTCACAATCCAAAGACCATCAACCGCCTCATGAATGAAATGGGCGTAAAATGTTTAGTCCGTATGAAAAAGTATCGTTCGTATAAGGGGCGTGTTGGTCGAATTGCCCCCCATATTTTACAACGTGATTTTCAAGCCGAGAAAATGAATCAAAAATGGGTAACAGACGTAACGGAATTTCATTTATTTGGGGAGAAACGTTACCTATCCCCTATCCTTGATTTATGTAATGGGGAAATTATTGCCTACAAAGTGATGAAACG
>NZ_JAPTGA010000042.1:0-795 GCF_026891895.1 Peribacillus sp. AS_2
GGTGACACCTTGTTCTCCCGTGGCCCCCGTGGCTCCTGTTGCTCCGGCGGCTCCCGTCGCTCCCGTGGCTCCGGCGACTCCTGTCGCTCCTGTTGCTCCGGTGACTCCCGTGGCCCCTGTTGCTCCAACAGCTCCCGTCGCTCCCGTTGCTCCGGCTACTCCCGTGGCACCTGTTGCTCCGGCGGCTCCTGTCGCTCCTGTTGCTCCGGCTACTCCCGTGGCACCTGTTGCTCCGGCGGCTCCTGTTACTCCTGTTGCTCCGGTGGCTCCTGTTGCCCCTGTTGTTCCTGTGGCTCCTGTTGCTCCCGTCGCTCCCGTGGCGCCGGCGGCTCCTGTCGCTCCTGTTGCTCCGGCTACTCCCGTGGATCCCGTTGCTCCTGTGGCTCCGGCTACTCCCGTGGATCCCGTTGCTCCGGCTACTCCTGTCTCTCCTGTGGCTCCCGTGACTCCCGTGGCCCCTGTGGCTCCGGTGACTCCCGTGGCCCCTGTTGCTCCAACGGCTCCCGTCGCTCCTGTTGCTCCGGTGACTCCCGTGGCCCCTGTGGCTCCCGCGACACCCGTCGCTCCTGTGGCTCCCGTGGCTCCTGTCGCTCCGGCAGCTCCCGTGGCTCCTATGGCTCCGGGATCTCCCGTGGCTCCGGTGACACCTTGTTCTCCCGTGGCGCCGGTGGCTCCTGTGGCTCCGGTGACTCCTGGATCTCCCGTCGCTCCTGTTACGCCTGTTGCTCCCATGGCTCCCGTGGTCCCTGTGGCTCCCGTGGCTCCCGTGGCTCCCGTGGCTCCTGGTTCTCCTGT
>NZ_JAPTGA010000043.1:0-501 GCF_026891895.1 Peribacillus sp. AS_2
ACATTTCACAATAAATAATTCTTTTTCTTAAAGTTAGGTGAAGAATGCTTCAAGATCCTTTTTTACTAGTTGGACAGATTTAAAGGTTTCCTTGCAAAACCTTAATGATTTTTATTTTTTGCGCTGTTTTCGTAAAGATTGTTGTTTTGAACAAAGGGATAGTAGGGGATATAGTGAGATGAAGTAGTAAGCAATCCTTTTAAGGAGTGATTAAATGGCATATGCTTATAGTCCATTTGTTATTACTGTAATATGCTTTGTTTGTTATCGGCTGATAAAAAAGAAATCAGCACCTTCAAATAGATACACACCTTATCATGACATTACAATGGAAATTAAAGATGACATATAAAACCGTTACAATATACTCCAAATCATCACATTCAATATAAAGAGAAATCAAATAACGACAAGACCATTTAAACAGGCTTTAATTATGTGTGCAAGAAAGCGACACTGCATGCGAAAAAAGATGGCTGTTTCCATGACCTTATGAACACA